>NZ_JAJDNQ010000078.1 GCF_022340605.1 Thiohalocapsa sp.
GTGGCGGATGCGCTACGAGACTGTGTAAGTATTCGGTGTAGTCGGGTTAGCGCAGCGTAACCCGACGTTCAGTGTCGGTAAGCCGTTGATTGTCGGCTTACGCCATCGCTAACCCGCCCTACGATTCACTCGTCGTCCGAGTTGCGAGCAATGCTTTCCCGGTCGCTACGCGTGCTCACCCGGCAAGCCTGCGAACCGTGCGGCCGGCTATCGACGCCAGAACGCGGGCGTGAACAAGATCAATAGGGAAAAGACCTCCAGGCGGCCGAGCAGCATGGTGAAGGTCAGCACCCAGGTCTCGTAGTCGCTGAGCCCCTGGTAGTTGGTCGCCGGCCCCACCAGGCCGAGCCCCGGGCCGGCATTGTTGATACAGGCGATGACGGCGGTGAATGCGGTAATGAAGTCGAGTCCGCCGAAAATAAGCAGGAAGGTCAGTACGACGACACTCATGAAATAGAGAAAGATAAAGCCGAGGATGGCAAAAACGATGCTGTTCGGCACCTTGGCGCCGCCGATGGTGACGGGTGCCGCCATGGTGGGGTGGATCATGCGCTTGAGCTCGCGGGTGCTCTGGCGCATCAGGATCAAGGTGCGGACCATCTTGATCCCACCACCCGTGGATCCGGAGCTCACGGTGATGCAGGAGAGAAAGAGCATCCAGAAGGGGACGAAGATCGGCCACGTCGCATAGTCGGTGCTGACGAAGCCGCAGTCGGTGGCGATGGAGACCAGGTTGAAGCCTGCCTCCCGCAGGGCCATCAACGGCTCCGTGTAGGTGCCCCGCACCCAGAGATAGCCGGCGCAGAAAAGCACGCTAAGTGCCAGCACCAAGAGCACCCCCCGCGCCTCGGCGTCGCGCAGATAGGCCCACGGTCTGCGGGTGCGCCAGGCGGTGTAGTGGGTCGCGAAGTTGAGCGCCGCGATCACCATGAAAACGATGAGCACGCCCTCCACTGCCGGCGAATCGAAGGCGCCGACGCTTGCATCCCGGGTGGAGAAGCCGCCGAGCGACATGGCGGAGAAGGCATGACAGACCGCATCGATCCAGCGCATCCCAGCGAGCTTGAGGGCAAGGATGCAAGCGATGGTGATCCAGAGATAGGCGGTCCACAGGATGGCCGCGGTATCGCCGATCCGCGCCGTGAGTCGGGTGTCCTTGACCGGCCCTGGCACCTCGGCGCGCAGCAGTTGCATGCCGCCGACGCCGAGCAGCGGCAGGATCGCCACGGCCAGTACGATGATGCCCATCCCGCCCAGCCAGTTGAGCGTATGCCGCCACAGATTGATCGAAGGGGCCAGATGGTCGAGACCCACCATGACCGTCGCGCCCGTGGTGGTGAGCCCCGACATGGTCTCGAAGAAGGCGTCGGTGAAGGACATGGCGCCCGTTTCCGGGGTTGGCTCGTGCAGCAGCAAGGGCACGGTGGAGATGGCCGCCGTGAGGACCCAGGCCATGACCACCAGCGCGAACCCGTCCCGGGCCTTGAGCTCCTGTCGGCCGTGGTGACTGATCCACGCCAGCAGGGCACCGCTCACCAGACAGGCGAGCAGGCTCAACGAGAAGATGGCGAGGGTCCCATCCTGAAAATACAGCGCGCTGGTGATGGGCATCAGGTAGGTGAGACTGAACACCATCAGCAGCCGGCCCAGGGTGTTGGTGACGGACCAGAGCGCGCGCATCAAAAAAAGCCCAGGCCGACCTGGAAATAACGCTCCACCTTCGCCACCAGCGCCTTGCTCACCAGAAACAGGATGAGGTGGTCCTCCGCCTCGATGAGGATGTCGTGATGGGCCATGAGCACCCGCGGCCGGTCCGCGGACCCGCGCCCCGCCTCGCCTTGCCGTACGACGGCCCCGACCGTCACCCCGTGGGGCAGATCGAGTTCGCCGATGCGCCGCCCGACCGCCTTGGACGTGGTGATGTCGCCATGGACCACCAGTTCCAGTGCCTCGGCGGCACCCCGGCGCAGGCTGTGCACCGCGGCGACGTCCCCCCGGCGCACATGGGCCAGCAGCGAGCCGATCGAGACCTGGGCCGGTGAGATGGCGACATCGATGCGGTCCCGCTGGACCAGGTCGACGTAGATGCGCCGATTGATCAGCGCCAGCACCCGCCGCGCGCCCAGATCCTTCGCAAGCATGGCGGACAGAATGTTGTTCTCGTCGTCGGGGGTCAGCGCAAGGAAGAAATCGATATCCTCGATCCCCTCGGCCCAGAGCAGGTTCTCGTCGGACCCGTCGCCCACCAGCACCAGGGCGTCGGTGAGCCTGGCGCCGATCTCCTTGGCCCTGGCTTCGTCGCGCTCGATGACCTTGACGTGATAGCCGTGCTGGGTCGCCAAAGCCAGGCGCTCGCCGATGTTGCCGCCGCCGGCGATCAGGATGCGCCGGGTCGGGCGGTCGCGCCCCCTGAGCTCGCGCATCACCGCACGCAGATCCCGGGTGGCGGCGAGGCAGAAGACCTCATCCCCCGCCTCGATGCAGGTACCGCCCTCGGGGACAATGGCCTGGTCTCGCCGATAGATGGCGGTGATGCGGGCATCGAGCTTCGGCAGATGGCGCCGCAGGTCCGCGATCGGGTGACCCACCAGCGGTCCACCCTCGACCGCGCACACACCCACCAGGCTAAGCAGGCCGTCGGCGAACTCCAGCACCTGGAGCGCCTCCGGCAGCTCGATCAGCTTGACGATGTAGTCAGTGACGATCTGCTCCGGGCAGATGCTGAAGTCCACCGCGAAGTTCTCTGGCGCCAGCAGCTCCGGGAAACTGACGTAGTCCGCGGAGCGCAGCCGGGCGATGCACTTGGGCGTGCGAAACAGGGTCCTGGCCGTGCGGCAGGCACAGAGGTTGGTCTCATCGCTCTGAGTCACCGCGATCAGGAGATCGGCATCCTCCGCCCCGGCCCGCGCCAGGACCGACGGCAAGGCGGCATTACCCACCACGGTGCGCAGGTCCAGGTGATCCTGAAGCCGCGCCAGCCGGACCGCATCGCTATCGACAAGGGTAATCTCGTCGTCCTCCGAGACCAATTGCTCGGCCACGGAACTACCGACCTGCCCGGCGCCCAGGATCACAATCTTCATGGAGATCGGCCTCCCTCAGCCTTCAGAGGGCACCCCTGTCACAGGAGGTGGTGCCAACCGACAAGCGACCAAACCCGCAGGAGACCAGCCGCGTACCCGTAAGATGCTACACCGGCGCCGCCCCGCTTGCCCGACGTCCACCGGCGGGCCGCCGGCGCCATTCAGAGCGGTGGTCAGCCATGCTTCGGCGCCTCGTTGACCCGCCTCGTCCCCTAGGGCTGGCGTCTCCCTTGCCGACCCGCGCGGGCGCTCGTAATCTGCGGCCACCAGGCAAGTGGCGTCCGACTGTTCGCGCAGCGATGTGACCTGCCGCTGTAACCCCACCCCTCGCCCCGTCAGCGCCCGGTACCGACAGCCATGTCGGCGGGCGCCCCGGAACCGCAAGCGCTCAAGGTTTCGACAGCGACACCCGCGTCGGTGACTCCCGGCGCCGTCCGAGCGCTCCATCGACCTGGCAGGCGCCGCAATCGGTGCCGCCGATGCAACCACCCGCGCTGGCCGTCCGTCCGCGCGACGCGGGCGAATAGACACGCTTCGGCAGCCCGTGCCGTCGAGACCGAGGTTTGCATGCCCGGCCACGATGGGCGGCAGTGGTGCATTCACGTTTCGTGTTGAGACGTGATCATCGGGGGCATGACCGTGGACCTGTTTCGCAAGCCGCTGCATATCGACTTTGTCTCCAAGCGCGTTCCCGCGTATGCGTTCTCCATTACCGCCATCGTGCTGTCCCTGGTGTCGCTCGCGGTCCAGGGGCTCAACTTCGGCATCGACTTCACCGGTGGCAAGCTCGTGGATCTGGCCTTCCCGCAGGCCGTCGAGACCACCTATGTCACCCAACGCCTCGACAGCGCGGGCATCACCTACGCCACCGTTCAGCATTTCGGCACGGATCGCGACGTGCTGGTGCGTATCCCGCCGACGGCGGCCGTCGACAAGACCAACCTTCAGGACCAGGTGCTCGACGCCTTCCGGAAAGCCGGCGGGCCGGCGCCCGAGATCCGGCGGGTCGAGATCGTCGGCGCCCAGGTGGGGCAGGAACTGGTGGACAAGGGCGGCGTTGCGGTCATCATCGCCCTGGGCGGCATCGCGCTCTATATCTGGTTGCGCTTCGAGCGCCGCTTCGCCATCGGCGCGCTGGCCGCGACCCTGCACGACCCGATCCTGACCCTGGGCTGGTTCTCTTTGACCGGCACCGAATTCGACCTCACGGTGCTCGCCGCGATCCTGGCTGTAGTCGGCTATTCCGTGAACGACACCATCGTCATCTTCGACCGAATCCGGGAGAATTTCCGTAAGATGCGCCGGGCAGCGCCGCCAGACGTCATCAACGCCTCCATCAACCAGACCATGTCGCGCTCGGTGATCACCTCCGGCACGACCCTGGCGGTGGTGATCGCGATGCTGTTCTTCGGCGGCCCCTTGTTGTATGGCTTCTCGGTCGCGCTCGTCATCGGCATCGTGGTCGGGACCTACTCGTCCATCTATGTCGCCAGCGCGGTCGCGCTGGACCTGGGCGCGACGCGCACGGACTTCGCGACCATCGACAAGCAAACCGGCAAGCCGGTGGAGGAAGATGCCCGATGAACGGCCTGTTGCGCACCAAGCCGATCAATGCCGACCATCACCTCGCGAGCACGGGCCTGCGGCGCGTGCTCGGCCCCCTTGATCTGACCCTGCTCGGCATCGGCGCCATCGTCGGCGCCGGCATCTTCGTGCTGACCGGGGTCGCCGCGGCGACCAAGGCCGGTCCGGCCATCACCTTGTCCTACGCCATCGCCGGCATCGCCTGCGCCTTCAGCGCCCTGGCCTACGCGGAGCTGGCGGCGGCCGTCGGCGGTTGCGGCAGCGCCTACGGCTACAGCTACGCCGGGCTCGGCGAGTTGGTGGCCTGGGTGATCGGCTGGGACCTGATCCTGGAATACGGCGTCGCCACGGCCGCGGTTGCCATCGGCTGGTCCGGCTACATGGACAACGCCCTGACGGCCATGGGGCTGTCGTTGCCGCCGCCGTTGCTCGCGGCGCCGGCCGCCGGCGGGCTCGTCAACCTGCCGGCGGTGTTGATCGTGCTGATCCTGGCCGGGCTACTGGCCTTCGGGGTGCGCGCCAGCGCCCGCTTCAACGCGGCCATGGTGGTGGTCAAGCTGCTGGCCATCGCGGTGTTCATCGGCGTGGCCGCGAGCCGCGTGCAGCCGGAGCACTGGACGCCCTTCATGCCCTTCGGCTGGAGCGGCGTCATGGGCGGGGCAGCGCTGATCTTCTTCGCCTACATCGGCTTCGATGCGGTCTCCACCGCGGCCGAGGAGGCGCGACATCCGCAGCGCGACCTGCCCATCGGCATCCTCGCCTCGCTGGCCGTCTGCACCCTCATCTACATCGCCGTGGCCGGGCTGCTGACGGCGGTGGTGCCCTATCCGACGCTGAACGTCGGCTCGCCGGTGGCCGACGTGATGCTGCGCCTCGGCTACCCCTGGGCCGCGGGACTGGTGGCCGCCGGCGCCATTGCCGGCCTGACGACGGTCATGCTGGTGCTCTTCTATGGGCTCACGCGGGTGTTTCTGGCGATGTCCCGCGACGGCCTGCTGCCGCCCGTGTTCGCGCGCGTGAACGCACGCAGCCAGACCCCGGTGCGCATCATTATGGTGAGCGGCCTGCTCATCGCCACGGTGGCCGGGCTGACGCCCATCGGCGACGTCGCGGAGCTGGTGAACATCGGCACGCTGGCCGCGTTTCTGCTGGTCTGCGTTGGGGTCGTCAGCCTGCGCCGCACCCATCCGGACCTCCCGCGCCCCTTCAAGGCGCCGTGGAGCCCGCTGACCCCGGCGCTCGGTGCCATCGCCTGTCTGTACCTGATGCTGAGCCTGCCGGTCGTGACCTGGGTCCGCTTCGGCGTCTGGCTGGTGATCGGGTTGATCGTCTACTTCATGTACTCCCGAAGCCACAGTCAGCTTGCGTTGGAGGCGGCCGGGTCCTGAGGGCTTAGGGCGCCTCTAAGTGTCGGGCTTGTGGACCGATGGGAAGGCTTGGAGACTGGTCTTGGGCTGAACCTTGGCCGTGTCGCCCTGGAGGGCGACACTCCGGCCGACACTTCGGCCGAAACTCCGGCCGACATGGCGGAGCGGCCTCGGCATTGCCGCGCCAGTGCACGAGTTGCCGGTTGCGGTGCGTCCCCGGTTCGGGAAACTGACCGAAGTCAGGGCCAAAACCGGCCGGGCGCCGCAGGATGCGCCCCTGCCGCGCCATCGTTTGCAGTCATCCCGCTGCCGTGACCCAATGGCAACGGATGGGCACAAAAGGTGTCCGCACCCCGTGCCCCATCGGAAACACCCAGACATCGGCGTTTCCCTTACACTGCGCGGCATCCTCAGGCCCGTTGCCGTCACACCGCCCGCAAACTGGGCGTCTTGCCCCAGGAACTCCCCATGCCGATGCTGTCCTTCGATATCGACATGTTCGTATCCGCCCTCATCCTCGCCGCGACCTTCGCCGGCATCTTTACCGAGGGCGTCCACCACATCCACCGCACCAAGATCGCGATGGTCGGCGCCGCGGCCATGGTGTTCGCCGGCCAGATCTTCGGCTTCTACGGCCCGGAGCAGGCCATCGAGGCCATCGACTGGAACGTGGTCTTTCTGCTTGGCGCGATGATGCTGATCATCGCGGTCATGATCCCCACTGGCGGCTTCCAGGCCATCGCCTTCTACATCGCCCGGATCTCGGGCGGGCGGCAGTTCCTGCTGCTGGCCATGCTGGGCACCGCGGTGACGCTGTTGTCGCTGCTGCTGGACAACGTCACCACCGTCGTCATCTTCGGCCCGCTGATCGTGCTCATCTGCGAGGTGCTGAAGGTCTCGCCGATCCCTTATCTGCTGGCGGCCGCGCTGCTCACCGACACCGGCGGCGTGGCGACGCTGATCGGTGATCCGCCCAATCTGATGATCGGTTCGGCCGCCGACATCAGCTTCAACGCCTTCCTGCTGCGCATGGGCGGCGTCGTGCTGGCGGCCTGGCTCGCGACCCTGGTGGCGCTGCGCTTCCTGTTCTGGAAGGATCTGTCCGTCAAGCCGCAGGTGGTCAAGTTCGCGCCGGACGTCCGCATCGATGACCCCAAGACCTGGTGGTTGTCCGTCAAGATTCTCGGGCTGATGGTGGTGCTGTTCGTCATCCATCGCCAGCTGCACTGGGACGCCTGGGTAGTGGCCACCGTGGGCATGACGACACTCTTCCTGGCGGGCCGGCATCTGCAGCTCGACCCCTACCTGGAAAAGGTCGAGTACACGCTGCTGCTGTTCTTCATTTCCCTGTTCGTCATGGTCGGCGGCGTCGAGCAGAGCCAGTTCCTGCAGTGGCTCGGCCAGCACATCATGCCCTTCGTGGAGCACGACCTGCTGGTGGCCTGCCTGACGCTGCTGTGGGTCTCCGCGATCCTGTCGGCGGCCATCGACAACATCCCCTTCACCGCGGCGATGATCCCGATCATCCTCAGCATGGAGAGCCAGGGGGTCAACGTGGCGCCGCTGTGGTGGTGCCTGGCCATGGGCGTCGGTATGGGCGGCAACGGCACCCATATCGGCTCCACGGCGAACGTCTTCATCGTCACCCTGTCCGAGCGCCTGGCACAGAAGGAGCGCAACCCGGCGCTGGCCATCACGCCCGGGCTGTGGTTCCGCAAGGGCACCCCGGCCATGCTGACGACCCTGGTGGTCTGCAGCGTGTTCGTGATCATGTACTTCGACTTCTTCTCGATACCCATCCATGGCGGCCGGTGACGGTCATCGGCGCCATCATTGCAAGGCACAATCCACTGAGGGCTAAGACGATGTTCTGTCGAAATGCGCTGGTTCCCCAGGTCATCTCGGCGGGTCCCGACGAGACGATCGCGGATGCCCTCGCGCTGCTCCAGCAGCACGGCATCCGCTCCCTGCCTATCGTCGACGACAAGCAAGTCCTGGCGGGGTGTTTCAGCTTCGATGTCGTGCTCTCGCGACTCCTTCCCGGCGCGATCACGCTGGAGCACCACGGCCTGGAAGACACGGACCTGCGCCTGGACTACCTGGTGGATGCCGAGGAGAAGGTCGCCAGGCATCTCGGCGAACTGCTTCCGGTCAAGCTCGCGGACGTGATGGACCCGCCGGCCAACGTCGTCCATCCCGAGACCCCGCTCTGGGAAGGCATCCGCCAGCTCTTCCGGCGCGGCAGCCCGATACCCGTCGTGGACGCCGCGAGCGGCGAGTTCCTCGGACTGCTCACGGTGCAGTCCGTCATGGGCGAGCTGGCCAAACTGGTCGGGGAAGACGGCACGCCAGCTTGAGTGCCAGCTCATTGAGCACCCGCTTGACGCGGCATGCCCGGGCGACCTGCCAGCAAGCGCAGCCCGGGCACGCAGACCTACAGCGCCGCGCCGGTCGTGGTGGCGATCTGGATCATCCCGCCACCGTCCGGATCGGCCACGTGCACGGCGCAGGCAAGGCACGGGTCGAAGCTGTGAATGGTGCGCAGGATCTCGATGGGCTGCGCCGGGTCGTGCAGCGGGTGTCCGCGTAGCGCGGCCTCGTAGGGTCCCTCCTGCCCGGCGGCGTCCCTGGGGCCGGCGTTCCAGGTACTCGGGACGACGCACTGGTAGTTGGCGATGCGCCCGTCGCCGATCACCACCCAATGCGCCAAGGCGCCGCGCGGTGCCTCCATGTAACCGGCGCCGCGCGCCGATGCCGGCCAGCTCTGCGGATAGAACAGGTCCGCGTTGTGGGTGGCGAGGTCGCCGGCGCTGATATTGGCCTCCAACTGCGCCTGCCAATCGCTCATGCGATCCGCAATGAGCTTGGTCTCCAGCGTGCGCGCGGCAACACGGCCGAGGGTGGAGAACAGCGCCGACAGGGGGAGCTCCAGGTCCGCAAGGCTGGCGTCCACCAGATCCCGGGTGTCCTGGTGCCCGGTCGCGTAGAGCATCACCACCCGTGCGAGCGGTCCCACCTCCATCGGCAGCCCTTGCCAGCGCGGGGACTTGAGCCAGGAATAGGCCTGCTGCGGATCGATGTGGGCGTACGGGGGCGTGGGGCCCGTGTAGTTGGGGCGCGTCTCACCGTCGTAGGGGTGCAGGCCCTGGGCGTTGCCGGCGCTGTAGTCGTACCAGGCGTGGCTCACGTCCTCGCTCACCTGCTCCGGGTCGTCCAAGTCCACCGGGAGCACGCTAGAGAGGTCCCGGTTCAGGATTGCGCCGCGGGGGATGAACAGGCCCGCGGTGTCGTCGGCGCCGCCGAGCGCGTCCGGGAACTCGCCGTAGGCCATGAAATTGCCGACGCCCTCGCCGCGAGCGCTCCAGTCCTTGTAGTAGCGCGCAATGGCGAGCGTATCCGGCACGTACACCTGGTCGACGAAGGTCTGCATGCCGGTGATGATCTGCGCCATCAGCCGGCGACCGTTGCGGTCCATGGCGGTTCGCCCGGCGTTGCCGTCGAGCACGCACGGGGCACCGCCGACGACGAAGTTCGGATGTGGGTTCTTGCCACCGAGCAGAGCGTGCAGCCGGGCGGCCTCGCGCTGCCACTGCAACGCCTCCAGGTAGTGCGCGAAGGCGAGCAGGTTCAGCTCCGGCGGCAGGCGGTACTCGGGATGCCCCCAGTAGCCGTTGGCGAAGATGCCTAGCTGGCCGCTGCCAACGAACCCGGCGAGCCGCTGCTGCACGTCCGCGAAGTAGGCGCTGGAGTTGTTCGGCCAGGCGCTCAGGCCCTGCTGGAGATCGGCAGTGGCGGCCGGGTCCGCGTCCAGCGCGGAGACCACGTCCACCCAGTCCAGCGCGTGCAGGTGATAGAAGTGCATCACATGGTCGTGCACGAATTGCGCGCCGATCATCAGGTTGCGGATCAGCTCTGCGTTGGGCGGGATGGGATAGTCCAGCGCGCTCTCGACGGCGCGCACCGAGGCAATGCCGTGGACCAGGGTGCAGACGCCGCAGATGCGCTGGGCGATGGCCCAGGCGTCGCGGGGATCGCGGCCGATCATCATGTTCTCGATGCCACGCACCATGGTGCCGGTGCTGGACGCGGCGGTGATGATGCCGTTCTCGGTCTGGGCCTCGATGCGCAGGTGACCTTCGATGCGGGTGACCGGATCGACGACGACGGTATTCATGGGGTTCTCCGGAAAGGGCTCCGATGGCCGACGGCTCGGCGCGCGGGCGCGCACAGCGAAGGCACATCGCCGGTTGCGACAGAGTGGGAATCGGGCGGGCTCGGATCGGCGCCGCGTCAGGCGGCCGGCGGCGCATCCGGATAGAACGCGCTACCGAGGAAGCGATCGCCCTCCGGTGCCAGGGTCCGATCCCAGAAACCGGGCTCGGCGCAACCGAGACAGCCGTGACCGGACAGCATCGGGAAGCTGGTCCCGAGGTTCCACTTGAGCGTCGCGCAGGCGTTGTGGGCCTTCGGCCCCTTGCAGCCGAGCTTGGCCAGGCAATAGCCGTTGCGGGCGCCCTCGTCGTCGAACGCGAGCGCGAAACGCTCGTTCCGGAAGTGCATCAGCCGCGGGCAACGCTGGTGCACGGTGTCGGCGAAATAGGCCACCGGCCGCCGCAGGTCGTCCAGCTCGGGCGGTGTCCCGAAGGCGAGGAAATGGGCGATGACGCCGGTCATCGCGCCCGGCACCGGCGGGCAGCCCGGCACGTTCACCAGGGGTCGCTCTGGCACCTCGCTCGCCGACATCAAGTCGCCGACGCCCTTGGCGCCAGACTGATTCGGCCGCTCCGCGGCAATGGCCGCCGCCGCCGGCACGCCGCCGAAGGTGGCGCAGGTGCCGACCGCGATCACCAGCGCGGCGCCGTCCAGGGTCTCCTTCAGCATGTCGAGGTTCGTCTGGCCCGCGATGGTGGACCAGGTGGCCTGCTCGCCAGTGGGCACCGCGCCATCGACGATCAACACGTAGCTGCCGAAGTTGTCGTCGATCGCGTTCTGCCGGGCCAGCTCCGCGGCCTCGCCGCTGGCGGCCTGCAGCGTGTGGTGATAGTCGAGGGACAACTGGTCCAGGATCAACGACTCGATGGTTGGCTCTGCGGCCCGCGTCAGGGACTCGGTGCAGCCGGTGCACTCCTGGAACGACAGCCAGATCACACAGGGTCGTTGCGCCGCCGCCAGATTCGCCGCCATGGTCCTGGCCGCCCCCATCGGCAGGGCCAGTGCCGATGCGGTCACGGCACAGAAGCCGAGGAAGCCGCGCCGGCTGATGCCGCGCCGGCTCAGGTAGTCGATGAAGGACTCGCGCTCTGTCATGTTGCTCACCTTCGGGTCGGGCAGATCCGACTTCAGGACTAGACAGGTAATCTGAAACAGGGCTCAGGACCATCAGGGTTAGTCGGTCCCCCTGGGTTTGAGCTGCGCCAGGTCAAGAAGGTGCGCAGGCGAGCGGCCAATCCGGAGCAGCCGGGACGCAGGCGTGGCTGGCGCCGGCCTCGTCGTGTCCGAAGCGCCCGGCGGCGAGGCCAACCCGAGGCATTCCTCCGCCGCGGACGCTGTAGGATGCAGCCGGGTGCGCCACCTTGCAGCGGATCGACGGATTGCACGCGCGCCGGCCGTCCCGACGACAGGAGCGCGACCGCGCCCTGTTACACACCTTCCCGAGGCAGAAAGGCATGTTTCTCGACCCCTATCTCAGCGGCGACGCCGATGCGCCGCGTATCTCCGCCGCGCAGGGTAATGCCTTCGCCAAGGACATCGCCGGCGATTTCAACCCGATCCACGACGCCGACAACCCGCGTTTCTGCGTTCCCGGCGACTTGCTCTTCGCGCTGGTGTTGACCCAATTCGGGCTGAGCAGCCGAATGGAATTCCATTTCAGCGGCATGGTTGGCGCCGATGTGCCGCAGCGGATCGACAGCTCGGACGAACAGGTGCTGGTGCGCGACGAGTCCGGCAAGACCTGCCTCACCGTCACCCGTGCCGGCGCCTCGACCCGGGACCCGGACCTGATCGAGTCGCTGGTGCGGCGCTACGTGGCCTTCTCCGGCCACAACTTCCCCCACTTCCTGGTCCCGCTGATGCAGCGCCACGGCGTCATGATCAACACCGAGCGGCCCCTGGTCATCTACGAGCGCATGGCCTTCGAACTGAGCAGCCTGGATCGCCCCCTGGACGGGCTGGAGCTCGTCGACAGCACGCTGGACGTCGCCGGACGCCGCGGTGACGCGCGCCTGCGTTTCGACCTGACATCCAACAGCGAGCGCATCGGCGAAGGCACCAAGAAGCTGGTCCTGAGCAGCCTGCGTCCGCTGGACCAAGCCGCTCTGGACGGGCTCGTCGCGCGCTATCACGGCTGGGCCGCGGCGCACCGGGGCAAGGCGGGCGGGTGAAGCTGGATACCGATGCCCCATCACCATCAAGAACGGCGCGCTCCTGATCCTCGCGCTCAAGCCCTCCGTGGACAAGGCCGCCATGTACATCTTCGAGCGCAAGGCGCGCTACTACGAGAAGCGCCATGACCGCACCGCCGATCGACTGATCGTCGTCTCGCCGATGATCGAGCCGAAGGCCATGGACATAGCCACGGCGCTGGGGATCGAAACCTACAGCGACTCGCTCGAAGTGCCAACCTGAGCGCTACCGCGCGAACCGCCCGGCTCCACCGCCAGAGCATGAGTCCACTCCGCCGCTCACCTGGGTACGCCGACTGGCAGTCATGGGGCACCTGAGCACAGCCGCTCTGCTTTTGTTGGACATCCAGCGTCGTTACAATACCGTTATGCGCAGTTCTTACTTCCGGGTGACATCGCATCGGGGCTGATGACTGGAAACCATACAGTTGCTGGTTAGGGGCGAAAGAACAAGGAGAAACCACTGTGCCATTGACGGTTGAAGACAGAAGACTGCAGCTTTCAAATAGCATCCGAGCGTAGAAAAAGGCGCATTTCGGCCAGTTTCTCACGCCGGCAAGAACCGCCGCGTTTATGGCTGACCTCTTTCCAGATGACAAGGGGCACTGCCGCCTTTTAGACGCGGGAGCAGGGATCGGCTCGCTATCTGCAGCCTTTTTGGATAGATGGAGGAATGGACCGTTTCACTTTCAGCGCGTGGAAGTCGATGCCTTCGAGCTTGACCATGACCTAATTGAACATTTGTCAGGAACACTCAACAAGTACGATGGCCAAGGCGACTTTTCCTCCATAATCCGAGCAGACGACTTTATTCACTGCGCGACTGAATCATTGACCGGCGACTTTCTTTCCAGCCCGCCGCAACCCTTTACCCACGCAGTCCTCAATCCACCTTACAAGAAGCTCCACAGTAATTCTGCGCACCGGTTGGCCCTGCGCCGCGCTGGCATCGAGACAGTGAAACTCGCGGCCGTCGCGATGAGATCCGCATGCAAGAGGCCGCCATGCATCTAGTACTCGTTGTGGTGGTCGTAGACGCCACCACCTTCCATCGGTCGAAGCATCGACTCGCTCCTGCTCAAAGAGACAATCGGCAAGCCCGCGCGAACCATTGCCGTGGCCTGGCCGCGGGTCATGACGGGCACTTGGCCGCCAGCGAGGCACCAGAAGCAACGCCGGTATCGCTACAACTGCCTCGCCCGCGGCGGCTTGCGACCTTCACTCGCTATTCGATGACGAAGGAAATACCAAAGCAGCATCGCTGGCCGTCGAGATCCCCGACCCACTTGCAGACGCTCAGTGCCGCATCACCGTGCGCAGATTGGCGGACATGCTCGTGGATGAAGGAAGTCTTTCCGGACTCCAAAACCCGTCGATCGTCTGCTTGCAGTGCGTCGGCGTCTTTGCGCCAAACCAGGTCGTGGTCGGTCTTTCCAACCACGTCTTCGCCGGCGAGATCGCAGATTACCTTGTTGCCGAACAGGTGCCGGCCTTCGGCGTTCTTCACCCAGAACAGGAACGGCATCTCGTTAAAGATTTCCAGGTCTTTGATTTGCATTGCATGCCTCCGCGTGTCTACATGGATTTGGGCTTCTCGTGCAGCGTGGCGATCGGCCCGCGAGCGCGCTGTCTAGGGAATCGCTCACCTATTCAGGTCTTCCCGTGCAGTGCAGGATGCCCCCAAATTCGAGACCGCAAGGGGCTGAAAATGGAGCGATTCGAAAGCCACGCTGTTCGAATCGCGTTCGCTGGAAATTCCGGGATGGCATTTTTCAGCGTGTCCCTTCAGGTGCCCGGTGTCGGCGGCACCCTCAGCACCGCGAGGCCGCCCTGATCCTGCTCCAGGATCGGTAACGTCGGCGTACGGGCGCGCGCGACCTCTTGGTGGTTCAGAAGCGCGCCACCGATTGTTGCCGTGTGGACCAATAAGCTGCATTCGAGTCCGGAAATGCGATGTTGAAAGTCTGGTTATCGATGACAAACAGCCAGGCACAGTACGGCGGCTCGCCGGCCATCTTCAGCTTGATGATGCGGGCGGTGATGCACACGACGTCCCGGACGTCCAAATCCTCACTCGCGACCGCCCGCTCTGCCTGTCGGTGATCACGCAGCGACGCGGCGCGCTAGGGCATTCCGGCAGCGTCGTGCTCTGCCCGTCCTTCACCACTGTAATTCGGCGCAAGCTGTACAGAACCGCGACCGCTTGCCGGCAGATAGAGGCGCAGCCATACGAAGCGAAAGCTCTCCGGCAGTGACTCAACGAAATTCCCTAAACACGCTTTGCGTGGCCCGGCATGCGCGCCTTGCGCGACGAGCGCGGGGATCAAGAAGGTCGCGAGGTGTGCGAGCGAAACCCTCAAGCGAAAGTCAGGTAGCGAGATGATTCGCTCTGTAACTCAGCTGACCCGGCTTGACCCGCTTTCTAGGTTTCTTGGCATGACGAAGCGTAGACGACCATCGTCGAAAGCGATACCTTTCGTCCACGATATGGTGCGCCCCAGCCTCGTGTGTCTCCGTCCGGGACCCGGCTAAGTTATGGCGCTAATCACCGCAGACCTGTATGTCGCAGCCTATGTCCCCGGGGCAGCACGAAGCCACATCGTCCACAAAAACGTCAATCGATTCGTAGCTGCGATTCTCATCCAGTTGGCTAAAGGTCATCCCATTAGAGATGTTAGAAATGAGGTCGGGGGCATCGAATCCTTCGAGCAAACGACCTTTGAGAAAGACATACCCGCCGTTTGGCTCAACGTTGGCGTCCAGCGTCTCGATGATCAGTATCTCCACATTACCATCCGGCAAATGGCCGACAATCGCGAGATTGGCTGGATCGTTTGTCGCGACATCGGCTAGGAAGTCGATGACGGTCTGCGTATCGATTGCGGCAACCAGGCGGCTGGGTCGATCACCAAACACGACACTCTGCCTGTCGGTGTCCGCGATCGTAATGCTGACATTGCTGCGGTCGTTAGGGGGCGCCGTTATGGTGCTGGCCCCAGCGTTGAAGACGAGCAGCACCTTGTCCTGGCCTGATTCGCAGGTTTTTTCTTGCGGGGCGGCAGACGCGATGGCAATACATGCCAACAGACCGGCGAAAAGCGCGACAGTGGTGACCGAGGTTCGATGCATTGTATTTTCTCCTTGATGCAGATCATTATGTTGCCGAACCACCAGTGAATATTCATCTGATTGTGTTGTTCGGCTATTTGTTTCGCGGGTTGACAGCTTGGAGAATTCTGGACATTGCGCGGAGCCAGGCGTGTTCGTATGGACTAGAACGCCGCCCGAATCAATCGAGTCAGCACACGAGGAATGCAGTCGCTCACCCTCAATCTTGAAAGACATGGGCCACCCCGTACAGGTTGTGCGCTCGCGTGATCCCACGAGGCGAGCGCCGACAGTCCGACTTACCGGCATCGATGAACCTAGCGTAGCGCTGGGCCAAATGGGTCTGTTAGGCTTGGAGTCTCAAAATTTGTTGACCTGGCGTCTCACCGCTCAGTGTTCTACGCTTATCGGCCCTTCCATCCGGCGTCGATTTGTGACCTGCGTGGGCAAAGCCGACGCCCACAAACAACCCTTGGACAAGGTCCCCTCAGCCCATTTCGACTCCGATCAGTTTCCGCCGGGTGCGGGCCTTGCCGCATGGCGGCAGATGACCGCTTCGCTCTATCAGACCTGGCCCAGGGGGGAGCCAGAGGGCTTCCGCGCCCAGGCCGCCGGGTACAAGGTGGGTGAGCTGGTCTTCAACCAGGCGGAGTTCACCCCGGCACGCTTTCTGCGTGGCCCGGAGCTGCTTGTCGGGGAGGGCCGGGACTTCTTGTCATTGCAGATGCAGCTCGCGGGCGAGGAGCGCCTGATCATGTCCGACGGTCACGTGCGTCTGCTTACCGGGAACCTCTACCTACGCGACTGGGCCTACGCCTTCGACTCGGAGGCGTCGGCCATGCGCCTGAACGCCATCATGATTCCGCGCCATCGGTTGCGCGCTGGCGCCGGCATACAGGCGCACACCCCGGTCCTGTCCTGGTCCATTGCCGACCCTGAAGGCCGGCTGTTGGCGATGCTGTGGCAGCAATTGCTCGCCGAGCTGGGGCAGGTGACCTTGCCGCACGCGCGCACCCTCTGCGACGCCTTTCTCGCCTTTCTGGATGCCCTGCTGGGCTATGGCCCCACCCAGACGACTCCCGCGAGCCTGGGCGCCATGCAGCAATTCCTGATGACGCGCCTGCAGGGCAGCGTCGGCGTCGAGGCGCTCTGCCGACACTTTCACGTCTCCCGCAGCAAAGTGTATCGGCTGTTCGAGCCGCTCGGAGGGGTTCGGCAATTCATCAACGGCGCCCGCCTGGAGCGTTGTTATGGCGAGTTGCGCGGGGCTGACCCGCGGCGCGTCAAGATCGCGGACATCGCCTCTTCCTGGGGATTCGTCGACGCCAGCGCCTTCAGCCGCCGCTTTCGAAGCCGGTTCGGCGTGTCTCCGTCCGAGGTCCTCGGCACGGCGCTCGATCACACCGAGGATGCGGCGGTCCGAGCCAATTCCGCCGGCGCCCGACTCAACCGGGACTACACCGACTGGTTGCTGCAGGCGTCGGGACGCGAGACCTGAACCGCACGCTAGTGCCCGTTTCAGCCAATTTTGCAGGCGTCAACCCGGTTGAGGGCGGAGCCGAGGAACCGGGTCGAAGTCTCTGCTCGTGGTCGTGGTCGTGGTCGTGGTCGGATACTCGACAACGACAACGACAACGACAACGAAAGCAAAGCTGGGAGAAACGCTGCACTAGGCGCCAGGTACATATGGGATAGGTGACCCTAACGAACGGGCACGCTGGCTTGGTGTGGAGGTCCGCTATGCGGACGTAACCCGCCCCGTCCCGTTTGAATTGACCGGGATTCGCTCATCTTCGATGGGAGAGTGAGGCCACCCCTCATGGTGACCAACGACCTTCGGGCTAGGGGCTGTCAAGGAAGAGTCCCGAAGCACGAGGTAAGCTCCTTGATGGCCTTGAGTCCCCAGGTAACCTCCTCACCAGGAGGAGTGGCCTGGGCCAGACTTCGGCCTCGCTCGCGCCTTCCTCGGCCTGGACCTGGTGCACGAGTCGGTGCCGGATGCCCACCACGGTGCTGAAGTTCCGCCGCCAGCTAGAGTACAACACGCTCCGTGAGCGGCTGTTCGAGCGGGTCAACGCGGTGCTGCGCGCGCACGGGCTGCTGCTGGACAAGGGCACGGTGGTCGATGACACCATCATTGCCGCGCCGTCCTCGACCAAGAACCAGGAGAAGGCGCGTGATCCCGACATGCACCAGACGCGCAAGGACAACCAGTGGTACTTCGGGATGAAGGCGCATATCGGCGCCGACCTGCACAGCGGGGCGGTGCACAGCCTCACCTGCACCGCCGCCAACGTCGCCGACATCACCGCGACGGCGAACCTGCTGCACGGGCGCGAAGCGACGGTTTGCGCCGACGCCGGCTACATCGGCGCGGACAAGCGTGAGGCATTGCAGGAGCGCGACGGGCGTTGGCACATCGCCGAGAAGCGCGGCAAGCTCGCGACCATGGACGATGGGCCAGTGAAGTATCTCGCCAAGCAGGCCAAACGCCTCCAGGCGCAGATCCGCGCGCGCGTCGAACACCCGTTCCACGTCGTCAAGAACCTCTTCGGCCGTCGCAAGGCGCGCTACCGGGGGCTGAAGAAGAACACGACCCACCTGCACATCCTGTTCGCCCTGGCCAATCTCTACCTGCTGCGCAGGCCGCTGATGGCCTGAATGCAGGTGAGGTGCGCCCGGCCACCGGGTGCGCCTCGAAAAAGCTGAAGGAATCAGGGCCAACTCGCCCCAAAACCCAACCCCACCGCCCAAATCAAGCCCTTTTCGAACACGTTGCGTGAGTCGGAACTCGCAACAGTTAGAGGCGAAAGAGAAGCGGTTCGCAAGGGCAATGGAGTCGAACGGATGCAGATAGCGCTATGGCTGGGCGGCGTTATGATCGATGATCGACACCATGCTGAACACCCGGCACACCCTGTGCCGCCGTCCCCGCGGCCCCACCGCCTTTCCCCCTGCGACGACTGATACCTGCTGAACCCCAATGACGACGACGAAACAGAAGCCCGACTGGGCCGGCGAAGACTGGCAATCCCGTCTGGTCAACCTGCTGATCAACACCAAGCCGATCTACGCGGTCATGAAGCGCCAGGCCCGGCGGGTCATGATCAAGACCGCGCAGAAGAAGGGCATCCCCTGGAGTGCGCAGGTGCAGGCATTGGATACGCCCGGGATCAGGGCCTTGGCTGATCGCCTCACCAACTCAACGGTGCGCTATCCCGACTACTACCAGGTGCCCTTTCATGCCTATGCCCAGGGCAACCTGTGCTGGCTCGCGGCCTTCGAAGCCGCGCCGGCGACCTATGCCGTGGCCGCACGGCTCTGGCCGCAGGAATCCCTGACTCCCGACGCGTCGCACGCCAGAATGCGCGGCGGCTTCCTTCGGATTCTGGATGAATACGGCCCAGGCGAGGTCCGGGACATACTCGACATCGGCTGCTCGGTCGGCATCTCGACGCTGACCATTCACCGCCATTTCGCCGAGGGCCAGCACCAGCCGGTGAGGACCACCGGTCTCGATCTGTCGCCCTACATGCTGGCCGTGGCCAAGACCCGCGACACCAAAGACGAAATCACAGCCTGGCTGCACGCGCCGGCCGAGGACACGGGGCTCCCGCCCGAGTCCTTCGATCTCATCACGCTGCAATTCGTCGCTCACGAGCTCCCCCGCGACGCCGCGCTCGACATCTTCCACGAGGCCCACCGGATGTTGCGCCCGGGCGGCACCATCGCGCTGGTGGACAGCGATCCTAAGTCCCCCGCCCTCCAAAGCCTGCCGCCGGTGCTCTTCACGCTGATGAAGAGCACCGAGCCCTGGAGCGATGACTACTACACATTCGATGTCGCGCGGGGCCTCGAACAGGCCGGCTTCCAGGCACCGGTGACGGCGCCGAGCGATCCTCGACACCGGGCGATCGTGGCGCGCAAAGGCAGCTGATCCGCACGCGCGGCGAGGACGGAAGCCGCGGCGGCAGTTTCGGAGACCAGTTCTTCAGTTCCGGTTTCGGCTTGCCGCCATCGCGCGACGGGGGCAAGATCGAAGGTTGGAGGGCAGACGTTCCTACAAGCTGGATGCAGGCGATGGCTGATGGCCGCGTCCGATCCGCCACGCTGGCGAGACGCCGAATCTTTCCTTTCGCTGTACTGCTCCAAACCCTGACTCGTCGCTTGGGTCGGGCTGCGTCGAAACACGACTCCAGGCCGCGCTCGCGGCAGCCCTGTTCCTGGCCATGCGCAAGACCCGCGTCGGCCCGTCCGTGCTTGCGCGACGGCTGGGAACCCACGAGAAGGAGGCGTCGCGCCTCCTCGATCCCCCCCGCCACGCCAGCAAAGCAGAGGCGCTGAAGCGGGCCTTGCTCGCCGTCGGACGACGTCTGGCGATCGAGGTCCAAAAGCCAGCGTGACCCTCACGCCGCGAACCCCCGCCAGGGCGATGCCGGCATAACCGATGAGCTGTCTGTAGCCGCCGGCGGTTGCGGGAATGGACGTGGCTTCTCGGCAGAAATCTGCAAATCGTGGTCTGCCCCACGATCGGCGCAACCCGGCACGCGGTCGACATTCTTGTCGAGTCCGGAAAATGTTGTCGAGCTCGCCCCCGTCCCGATTGCCGCAACGCTCGATATCGACGGGGTTTTCTGGATGGCACAAGTCGTGCTTTGTGGTCAGAGCTTCCCTCACCACATCCACCGCGAGACAACCATCCATGACGACACATCGCCTGATCCCGATGACTCTGAGCGTGCTGCTCTGCGCCCCGCTCACCCTGACCGCCGCCTCGCCGTCGACTGTCGGCACGCGAGCCATCGACATCGATCCCGCATCGACCCCGCGGCATGCCGATGCCGCGGCGCCGAGGCCTCGCGACACCCGCCAAGCGCTCGACCTGGTGCTGGCCGACACGCCAGCGCACGCACCGCTCGCGAAGCAGAAGCGTCAGGGCGGAGGCAATGGCAACGGCAGCGGGTCCGGCCAGCGTGGGCGCAAGCGCAAAGGCGGCAGCGGCACGTAAGCGGCAGTCCGCTTCGATCAATCCGCCCCCTGCATATCGACAACAAAAGAAACCGGCCGTCGCGGCCCTTTCCTGGAGCACAACACCCAATGCATCCATCCAAACACCCGAATCTTTCCGCGAGGCGCCTGCCCATGTGGCTCATCGTTCTGGCGGCGCTCGCGATCACGGTTCCGGTGCAGGCCGGCGTGCCGGACCAGCATGCCGATGCCATCAAGGCTGCGGCGGACCGGGAGGCGCAGACCAATGACCTGATGTCGCCGGCGCATTCCGGCCTGTCCCGAGAGGAGCGTCATGCGGCCCTGCTCGATCGCGCATCCACGAGCGACACGGTCCCGGTCATCGTCCGCTTCAGGGAATCGACCATGACAGAAGGGCTGACGCTCCCTGAGCGCCAATCCCTGTCGCGGGCGAAGCGGACACGAGCGCTCGCCGCGCTGGGCCTGCACGACGAGCGCGACCGCACCGGCGCGCGCGTGAAGTCCTTCGAGCGGCTGGACGGCTTTGCCATGCGGGCGAGCGCCCGCGACATCGCCCGCCTGATCAATGATCCCGAGGTACTGGAGGTTGTGGAGGATGCCGCGTATTCGCCGGCCGTTCTGGACAGCATGCCCCTCATCGGCGCCGCCGCCGACGGCAGCATGGCAGGCTACACCGGCGCCGGCCAAACCATCGCCATCCTCGACACCGGGGTCGACAAGGATCATCCCATGCTGGTCGGCAAGGTCGTTTCCGAGGCCTGCTATTCCACCAGCAGTCCGCGCTACGGGGTCTACTCCTTGTGTCCCGATGCGGTGACATCCTCCACCGCGGTCGACTCGGCACGGCCCTGCGACAGCGATCTCTGGGGCTCCGGGTGTGATCATGGCACCCACGTCGCCGGCATTGCGGCCGGGGACGACGGCCTTCACGTTGGCGCCGCCAAGGATGCCCAAGTGATTGCAATCCAGGTCTACAGCGGCTTCAGCGCCAGCGCCTGCGGCGGCGCCCCCTGCGTGATGGCCTACACCTCCGACATCATCAAGGGCCTGGAGCGGGTCCAGGCACTGCGCGAGTCGTACACCATCGCAGCCGCCAATCTCAGTCTCGGCGGTGGAAGCTATACCGAGCCCTGCGACGGCGACCCGAGCAAGCCGGCCATCGACAGCCTGCGCGCGGCCGGAATCGCGACTGTCGTGGCCAGCGGGAACAGTGGCTACGTCAACGCCCTCGCGGCGCCGGCCTGCGTCTCCAGCGCGATCAGTGTCGGTGCCACCTGCGACGATGCCGGCGTCTATTGCGCCGCCCAGGACGCGGTGGCCGACTATTCGAACAGCGCCGACTTCCTGAGCCTGCTGGCCCCGGGGAGCCTCATCACATCGTCCGTGCCGGGGGGCGACTACGCGAGCTGGCATGGCACCTCCATGGCCGCACCGCATGTCGCCGGGGCTTGGGCGGTGTTGAAAGAGGCCTATCCAACGGCCGGTGTCGACCCGCTCCTGGCGGCATTCAGGGACAGCGGCAAAGCGGTGACCGACAGCGACAACGGCTTCACGATTTCCAGGATCCAGGCCGCCGAGGCAATCGCGGCATTGAGCGCCGGCGAGCTGCCCGGTGACGACGGGGACGAGCCAACCACGCCTCCCGCGCCGCCCGAAGCGCCGGTCCTGAGCGCCCCCACCAACGTCTCCACGAGCGGCTTTACCGCCAATTGGAATGCAGTCCCGGATGCCGCGGGCTACCGTCTCGACGTCTCGCTGCGCAGCGATTTCCGCCGGCTGGTCCGAGGCTATGACGATCTGGACGTCGGCGCCGCCACCAGCCAAGCAGTCTCGGGTCTGCGACCTTACCGCACTTACTACGTTCGCGTACGGGCGTACAACGCCGCCGGCATCAGCGTGAGCTCCACGCCACAATCCGTGACGACGAGCTCTTTCACGTCTTTCGGTGTAGCAGCTCTGGTGGGAGCGGCACGCTCGGTGCCGCGACCAGCGGCAAGACAGCACACCACGCCCTGAGTAGCTTGCGGCGGCAGGCAACCTCCCAGCCGCCATCGCGCCACAAAAGACAGTGGCGCTCCCACGCCGGCTCGCCCGGAGGAGCCGCATCTCGAAGCGCATCCGCCCGCACAGGAAGGGCCAAGAGCCGCGCGCCGCCGGCCACGTAGTCCGGGCTCGATGCGAGCGTCACGGAATTCGATGCGTCCAGGCCGGCGAAGACATGCCCCAGATCGACGCGGGCACCGCCGAGCGCGACTACTTGGCTGTGGCGAATCTCGCACACCACCGCGGCCATGCCCGTCCAACTCGGCGACGCCGGAGTGCCCGCGGCGCCCGAAATCAGGAGGTTGCGAGCGCCGCCGGCAATCACTGCTCCGGCGTAGGGACGGGCCGACCGCGAAGAGTCGTGCTGGAAGCGCCGGCTTTCAGCCGGCTCGCCGCGTGCCCGGCGCGACGCCGGGCACGCGGCGTCAGGGCATCGACACGTATGTAAGCCTCTGTCGAGGCGACAGATGTCTTGAGGACACCACGGCCTTGATCATAGGTCCATCCATCGTCGTGGGAGCGCGGTCCTCGGCGCGACGGGCGCCCAGTCGCGGCGGTGACGCCGCTCCCACAGGGCACGCGCTTGGTAGAAGTTGTGACCAAGACCGACCAGACGACAGGTCCGGGTCGCCCTCGGTGCAGCCGATCAACCCGGTGCGACACAGCACCTCCTCCGCTCGCACCGGCTTCGCCGTGACCTCGGCATCGTAGTGCTCCAACGCCTCCTTGATCAGTTCGGAGACCGTCCTGCCCGTCAGCGCGCGCAGGTGGTCGAGCTTGCGCGACTGCTCGTCATCGAGTCCGGTGTTGATGCGCATGGGGATGACCCCGGCTTCAGGCTGTCTGTCAAACCGTTTGGCGAGCCGCACACGAACGCAACCGGACACCTGAAAACAGAAACAGAAGAGGCCGGCGGTCCGGGCGCTGCTGCACTGGTGCCGCGGCACTCCGGCTGGCGCCGGAGCTCCGCCTCGGCAACGCGCTTGACGGCTCTGCCGTCAGCGTCGCTCTCGGCGTGTGGCGGAGCCAGGCAGACGGCGTGCCGGGGCCAGCCTCGGCACGAGATCAAAGCTCAACCCCGGTATCGTATTAGCCACGAACTCCCGGTCGCCGGCGCTGGACTTCCCGCCAACGCCTGCCGCTGGGGTCGCGTCGCGCCGATAGCCGAGCGGACAAAAATGTCCGATACTGTCACGCATGAAAGGGACGGAATTCATCCAGCGGGTGCAACGCTATGCCAAGGCCCATGGGGTCGCCAGCCACGTGGACGAAAAGCGCGGCAAGGGGGAGCCATGTGACGCTTTATCTCGGCGCGCGGCTCACCATCGTCCGCAACCCCAAGGATGAGCTGAAGACCGGAACTTTGCATGCAATGCTCAGGCAGCTTAGCTTGAGCCTCAGCGATCTCTGAGCGGAGCATCCGATGCAATTCATCTATCCCGCGACCCTGACGCCCGACCCCACCGGTGGCTTCGTGGTCACTTTTCGCGACTGGCCGGAGGCCATCACCCAGGGCGAGAGCCCCGACGAGGCGCTTCTGGAGGCAGCCGACTGTCTGGAAGAGGCCGTCGCCGCGCGCATCGACGATCGAGACGAGATTCCGGCGGCCTCGGCCCCTCTGCCCGACGAGCATCCGGTGGCGGTCCCAATCCAAACCGCGCTCAAGGCAGCGCTGTTCTTGGCCATGCGCGAGACCGGCGTCGGCCCGACCGAGCTTGCGCGGCGCTTGGGCATCCACGAGAAGGCGGCGCGACGCCTGGTCGATCCCCGTCACGCAAGCAAGGCAGCGACGCTGGAGCAGGCATTGCTCACCGTCGGGCGACGTCTGGCGATCGCGATCGAAAAGGCAGCGTGACCGCCACCCGCGGCCAACCCCGCCAGGGAGATGCCGGCATGGACGATGCCGGTTTGGCCTTCACGAGCACTTTGGGCAGGGGGTTTCCTGCCGTGGGAGCGGAGAGAAAAGAGGGACAGACCACGTTTTTCTGCTAGATAGGGTCGCGAGGATGGTTCTGCTCATGGTTGGTCGGAGAAAAGAGGGACAGACCACGTTTTTCTGCTAGATTCCGGCAGCCTCAACGATCTTCTCCCTGCCCAGCCCGATGCCCAGACGCACCGGTATCGTCGCCGCGGGCTTTCCGATGCACGTGATTCTGCGCGGGATCGACCGGGCCGCCGTGTTCTTCGCGCAGGGTTTCTCCGGGATGGGGGGGACTGTGCATTTCGTGTTTCGAGGTGGGCTTAATGGTAGTCCTGATAGTCCACGATGATGGCATCTTCGCCGTCGAAGGCAAACGTCAGGCGCCAATTGCCGCTGACCGATACCGCCCAATGCCCGGCCAGATCGGCTGACAATGGGTGCAGCTTCCAACCGGGCAGGTTCATATCCTGCGGGGTTTTGGCGACGTCGAGGCGGGAAAGCTGGCGCGAAAGCCAACTTGCGTGTGGAGCCTGGATGCCGGCTTTCGGTCCGGTCTCGAAGAAGCGCTGCAGCCCTTTGTGCCGGAAGTGCTTGATCACGCGCATAACTGGATATCAGTGCTATACGGCCGGCAAGCTTCGCAGCAGTGTAGGCGCGGCGGAACCTGCCGTGGGAACGGCGTCCTCGCCGCGACTCACGGCCGATCGCGCCGAGGACGGCGCTCCCACGGTGGGGGACGGACTTATGATCGAGGTTGCTCAGCGCGGCGTTCCCCCCCGCCCGCCCCCAACAACCGCTCCCGGTTGGCCAAGTCCTTGTTGCGCTGCTGCACCCGCCGCTCGTAGCTCGCTTGGTTCTTGGTGCAGACCAGGGTGTAGGGGCGGCCGGCCTTGTCGGTGTGGGTGTCGAGGTCGCAGCGGTGGGTGCGGATGCTGTCTTCCACATGCCGGCGCTTGGCCTCGGCGATGAAGGCCGCGGCGGCATCGACGCCCTTGAGCGCGGCGAAGCCCAGCTCCGCCTCGGTGTAGCTGTGCTCCAGCGGGCAGAGCAGCTTGTGCGGCAGGCCCGCCCCCGGCTCGGTGTCTCCCCAGCGGCGCAGCAGCTCGGCGAGCTGCCGGCGCTCACGGTCATGATCCGGCGCCTCGGGCAGCGGCCCGCCGTCGGGGCGCAGCAGGTTGTAGACCAACGCCCAGCGGTAGCCGCCTTTCACCGGCAGCACCTCGTGGCGGCAGTCGGCGTAGAAGGCAGCGTAGGCGACCTCGGACGGGTCGTCGCATTGCAGGCCGAGGCGGACCTCGTCGCCCTTGTGGCGGATCACCAGCTCGCCGCCGCTGAACTCGGACGGCAGAGCCAGCACTAGCGTAGCGAACATGCCGGGTGCCTTCTCGGTGTCGCGGTGGCTGACGAAAAAGCTGCCGGTGTCGTAAATCAGCAGCTTGTAAGGCTCTGCCTGCACCTGGCCCTGAACGCCGAGCCCCTCGGTGACCGCGCGCAGGATTCGCTCCAGGTCCTCCGACCAGCGCCGGCCGGTGATGCGAATGCTACCGGCATCGATCTGCCAGGTGCGGCGGACTTCCGTGTCGAGGATGGTTTCGGGGCCGCGGCCGTAAGGCGCTTGCTCGGCGACGGCGATCAGCTGCTCGGCCTGCGCCGGCAACAGCGGCAGCGCGAGGGTGCCGACGCCGTCGACGCTGAGGCCCGGCAGATGGATGTCGACGGTGCCGGACGCGCAGAAGCTTCCCGGGCGGTTCACGCGCGACAGGACTTCGGCGACGGCTTGCTGGAACTCGGGCATGGAGGGACTCCGCTCGGGCATCGTTCGACGACGAAATACACGAACCAAGCGAAAAGGTCCAAAGCGCGGTGTCGGGCTTCGTTCCTCAGCCCGACCTGCGGAGCGCTGACGCCAGCCCCGCGTTGCCCCCGCCCCGCCCTATTCGGTCTCCTCCCGCACCGGCGGCGCCATGAGCTCCGGACCGGCCGAATCGGTGACGTGCTCGGCAATGACCTTGTCGATGGCTCGGGTGCCAGGCCCGATGCGGGAGACGGTGAGATCGGTGTCTGCGAGTTTCGCGTATTCCATCCTGTCCTCGTTCTCTTGCCCTAAGGCAGCAGCACTGCCCCGGCCAGGCCCCTGAGCAGCCCATCCACGCCGAACCCAAGCCCGACGGTTAACGCACCCGCGAGCAGCATCGCCGTCTGCGCCCAGGGCCCCAGCACGGCGACCCGGGGCGGTGGCGGCTCGAAGTACATCGGGCCGATGACGCGGGCGTAGTAGAACAGCGAGATCACCGAGTTCAGCACCACGGCCACCGCGAGCCAGCTCAGGCCGCCGTCCACCGCCGCCAGCATCAGCAAGAGCTTGCCCGCGAAGCCCACGAGCGGCGGAATCCCGAGCAGCGACAGGAGCGCGATGGTCAGCACCAGCATGCTCCAGGGCCGCGCGCGGGCGAGTCCGCGATAGTCCTGAAGATCAGCGCGCCCCCGCAGCCGCGCCACCACGGCGAAGGCGGCCAGGTTGGCCGCCGCATAGCCGGCGAGGAAGACGATCAGCGCCGGCAGCGCCTGCCCGCTGCGGCCGATCATGGCCACGGCCACCAGCAGATACCCGGATTGGGACACCGACGACCAGCCGAGCAGCCGGCGCACGTCCGTCTGCCGCAGCGCTGCCAGGTTGCCCAGGGTCATGCTCAGGACGGCCAGCGTGGCAATGAGCCCGGACCAGCCTGCGAGCTCGCCGCCGAGCACCTGGCCGAGGCGGGCCAGCGCGACGGCCGCGCCCACCTTCGGCACCACGGTGAGATAGCCGGCCGCCGGCACCGGTGCGCCTTGGGCGGCGTCCGGCATCCAGGTGTGCGCCGGCACGGCGCCGAGCTTGAAGCAGAGCCCGATCACCACGAAGGTCGCCGCGACCAGCCAGGCCGTGTCCGGCTGCCCGCTCCCGACCGCCTCTTTGATGACGGCGTACTCCGTCGAGCCGGCCAGCCCGAACAGCCAGACGACGCCGATCAGCAGCAGCGCATTCGCCAGCGCGCCCACCAGGAAGAACTTCATCCCGGCCTCGACGGACAGGTCATCGCCGCGGTGATAGGCGGCCAGGGTATAGCCGGTGGTCGAGCTGAGCAGGACGCCGATGACCAGCTCCATGGTGTCGGCGGCGCCCGCCATCATCAGCGCACCGACGGTCGCGAACAGCAGCACCGCATAGTATTCGCCGTGCCTGGGGTCGCGGCGCAGCCATTCCGGCGACATCAAGAGCACCAGCAGCGTCCCGCCCAGAATGATGAGCTTGGCCCAGACGGTGACGCGATCGATCGCCCAGGTGCCGCTGAAGCCGAGCGCCGCGGGCCAGCCCAGTTGCAAGCCCGCGGCCGCCGCCGCCACGACGAGCCCGAGCGCCGCGAGCAGCGCGCAGAACCCCTGCTGCCGCCGCGGCAGCAGGCTCGCGGACAGGATCACCACGATGGCGGCCAGCAGCACGGCGAGCTCCGGGACGAGCCGTGCCAGCGGCATCTCAGCCCGCCACCAATCGCGTGGCCGTCGCGCCGATCACCGTGAGTGCCCAGCCCGGATAGACACCCAGTACGACGACGAGCAACAGCAGGCCGCAGAGCACCAGGGTCTCGGACCAACCGAGATCGGCAAAGCCCGACCAACGCGCCGGCAGCTCGCCGAAGAAGAGCAGTTGCAGCATTTGCAGGAACAGCGCCGCCGTGATCAGGATGCCGAGCAGGGCAATGGCCGCGAGCCAGGGGTAGACAGCGAAGGCCCCGGCGAAGACCTGGAATTCCGCGACGAAGCCCGCGAGCCCCGGCAGGCCCAGGCTCGCGAAGGCGGCGAGCACCGTGAGGCCGGTCAGCCGCGGCGCGCGCCGCGCCAGTCCGCCATAGGCGCGCAGCTCGTACTCGCCGCCGCGCTGCCAGAAGGCGCCCGCGATCAGAAACAGCGCGCCCGTGATCAGGGCGTGGGCCACCATCTCGAACGTTGCGCCCGTCAACGCCACCGCCCGCGCGCTCGCCTGCCCGCTCAGCCCGGCGGCCGCCGCGATGCCGAGCACGACGTACCCCATGTGATTGACCGAGGTGTAGGCGATGCGCCGCTTCAGGTTGGTCTGCCCCCAGGCCACCAGGGCGCCGTAGACGATGGACACGACCGCGACGATCGCAAGCGGCAAGGCGTAGTGCGCAAAGGTCTCGCGCAGCATGGAAAACGGCAGACGCACCAGCCCGTAGGTGCCCATCTTCAGCAGCACGCCGGCCAGGATCGCCGAGGCCGGCCCGGGTGCGTCCACGTGCGCCGGCGGCAGCCAGGTGTGAAAGGGCACGATGGGCGTCTTGATCCCGAGCCCCAGGATCAGACCGAGCAGCACGAGCCCCGCGTAGGTCCCGCCCCCGGAGAGCGGCTGCGCGGCGATGAGGGTGCGCATGTCGAAGGTCAGCGGGTCCGTCGCCAGCACCAGGCCGATGATGCCGAGCAGCATCGCCAGCGACCCGCCAAGCGTATAGATGAAGAACTTGAGCGCCGCCCGCCTGGCGTCCTCGCCGTGGCCAAAGCGGCCGATCAAGAAGTACATCCCCACCAGGCTGAGGTCGAAGAAGACATAGAACAGCAGCAGGTCCAGCGCCAGGAAGACGCCGAGCGAGATGCCGTCGAGGAAAAGCAGCCAAGCGTAGTAGTGCCGCAGCCGGCCTTCGTCGGACGCGGAGTTGGGCGGCGGATAGGCGACCGCGGCGACGAAGACCAGGGCGCTGACGCTCGCCACCGCGAGCGCGATGCCGTCGACCCCGAGCCGCCAGGCGACACCCAGGGTCGAAATCCAGCGCAGCTCCTCCACCAGTTGGAACAGCGGCGCATCCGCCGCGGCGTCGAAGCGCACCCAGGCCACGACGAGCAGGACGAGCGGGATGGATGCGATGAGCACGGCGGCGATGCGCAGCCCCCGCGGGCTCGCATCGCGCCAGGCGGCGAGCAGCACGGCGCCGATCAATGGCACCCATATCGTGGCGCTCAGCATCTCAGGCTCCGAGCAGGACGAAGGCCGCCATCCCGACCGCGCCGGCCGCGATCCAGAACAGGTAATGATGGGCGAGCCCCGTCTCCAGGTGTCGCAGGTCGCGGCCGGCACCATCCGTGAGCCAGGCAGCGCCCTCCGCGGCTCCGTCCATGACGCGCTCGATCCCCCGCGCCGTGACACCCACGGACCAGCGGCCGAGCCGGGCAATGCCCGTGGGAATCGCATCCAGCACGGCGTCGTCGAACCGCGCCGCCGCCGTCGCCAGCCGCGCCAGCGGGCGCGAGACGGCAGTATCCACCAGGGTCGGCAGCCCGAGCCAATCCGCCAGCGCGCCATCGGCGTCGCGCTCGCCCAGGCGCGGCCGGCTCGCCACCAGCCAGCGCGCGGCGTAGAGGCCGACCCCCAGCGCCAGCAGTGTCGCCCGCGTCATCCACAAGGTCTCGCTGGGCAGCGCGGAAGCGAGGCCGGAACCGGCACTGGCATCCGGGCCGGCCGCCAGCCAATCCCTCACCGGCGGCGCCAACAGCAGCGACAGCGCAAGCGTCTCCACCGCCAGCAAGGTGACGGCGGCCATGGCGCCGCGGCCCGGCCGCGCGTGGAGCTCGCCGCCCTCCCCGCCCGAAGGTCCGAACACCTGCCACTGCCAGCGCGCCGCGTAGCAGCCCGACAGCGCCCCGACGAGCAGCACGCCCGCAGCGAGCCAGGGGCTCCACTGCTCCGCTGCCGCCCCGATCAGCTCCTTGCTCCAGGCACCCGCGAGCGGCGGGACGCCCGCGAGCGCCAGGGTGCCGATGAGCGACAGCAGCGCCAGCCGCGGCAGGCGCCGGCCGAGCCCCAAATCGGCGAGCAGCGCGCTGCCCCCTGCCGACGCGGCGAGACCCGCGCTCAGGAACAACAGCGCCTTGAAGGAAGCGTGCACCACCAGGTGCAGCAGGGCGACCAGTGGGTAGCCAGCACCCACGGCCACCCACATGAGCCCGTAGTGGGCGGAGGTCGAGGCCGCGAGCAGCCGCTTGACGTGGGGCTGGAAGACCGCCACCAGACCACCGCCCACGGCCGTCGCGAGCCCGATGCCGATGACGGTCGGGGCGACCCAGCCAACACCGGCCAGCACCGGCTGCAGCCGCACCAGCAGGTAGGCCCCCGCGGCCACCATGGTCGCGGCATGCAGCAGCGCCGAGACCGAGCTCGGCCCGGCCATGGCGCGAAACAGCCAGAACGAGAACGGGAGCTGCGCCGACTTGGCGGCAGCAGCCAGCAGCAGCCCGGCCGCCACCAGGTGGAGCGGCCACCCGTGCAGCGTGCCGATCGCCTCGAACGCGAAGGAGCCGGTGGCCGCGAAGGTGGTCATCGCGGCCAGGAACAGGCCCAGGTCGCCGAAGCGCGTCACCAACAGCGCGAGTGTCGCGCTGCGCGGGTTCTCGAGCGCACGCCAGTCGTGCGCGATCAGCGCCCAGGAGCAGGCCCCCACCAGCTCCCAGCCGATGAGCAGGGTCAGCAGATCATCGGCCACCACCAGAAGCTGCATGGCGCCGGCGAAGAAGAGCAGCAGCGCGACCAGCCGCGTCAGCCCCGCGCGGGCCTCGTGCATGGCCGCGAAGAGCACCACGGGGAGCGCAACCGCCGGGACGAGGCAGACGAGCACGTCGCTCGCGGGCGCGAGCCGGGCATGGAGGGTGATTGCCGGCCCAAAGCCCCACTGCCCGCTCCAGTCACCGAGCACCGCCGCCGCGCTCTCGCCGAGCGCGGCGAGCATGGCTGCCGTGCCCCAGGCCGCGAGCGCGATACGCCCGCGCAGGCCCAGCGCCAGTACGGCCGCGAGCATGGCGGTGAGCGGGAGCAGCCAGAGCATCAGTGCTTCATGCTCCCGAGCCGGTCGGTCATATCCACTTCCCGGCGTCGGAAAACGGCGACGACGAGCGCAAAGCCGATGGCCATCTCCACCGCCATCACCGCCATCGCGACGATGGCCAGCAACTGCCCCTCCGGCAAGCCCCCGGTGGTCAAGGACCAGAAGCCCACGGTGGCCAGCAGCACGCCGTTGATGATGAGCTCCAGACCCATCATCAGCATCACGATGGACTGCTGCGACAGCGTCCCGTACACGCCGAGCCCGATCAGGCCGGCCGCCACCACCCCGATGGCCTGCAGGGTCATGGATCTTCCTCGATGGCTGGATCGACGGCCGGTGGCACCGAGCCCAGGTCCGACGGGCCGAAGCGCCCCGAGCGGCTGGACAGGATGACCACGCAGAGCATGGTGGCGAGCAGCGTCACCCCCGCCGACTCGAACACCAGCATCGATGGGCCGAGCAGCTCGCGCCCGAGCGGGGCGATCACCTCGGCGCCGCCCGGCAGTGGCCGGTCCGGCAGGTCGAGGCTCAGCGCAAAGGCGCTGAGGCCGGCAAAGGTCACGAGTCCGGCGACGATGGCGAGGCCATGCTGATGGACCATGACCATCGGATTCAGCCCGGCCGGGTTCATCATGAACATCACCATGAACAGGGCCATGACCATCATCTCCACGGCCATCATGAAAATGGTCGCAAAGCCGAGATAGGCGGCGCCGAGCATCAGCATCATGGCGCCCACCGCGATGAAGGACGCGAGCAGCAAGAACGACGCGCGCACCATGGAGTCGGTACGGAACACGCGCCAGCCTGTCAGCAGCGCCACCGCGGCGAGCAGCCAGAAGACGCCGTCCGCCCAGCTCATCGCAACGCCTCCAGGCCGGCGATGGCGAGATCCAGAAACGACAGCGGCAGCAGCACCACCCAGATGAAGGTCATCATGCGCGACGCGTCCGGCCGGGCGAGCAGGTGACCGAGCACGACCAGCACGGCCGCGACGAGCCCGGCCTTCAGCGCGAGCCAGACGGGCCCCGGCAGCACCGGCCCCAGCGGCCCGCCGAGGAAGACCGTCGCCGCCATCGCGGCGAAGGCCACCAGCATGGCCGCCCGCGCGAGCTGCCAGGCGAGCCGGAGCTGGGCGTTGTCCTCGGCGGAGGTGCCGCCCGCCAGATCCGGCGCATCGGCGTAATCCAGCGGCCCGCGCAGCGTGATGGCGAGCCCGAGCAGCAGAAACAGCGGCAGGCCCAGGGGCTGGCGGACCAGGTTCCAGAGCTCGCGCTGCGACTCGACGATGGCGGTCAGGCGCAGCGACCCGGCCGGCAGCGCCGCACCGATGAGCACGAACATGCTGACCAGCATGATGGAGAGCCCAATGGCGACGAAGCGATAGGCGCCCATCAGCGGCAACAGCGCGTTGCTGGACCAACCGTGCAGGAAGACGGCGATCACCGTCAGCGCCTCCACCGCCCCCCAGACGACGATGCCGGCCTCGACGTCCACGGGCGCCCGACCCACCGCCACCGCCACCGGCACCAGCGCCAGCCCGGCCGCGGCGAGGCCAAAATACAGTGCCGGCGCGAGCCGCCAGGCGGCGAGATCCGGGCGCTCCGTGCTGATCGACTGGCGGCGGATCACGGCGCGCAGCCCGCCGAGCGTCAGGCGATCATCGTCATCGATGGGCACCCGTCCCAGCAGGCGCCAGGCGAGCGCGTCCAGCACACCCACCAGGATCATGCCGGCGAAGAGCACGCAGAGGGTGAGGGGCAGCGCGGTGAGCGGGCCCATCATCCTGCCGCCCCGAGCATCCGGCGCAGGGCATCGGGCGAGAAGCTGGCGAGCACGCTGACGGCCTGGCCCCATTCGAGACCGCGGAGCAGCGCATCCAGGTCCAGTGCCGGCCGGTCGCCCCGGTCGCCGCCCGCGGGCGCGCCGAGCGCACCCGCCGGACCTTCCAGCCCCTCGGCGAAGGTCGTCGGCGGCAGCCCCTCCAGCCGCGCCGCGAGATCCAGCGCCTGCGCCGCCTCGGCGAGCCACTGATCGATGCGGGCACGCACATCGCCGGCTTGCCGGGCGATGGGCGCAAAGCCGACCCCGGTGTATGGCTCCAGCCGCGTGCGCAGGTCGTCCGGCACCCCAGCCGCGCGCAGCGCCGGCCCACTCAGACAGCCCCGCTGCGCTGCACTCAGAGTGCCGAGCCCGGGCGCGATGCCCGGCCGCAACCCCGAGAGCCAAAGCCACCGCCTGAGCGACCCGAGGTCGACCCTGCCGCCAATCGTTGCCCGATACGCCGACGCGTAGGCGCGGGCCGCCGGCGCTGCGGCACCCCGCAGGGCGCAGAAGCGCCCGAGGCAGCGCAGATGGTGCACCGCGCGGGCGCGCTCGAGACCGGCGGCCGACATGGGCCGGTCGATGGCCGCGGCGAAGGGTGCCTCCACCATCGCATCGCGAAACGGCGGCTGCATCACCTCGACCCGCTGGATGACGTCGCCTTGCAGCCGCAAGTCCAGCGCCAGGCCCGGCGGCAGCATGGGCGCGAACGGACCGAGGGTGACCGCGTGGGCGTCGAGCCTGAGACCGTCCCGCAGCTCGTCGCCACGCATGGTCATGGGGCGCCCGTAGGGCGTACCACCCATCATGCCCTCCCCGCCCTGACCGTGCGGCCCCTTGCCCAGCCAGGGTGCCGGCGGCTCGTTCGGGAGCAGGTCCGGCGACGAGCCCCTGGCGCCACGGTCCAGATCGCCCTGCAAAGCGCGCATTGCGACGGCGGGCGTGGCGGCCGGTGCGAGCGCCACCGCGTCCGGCACCGGCTGCGCCCCCTCGCCCCAATGGAGCACCGCCCGCGGATGTGGCATCTGGTCGTGCACCCGGCGCAGCGCGGGCCAGCTCCGCTCCGGCAGCCGTCCCGCGATCAACAGCAGGCTGGCGGCGCGCGGCGTGGGCACGCGCCGCAGCCCGGCGTCCCGCGCCAGACCCTCGACCCACGCCAGGGCGTCCTCGCCGATAGCGGCGAAGTAGCGAACTTGCCGGTGTCCGCGCGGGATCGCTTCGCTCACTGCCACCGGAAGATCCCCTCCCGCCAGCCGTAGAAGATGCCAATGGACAGGATCAGCAGGAACATCCCCATCTCGGCCAGCGCCTTGGCGCCGATCTCGGCATAGACCACGGCCCAGGGGTACATGAACATCATCTCCATCTCGAAGGCGATGAAGAGCAGCGTCATGGGGTAGTAGCGCAGGTGGAAGCGCTGCCAGGCGTGCGTCGCAGGCTCGCTGCCGCCAAGAAAAGGCACCTTCTGCGGCTCGCTGCCCGGCATCGGTCCCACCTCGACCTGGGCAAGCAGCAGCATCAGCCCGCCGGACAACAGCAGGATGAGCGCGAGCGCGATCAGCGCTGTCATACACCACCCCCGAAGGTCTTGACGCCCGTCCGGCGCCGAACCGGCCCCATTCGTGCCTTAAGGCATAGCCTGGACGCAGCGTCCGTCATCGCGGTCATCTCCCCCTAACCCGGGAGAGCCGGAACCAACCCCGTGGCCGAAGCATCTCCTCGTTGTCGTTGTCGTGCGAATACTCGATAACTTCAACGAAACCTCCTCGACACTTTGTTCAAGACTTGCGCAGTCAGGGGCTAACTGCGGCACAGCCTGATCTTGGGCCACACTGCGCCTCCCTGAGGCATACACAAGATTGATACCAAGGCGCCTATGAGCCCGACCGCCTCCGGCAGCAGTCGCACATTGCGCGGGCCAGGCAGGGCGCTTGGAGCTCGCTGACCCGCGCGGCGCGCCGGGTCCAGCCGAATTGCCGGTGCAAATGAGCCATCGGACGGGGCATATGCCGAGATTGCACAGAGCTGACCGGGTGCTGATGCACCCGCGCTGCGATGCGGCGAACACCAGCAGACGCCGCCCGGCCCGTGGACGGCCTGCATGGGATTTGCAGTGCAAAGCGGAGGCCGAATGTCTCGCGCAATGGGCGCTGCGCCACAATGATTGCGACGGGCGGCGCGTCGTTGCGCCGCTGCGCGCAACCGTGGGAGCGCCACTGCTGTTCGTGGCGCGATGAGGGATGCGCGGTGGCCTGCGCCTTGGTGAGCGCTCGGGCCCGCGCAAGCGGCCTGGCCGCGGGTCGCGGCACCGGGAGTGCCGCTCCCACAAGACGGGGCTGGTCCGGCTAGTGCACGGCCTTGGAATTGTCGATACCGTTCGCTGTCCGGCGTGAGCGAGTGTCGGCCGGAGTGTCGCTCTGGAGGGCGACACGGATCAGCGCCGCGGGAGGCCTCGAGAGCGGCGGCCTCCATACTTCCGCCGCGACGGCGGTTCCAGTGGGCGATCGGCGGCATCGCGATCATGCCCACGCAACGCGGCGGCGATTCCGACATGAGCAACGAATTCCTTCAGATTCTCGGCTTGGCGCTCCTCCCTGCCCTGGGCAATTTCGCGGGCGGCCTGCTCGCGGAAGGCTTGCGGCCGTCCGGGGCATTCCTGAACCGCGCGCTGCACGCCGCCACGGGCGTCATTCTCGCCATCATCTCCGTGGAAGTGATGCCGGAGGCGCTTGGAACGGCGCCGGCATGGCTCCTCGCGCTCGCGTTTTTCGGCGGCGGCTGCGCCTATCTGCTGCTGGAGACGGCCGTCGACCGATGGCAGCAGAGTAAGCAGACCGGCGCGGGAACGGGCGCCTGGATGGTCTACGCGGCGGTGACCACGGACCTGCTCGGAGACGGCCTTTTGATCGGCGCCGGGGCCGCGGTGTCGACGCATCTCGCGCTGTTCCTGGCGCTGGGCCAGGTGTTGGCGGACGTGCCCGAAGGCTTCGCCGTGATCGCCAATTTCCGCGCCAAGGGTGTGAGCCGCGCGCGGCGGCTCCTGCTCGCGGCGTCCTTCGTCGTTCCCGTCATGGCCACGGCCGCGCTGGCCTACGTCGCGCTGCGCGGGCAGCAAGACGCCGTGCAGATGACGGCACTGGTGTTCGTCGCGGGCCTGTTCATCCTCGCCGCGGTGGAAGACATGCTGAGCGAGGCCCACGAGACGGCGGAAGACAGCCGCTGGTCCGCGCTCAGCCTCATCGCCGGCTTTGCGCTCTTCCTTGCGGTCTCCAACGGATTGGGGTAAATCCGCGGGCTTTCCTGGCCTCGACCGACCGGAGCACACCCTGGACGCACTCGCTTCCGCATCGGCGCTCGGCGGCATGACCGCCACCGCGATGACGTTCGGCCTTATCTTCGTGGCCGAGGTCGGCGACAAGAGTCAGCTCGTCTGCATGGCCCTGGCGGCCCGGTATCACCACCGGCCGGTCCTCTTGGGAGCACTGACCGCCTTCGTCGTGCTCAACAGTCTCGCCGTGGCCGTGGGTGCGGGACTGGCACACTGGGTTCCGGAGCGCCTCCTGGCGGCGGGCGTTGCCACCCTATTCGCGCTGTTTGGGGTGCTCTCGCTGCGCGCCGACGCGGCAGACGACACCGAGCAGATCGCGGAGCGACGCGGCTACGGCGTCTTTGCCACCACGTTCCTGATGCTGTTTCTCGCGGAGATGGGCGATAAGACACAACTCGCCGTGGCCGGCATGACGGGGACACTGCCGGCCGCTTCGGTCTGGGTTGGCGCCACCCTGGCGCTCGGTGCGACATCGGCGCTCGCGGTGCTGGTCGGGCACCGACTGCTGCGGCGCATCCCGCTGCATCGGTTGCACCAAATCAGCGGCATCTTCTTTCTGAGCTTCGCGGCCTTAGCGCTGACCAAGGTGTTCTGAGAGCAGCGCGATGGCTCGCGCCCGCCGCGGCCAAGCTTGGGCGCACGAACCCAAGCACGCCCGCCTGATCCGAATCGGCGACGCGGAACGCCTCAACCCCGGGGCACTGTCATGCGCGCGCCGGGGCGCGCTATCTCCCACGATCCAGGATCAACCTGGCCAGTCGATTGGCTTGCGCCCGACTGGCCTGACCGGGAGGCATTGGCCCGTAGCCGGACCAACGGCCGGAGACACCATTAGTGATCGCCCGGGCCATTCGGCAGGCAGGCACAGAGCGTCAGGCATCGGAGCTGTAGTGGGCACATCAGTTGCATTTTCCGCATGGTCATCCTCATGGGCTGGATAAAGGTCAGCCGCTGATCGACTCGCCACGATATTTGTAGCTTCAAGCAATAAATGCGCCAAATCTAACAGAGCATGCCGATTCCCGCGCCGTGGGCCAGGCGCCGCCGAACAAGCGCGACTTCTGGTGGATCGTCCCCACCATCGGGGGTCGGTTTCTCTCATCCGTGAGCTCACCGGAGGTCAGCATGATCGAGCTGAAAGTCGAAGGCATGTCCTGCATGCACTGCGTCAAGGCGGTCACCGAGGCGCTGTCGCAGGTGCCGGGCGTGACGAAGGTCCAGGAGGTCAGCCTGGAGCAAGGCAGGGCCAGGGTGGAAGGCTCTCCGGACCCGGATGCCCTGGTCGCGGCGGTCAAGGAGGCCGGCTATCAGGCCGAGGTCCGTGAGGCGGGCGCAGCCGGTTGATGGCCATCGGCGGAGGCGCTTCGCCAGGAGGCGCTCTATCCACGAGCCATCGGCTCAAGCATTGTCGTCCCGCCGGCAGGGGGTGGACATGACGAAAGAGGTGCGCATCGGCGTCGGCGGCATGACCTGTGCCTCCTGCGTGGCGCGGGTCGAGCGGGCCATCGCGCGCAAGCCCGGGGTCGAGTCCGCCAGCGTCAATCTGGCGGCGGAGACGGCGGTGGTCCGGTACGACGAGGTGGAACTCCCCGAGCTGCTGGAGGCGGTGCGCGGCGCCGGCTACGACGCCGTCGTCGAGCAGGTCAATATCGGCGTCTCGGGCATGACCTGTGCCTCCTGCGTCGCCCGCGTGGAGCGGGCAATCAAGGCGCTGCCGGGCGTGATCACGGCGACCGTGAACCTCACCACCGAGTCGGCGGCGGTCGAGTACCTGCCCGCCACGGTCAGCCGCGAGCGCATCGCCCAGGCGATCCGGGCGGCGGGCTACGAGCCGGCGGCGGCGGACGCGGCGCCGGACGCCGAGCACGCCCGTCACGAGCGCGAGCTGCGCGCCCTGCGGCGGGACCTGATCTTCGCCGCGGCGCTCACCGTCCCACTCTTGCTGATCAGCATGGCGCCCATGTTCCTGCCCGGCGTCCGGGCGCTGCTGTTGAAGCTGGCGCCTCTGCCGGCCTGGGACTGGATCGAGCTGGCGCTCGCCACGCCGGTCCTGCTGTGGTCAGGGCGGCGCTTCATCACCCGCGGCTGGGCGGAGCTGCGGCATCTCAGCCCCGGCATGGACACCCTGGTGCTGATGGGGAGCTGGTCGGCCTACCTCTACTCGCTCGCGGCGCTCACCATGCCGCAGGCGTTTCCGGAGGGGACGGCCCACCTGTATTTCGAGGCCACCGGGGTCATCATCACGCTGATCCTGCTCGGCCGCTACCTGGAGGCAGTCGCCAAGGGTCGGACCTCCCAGGCCATCCGCCGCCTGGTGGGCCTGCAGCCAAAGACGGCACGGGTGGTCAGCGCCGACGGCGAGACCGAAATGCCGGCGGATGCCGTGGTGCCGGGCGACCTGATCGCCGTGCGGCCGGGGGAGCGCATCCCGGTGGACGGCACCCTGACCGAGGGCCGGAGCCACGTCGACGAGTCCATGATCAGCGGCGAGCCCGAACCGGTGAGCAAACACCCCGGCGACGAGGTCATCGGCGGCACCGTGAACCAGACCGGCGCCTTTCGCTACCAAGCAACGCGGGTGGGCTCGGAGACGGTGCTGGCCCAGATCATCCGGCTGGTGGAGGATGCCCAGGCCGGCAAGCCGCCGATCCAGCGCGTCGCCGACCGGATCGCCGCGGTGTTCGTGCCGCTGGTCATCCTCGCCGCAGCGATCACCTTCATCACCTGGCTCTGGCTGGGACCGCAGCCGGCGCTGGAGCTCGCGTTCGTGGCGGCAGTCAGCGTGCTGCTCATCGCTTGCCCGTGCGCCATGGGTCTCGCCACGCCCACGGCCATCATGGTGGGCACCGGGCGCGGCGCGGCGCTGGGCATTCTGTTTCGCCGCGGGGCCGCGCTCGAGACCCTGGCGCGGGTGGACCGCATCGTGCTGGACAAGACCGGCACGCTCACCGTTGGGCGCCCGGCGCTCACCGACCTACAGTCCTACGGCGTTGCCGAGGACGAGGCACTGGCCCTGGCTGCCGCGGTGGAGCGCGACAGCGAGCATCCCATCGGCACCGCCATCGTGGCCGCGGCCCGGGAGCGCGGTCTGGCCCTGGCCGAGGCCACCGACGTGGACGCCGTCCCCGGCTACGGTATCCGCGCACGCATCGGTGAACGGCAGGTCGCCGTCGGTGCGCACCGCTTCATGGAGCAGCGCTCGGTCTCGGTGACGGCAGCCGCGGAGACGGCCAACCACCTCGCGAAGGACGGCAAGACGCCCATCTATGTCGCCGCCGACGACGCGCTGATCGCCGTGCTCGCGGTGGCGGACCCGATCAAGCCCTCGAGCCGGGAGGCCGTGGCCCGATTGCAGGCGATGGGGCTCGAGGTCGCGATGCTGACCGGCGACGGCTGGCGCACCGCCGAGGCCGTCGCCCGCCAGGTGGGCATCGAATCCGTGGTGGCCGAGGTGCTGCCGGCGGACAAGGCGGCGGAAGTCAAGCGGCTCCAGGAAAAACAGGGCGCAGAAGGCGGCAAGGTCGCCTTCGTCGGCGACGGCATCAACGACGCCCCGGCGCTCGCCCAGGCCGATGTCGGCATCGCCATCGGCACCGGCACGGACATCGCCGTGGAAGCCGGCGAGCTGATCCTGATGAACGGGGAGCTCACCGGCGCCGCGGATGCGGTAGCGCTGGCGCGGCGCACCCTGCGCACCATCCGGCTCAATTTCTTCTGGGCCTATGCCTACAACGTCGCACTCATTCCGCTCGCCGCCGGCGCCTTCTATCCGCTCAACGGCTGGCTGCTGAATCCAATGATCGCCGCCGGCGCCATGAGCATCTCCAGCCTGTTCGTCGTAACCAACAGCCTGCGCCTGCGCCGCTTCCGACCATCCCGGCCCGCGGCCAAGACCACGCCGTCCGATCAACCTCAAGGGTGGAACAACAGCTCCATGCAGACACAGGCGCCCAGCTAGTGCAGCGTTTCACCTAACTTTGCCTTCGTTGTCGTTGTCGTTGTCGTCGTCGTAATCCCGATCTCAACCGTCCGGGTATTCGATGACGACCACGACCACGACCGCGACAACGAGGGAGCCCGGTCTCGGAATGTCCGCAACGAAGCACTCGTGCAACCACCCGAAATGCGGCTAACCTCCGGTGGCCGGTGGGAATAAGCGCCGAAGAGGAGGATCACGATGGCGGCTTCAGACATCAGGCGTGGCAAAGCCCGCGCGCGCACCGCGGCGGCGCTGCTGCTCGGGCTCGGGCTCGGGCTCGGGCTCGGGGCGGCGATTTTGGTCCCGCCCGCGGCGTTCGCCGGCCCCCCCTTCCGCACCGACGACCCGGTGCCGGTGGACTACAGGCACGGTGAGCTGTACCTATTCGCGACCGGGAGTCAGGCGAAGGGAACCAACGCGGGCGTTGGCCCGGCCATCGAGGCGAACTACGGCTTCGCCCCCCAGGCCATGATCCACGCCATCCTGCCGATCGCGTACAGCCGCGAGGACGGCCGCACGAACTGGGGCTATGGCGATACCGAGATCGGGGTCAAGTACCGCTTCCTCGACGGCGGTCCCGACGGGACGGGCCTGATGGCCGGCCTCTTCCCACTCGTCGAGCTGCCCACTGGCGATGAGCACTTGGGCCTCGGCGCGGGCAAGACCCAGGTCTACGTGCCGCTTTGGCTGCAGAAGGTATTCGGCCGCTGGACCACCTACGGCGGCGGCGGCTATTGGTTCAATCCCGGCAGCGGCAACAAGGACTACTGGTTCGTCGGCTGGCTGCTTCAGCGGCAGGTCACGGACCAGCTCGCCCTCGGCGGTGAGCTGTTCCACCAGAGCGCGGACACCGTCGACGGCGTCGACAGCACGGGCTTCAATCTCGGCGGCGTCTACGACTTCTCGTCTCGGCACCACCTGCTGTTCTCGGCGGGTGAGGGCATCCAGAACGCATCGGAAACCAACACCTTTTCTTACTACCTGGGCTATCAGTACACCTTTTGATGGACGCACATCAGGATTCCGAGCCTGTCCTGCAGCCTAGTCGGCGCCCTGCCCGGCGCCCTTTGCGCCCTCGCCTGCTCGCAGGACACGCCAGCCAGTACGGACGACGCATGATGGCCCGCGCTGCCGCGCTGATCCTGGACCAGGGCCGCTGGTGGGTTCTCACCGAAACCCCCGGCGGCCTCGTGCGAAGAGCGGTCGAGCCGGGGCCGGCGAGGGGCGACCACACGCTGATTCTGAAGGGGCTCGCGGCAGGAGACGCGGTGGTGTCTCGCGACGCCTACCTGCGCTTTCATCGTGACTTTGGACAACACTACACGCCGCCCGATTGATCTGCCCGATTGAGCTGGGCTCGGCGCGGCGAGCAAATTCGGCCCCACGGACCGCGGCGCCGTGGCATGCATCCCGCGAGGGCCAAACAGGATGACCGCACTTCGGCTGCTCACCCGCCCGTCGCTCTGGACAATGGTCTACGCGGGCATGATCGCGTGGTCGGCCTACGCCCTCTGGGCCATGCCGATGGAGGTGCTGCCGCGCTTCGCGTATCCCCAGGTCGGCATCGTCGCGCACTGGCCCGGCGCCTCGCCTAACGAGATGGAGGCACTGGTCCTGAGGCCGCTGGAGGGCGAGTTGCTGGGGCTGTCCGATCTCGCGAGCCTGCACGCGCTCGGGCAAACGCTAAACCTGCTGACCCTCGGCGCCCTCACCGTCGCGGTGGGCCTGCTCGCCGACGACGGCATCATCGTCCTGGAGGCGATCTTTCACCGCTGGGAACAAGGACAGCTCGGCAGCGACGGGGTTTGGCTGGGCCTCAAAGACATTGCCGCGCCCGACAACAGCGGCACCCTGACAACGGTCTCGACCTATCTGCCGTTGGTCGCCGTGACCGGGCTCGCCGGCCTCTTCTTCGTCCCTTTCGCCCTGGCCATGAGCCTGGCGCTGATTGGCTCGCTCGTGGTCTCGCTGACACCGATTCCGCTGCTTGCCGCGAGGCTCAGATCGTCGCGCCAGCCGGCGCAGACGCGCGGTGGCAGGCTGCTCGCGACGCTCGGCCGACTGAACAGCCGACTGCTCGATATCACCATCGCACATCCGCGCGTCAGTCTGGCCATCAGCGCGCTGCTGCTGGCGGCGAGCGCGGGCGCACTGGCGCTCGCGCCGACCCACTTTCTTCCGCTCCCCAACGAGGGTGTGCTGCTCGACAGCTTCACCCTGCCCCCGGGGACCTCACTCGATCAGACGCGCGCCACGATGATCGACCTGGACATGCTGCGCAAGCTCTCCGCGCAGGCCGTGGCGCGACTGCGCACCGTCCCGGCCCTAACCGACCTATTCAACAACGACGCCTATCCGGTGACGCAACTGCGGATCAGCCCAAAACCGGAGGCGATGCGCGCCTTCGCGATCACTCCCGCGGCGCTGAGCCGGCAGCTGCGGCCCACCCTGCGTGGGGACGTCATCGCCCAGATGCCGGATGGGGACTATCGATTGGCGCTCTTCCTGCGCCTCACCCACGCCGAGCGGCTCTCCACCGAGGCGCTCGGAGGCATCCTGATCAAGACCGGGCAGGGCTGGACCCCGTTGGGCATGCTTGCCGATGCGCATTCGCTTCCGCCCCATCGTGCTGACCACGCTCACCGCGGTGCTCGGCATGCTGCCCACTGCATTGGGCTGGGGGATCGGTGCCGCGCCCGAGCAAGGGCTCGCCCTGGTCATCGCGGGCGGCGTCCTGTGGAGCTCCATCCTGTCCACCAACCTGCTGCCGACGCTCTATCTGCATTGGCGGCGGCCAGACTGAACCGGAGGTCGAGATGACTTGCTGTGCCATGTCCAACGCCGACACCGGCCGAATCTTCTCCCGCTTCGCGGGCATGCACCGCTGGCGCCATCGACTGCTGGGCCTGGAGCGCACCCAGCGCCAGCTCGTCGCGGGGCTGCGGCGGGCAGGCATCGTCGATGCCTCGCTGCTGGAAGTCGGCTGCGGCGCCGGGGAGCTCCAGCGCGCCCTGCTGCGGGCGGGCGCCAGCCAGGCGACGGGGGTCGACCTGTCGGCGGGCATGCTCGCCATCGCCCGGGCGGAGGCCGCGGCGAGCGGGATGTCCAATCGGACCGAATACCGCCAGGGCGACTTCACAGCGATGGCGGAAGAACTGCCGGACGCCGACGCGGTCGTCCTGGACAAGGTGGTCTGCTGCTACCCCGACTGGGAGCGCATGCTAGACCGCTCGCTGGGCAAGGCGCGCCGCCTCTACGCGCTCACCTACCCGCGCGACCGCGGCCTGACCCGGCTGGTGCTGCGGGCAATGCGCTGGGGCCTGCACCGGGCGGGCTGCTGCTACCAGCCCTACCTGCACGATCCCGAGCGCATCGCCGCGCGCATCCGGGAGCACGGCTTTCACCGGGTTGACGCCGCGCTCACCCCGGTCTGGCTGACGGAGGTCTACGCCCGCGCCCGAGACAGCCGCTGACCAGCGCGGACAGGACCGAACTGGCGCGGGGTGTGCTTCCAGGGAGTCGCCGTCCGGATGCTCGGTGCGTGCAACCAGCCGCTCGCCTAACGGGCGAGCGAGCCGCGCCCGCGTTCTTCCGGCGGTCGGTGGTGACTTTCGACCGTCGAGCGGTTTCCAAGAACCAACCCACTGCAAGAACCAACCCACAACTGGAGCAACCATCCGATGCGTAGAACACACTTGGCACCTCTTGCCCTGTCGGCCTTGCTGCTGGCAAGCCCGTTCGCCATGGCCGCCGAAACCGGCCAATCGCAGTCAGGGACCGCAACGAACACCGAAAGCGCAACGGCCATAAAGCCCGCCGCGGGCACCTCGGAAACCTCCGCTGCCGGTGCCGGTGCCGGGATGACGACGGGGAGCTCAGCGGCAACAGGGGCCGGCATGAAAAGCAGCGAGGGCAGCCAGAGCGGCCAGAGTAACGAGGGCGGCCAGGAGGCCGAGGAAAGCACCCAACCGGGCTACATGGGACCGGGCATGATGATGGGTGGCCCGGGCATGGCTGGTTGCCCCTACATGATGGGCGGCGGCGCGGGCATGGGGCCTGGCTACGGCATGGGTGGTCCGGGCGCGGGTAGGAGCGGCTGCATGGGCATGATGCACCATCACCACCACCATGGGACGTGCGGCGGGCAGAAGACCTACAACGCGCTGATGAATCGTCTTGACCTGATGGACGCGAGAATGGCCAAGATCGAGACCCTGCTGGAGGGGCTCATGCAGCGATAGGCGCTGCGCGGCCTGAACGCCCTGCAAGCCTGGCGTCTGGGCGGTCCGCACTCGGCGGATGGCCGGTTCCTATCTCGTGTCGGGAAGTGGCGATTGAGCAGCGCTTCCGGCGGGCAGGACCGCCCGCCAGGCTCTGCACCGGGCTCTGCGGCCGATTACCATGACCAATGCCGCACCGGTGGCCGGTCCGCTCGCGGGGCGGTGCGCGCGAGCCCCCTCTGCGGCATGAGGAGAACCAGCGGAACGACGGCAGCGGCGAAGGGTCCACAGTATCAGCCCGGCAGGAGGAGGGAATGAACCGCCAACGACTCAACTTCCTGGTAGACGCCGTCGCCTTCACCGCGTTTGCCTTTCTCACCACGACGGGCGTCCTGAGCCGGTATGTGCTGCCGCCCGGGTCCGGCCGTTACGCCACCCTCTGGGGCCTCAACCGGCACGGCTGGGGCGACATCCACTTCTGGGTCGCGGTGGTGCTGCTGGGCGTCCTTGCGCTCCACGTTGCCCTGCACTGGAAGTGGATCCTGTACGCCGTGCAAGGCAAGCGCTCAAACGCATCCGGCGCGAGGCTCGCCCTGGGCGTGGTCGGGCTCGTCGGCCTCGTTGGGCTCGCGGCCGCGCCGCTGCTGGCTCCCGTGGAGCAGGCCGGTACCCCGCGGCAGGCGGCCGGTCTGCCACCGACGATAGCGCGGGACGCCTCGCCGGCGCCGGCCGGGCCGGCAGCACCGCCCGCGTCGACCGCCCCGGGCATCGAATCCATTCGCGGCTCGATGACTCTGCGACAGGTGCAGCAGGCCACGGGGGTTCCCGTGGATGCCCTGATCGCGCGGCTTGGACTACCGCACGACATCGATCCGGACGAGCGCATCGGGCGCATCCGCAAGCGCTACGACATCTCGCCGGACGACGTGCGCCAGGCGGTGCAGAACTATAGCGCAGGGCATTAGATCTCGCAGGCGCAACACGCAATCAGCCGACCCGGTCTGCTGGACGCGCTCGACGAGACCGTAATAGCGCACCACGCGTTGATCGGCGTTACCGGGACGGGGCAGAATATCCGACCTTTTCAGTCGGCCATGCAGGACTCATCGCCGAACAACCGACAGCACAAACCCCGCTGGTCCATCGACCTATGCCTGCAACGCCAGACCGGAGATTCCAGATGAATAAGGTCATTCCGTTCACCGCCCTCTTCGCGGCGCTTGCGACGGCGCCCGCGAGCGCCGCAGATCAATTCCCGGACTCTGGCAAGACGATAGAACATGGTGCCATCAGCGAGGCCGACATGATGCACGGCGAAACCGGCGCCGGTGCTACAGGCCAGGGCGTCATCAACAGCGTTGATACGGACAAACGTATCGTCAATATCACCCATGGCCCCATCCCGGCATTGAGCTGGCCCGGGATGACCATGGACCTGCCGGTGACCAAGGATGTTGACCTGAACGGCATGCAGCCGGGCGACAAGGTGCGTTTCCACATCGCGCTCGGTGCCGATCAGGTCTACCGGATCACCGCAATTGACCCGACACCCTGACTCGTCGCGCTGCCGCTATGGAGACGACGTCATGCCCTACGACAAGACAAGGGAGTTGACCGACTCGACGCGCGACAATCTGCCGGGCGGGGCGCAGGAAATCGACCGTAAGGCGTTCAACAACGCCTGGGGTGAATACGCGGACCAGGACGATCGCTCCGAGACCGGCCTTGGACCGATCCTTGCCCGTGTCGCCCTGGAGGGCGACATGCCGGCCGACATTCGGGGCCGACGGCTCCGGGGAGTTCGCCCTGGAGGGCGACACGATAGGCGCTGATGCCGACACGGCGAGTGGTCTCACCCTTTCCGCGCCGGCGCACGAGTGCCCCGTTTCAGCCAATTTTGCAGGGCGCCAGCCCGGGTGGGGGCCCGCGTCGAGGAACCTGGTCGAAGTCTCTGCTCGTTGTCGTTGTCGTGGTCGTGGTCGGATACTCGACAACGACAACGACAAGGACCTGAGACGGTCTCGGGACTTGTGCACTGGTGCACTAGGTTGCAGCGCCGCGTGGCCCGGCCTCCGCCAGAATTGCCTGCAGGTCTTGCAGGCTCGGCGGCTTGGCCAGGTGGGCGTCAAACCCGGCCGCCAGCGCCCTGGCCACATCGTCGGGCGCGGCGTATCCGGACAGGGCGACAAGCTTGGGCACCCGCGGTCCGGGCTCCTTGCGCAGCGTCCGCGCGACCTCGTAGCCATCCATCCCGGGCAATCCGATATCGCACAGGACCACGTCGGGCACGAAGGCCCGCACCTGCTCGACGCCCTCCGGCCCGGACAGCGCGACCGCGACGATGTGGCCGGTGAGCCCGAGGAGCATCCGCAGGCTTTCGGCCGCATCGGTGTTGTCTTCGATGATCAGGACGCGCCGCCCGTCACCGCGGGGCCGGGACCGCGCCTGGGACAGTCTTGCCGGGCGCGGCGGCGGCACCATCGGCAGACGCACGGTGAGCTCGGCGCCCCGGCCCTCGCCGGCGCTCGCCGCGCTCGCGGTGCCCCCGTGCATCTCGACGAGCCCCTTGACCATGGCCAGCCCGAGGCCGAGCCCTCCCCGGGTGCGCGCGAGTGTCGTGTCGGCCTGTGCGAAAGGCTCGAAGACACGCGGCAGCATGTCGGGCGCAATGCCGATCCCGGTGTCGCGGACCGTCAGGATGGCCTGCCCGAGCGCCGTGTCGTGCACCGCCGAGACGACGACCCGCCCCCCGCCCGGCGTGAACTTCTCGGCGTTGTTGAGCAGGTTGTCGATCACCTGCGCAATGCGGATACGGTCGGCGTTGATCCACAGCGGCTGTTCCGGGAGCGCCACCTCGAGGCCGAGCCGGCTCTGGGCGATGGGCTCGCGATAGTCCTCGACGGCGCGCCGGATGAGGTCGCAGAGGTCCAGCCGCTCGCGCTGGAGCTGGATCTTGCCGCGCGCGATGCGGGTGACATCGAGGAGGTCGTCCACCAGCCGCGTCAGGTGGGTGACCTGGCGCTCGATGACCGCCTTCGCCTTCAGTGCTGTCGCGTCGCCCGGTGCCGCGTGGTCGATCACATGGAGGCTGTTGCGAATGGGGGCGAGCGGATTGCGCAGCTCGTGCCCGAGCATGGCCAGGAAGTGGTTCTTGCGCCGGTGGGATTCCTCCAGCGAGACGCGTGCCGCGACATGCTGGAGGGCCAGCGAGGCCACGGTGGCGAGTTGCCGCAGCAGGGCCTCGTCCTCCGCCGTGAAGTCCCCGTTCGCCTTGTCGGTGACCAGGATCATCCCGTTCGTGCCGCCACCGCGCGCGCGGATAGGCACGCCGAGCAGCCCGCGCACCCCCACGTGGCCATCCGGCAACCCCCACCACCTGGGGTGCGCGCGCAGTTGCGCGTCGGTGAGCCGTATGGCGTCGGTGCCGTCGGCCAGGTCCATGTGCACGCCGCCCTTGTCGACCTGGAACATCTCCTCGGGCGGGCGGGCCGACGCATGCGGCGCGTGCGGCGCGTGCGCGACACCGCCGACGATCGCCGTGCCGCTGACCAGCCCGTGCCCGCAGGTCGCGAGCCGCGCCCCGGTAAGCGGCAGTGCCGCCTCCGCGACGGCTTGCAGCATATCGTCGAGATCGGTCTTCGCCATGACCGAGAGCGAGGCATCGGCGAGCCGGCTCAGGCCCTCGCGGGAGCGCAGCAGCGCCTCCTCGGCGGCCTTCTTTTCGCTCACATCGCGCCAGGCCACGACGCCGCCGACGATGTTGCCAGCGCCATCTCGGATGGGGGCCGCATTGCACAGCAGCGAAAGCTTCTCGCCACGGGCACTGACCTGCACCAGTTCCGCGTCGAGCACGGTTTGGCCCTGGAGCGCGCGCACCAAAGGAAGCTCTGCTGGCGGCATTGGGGTTTCGCCGTCCGGCATAAAGACCTGCCAGTCGCAGGCGACCTCCTGGATCGACTTGCCGGCGTGGGGGCCGCCCAGGAGCTCTTGTCCGCGCCGGCTGATCAACCGCAGCTCGCCGCCGGCATCGCAGATGGTGATGCCCTCGGGCACATGCTCCATCAGCGCCGCCAACATCCGGTCGCCCGCCTCTGCCTTGTCCAAGGCCTGCCGCAGGGCCCGCTCGGCCTGCCGGCGCTCGGTGACGTCCAGGTTCATTCCGATCCACTCGACGACCTCACCGGCCTCATCGCGGATCGGCGCCGCATGAACGCTCATCCAGCGCCATGCGCCATCGCGCCGGCGGATGCGGTGCTCGTTCGAGAACGGCTCGCCGCGCCCGACGGCCTCTGTCCAGCGCTCGGCCGCCGCCGCGAGGTCGTCGGGATGCACCGCCCGCGTCCAGCCGCTGCCCAGCATCTCCTCGGCGCTCTGGCCGGTGAACACCATCCATTCGGGCTGCGGGGCCACGTGCATGCCCGACGGCGGGCAGGACCAGGTCACCGCGCTGCTCGCGGCGACGAGTGTGCGATAGCGCAGCTCGCTCTCGCGCAGCGCCGCCTCGGCGCGCTTGAGCTCCGAGATGTCGACGAAGGTGACGACCACGCCCGCGATGGCGTTGTGAACGGTCCGGTACGGAATGGTCCGCAGGATGAACCAGGCGCCGCCGTCCGCGCTCTGCAGCTGGCGCTCGGCGGGCGTCAGGGTGCGCAGCACCGCCTGCACGGTGTCGACGAGCGCCGAGTCCTCGAAGCGCGGGGCGAAGTCGCCGATCGACCGGCCCACATCGCTGTCGACGAGATGGAACAGACGGGTGGCCGCGGGAGTGAATTTCGCGATGCGCAGACGGCGATCGAGGAACAGCGTGGCGATCTCCGTGCTCGCGAACAGGCTCTGCAGGTCGCTGTTGGCGCCGCCCAGCTCCTCGACGTTCTGGCGCAGCTCGGCGTTGATCGTCTCCAGCTCCTCGTTCAACGACTGCAGCTCTTCCTGGGAGGTCTGCAGCTCCTCGTTCGCTGACTGGAGCTCCTCGTTGGTGGAGATCAGCTCCTCATTGGCCGACTTGAGTTCCTCGTTGGCCGATTCGAGATCCTCGACGGTGGTCTTGAGCTCAGCGCGGGTGGCGCGCAGCTCGCTCTCCAGCCGATCGAGGGCCGGCTCGTCGCACAGCCCGGCGGCGGCGTCGGGCGCCTCGGGCGTATCCAGCGGCGCGTGGTCCTGCAGCGCCACGAACAGCAGCCCGGCATCGGCCTCCAGGCCAGGCAAGGGCCGCAGCGTCAGCCGCAGGCGATGCATGCCGTCGTCGAGCTCGACGGGGATGTCGTCACGAATCACCCGCCGCCGCACCGTCGCCGCCATCTTCAGCGCCCGCCGGAGCTCCACGCGCAAGGCCGCCGGGAGCAGATCGACGAGGTTCGTGGTGACGGCACCGGAGGGGAGCCGGAAGTACCGATCCAGCCGTCCGGCCACCAGGATCAGGTCGCCACGATCATTGACCACCGCGCAGGGGGTCGAGTACTCGTCGAGCACGATGCGCTCGAAGGCGGTGCCGAGACGCTGCTGCAGCGCCAGCGGGGACTGCTCCCGGCTCGGCGCGGCCGGTACCAGCGAGGCCTGGCTGCGGGCGGCCATCGGGAAGTCCACGGCAGGACGGATGACGGTCTCCTTGCGGCGGAAGATCCGGCTCGGCTTGTCGATGGTCTCGAACAGCTCGGAGCCGCCGGCGAGACCCTCGGAGGGCCCGAGGAACAGGAAGCCCCCGGGGCGCAGTGCGTAGTGCAACAGCGGCACCAGCTTCCGCTGCAACGCGCCGGAGAAATAGATCAGCACGTTGCGGCAGAGAATCAGATCCAACTGCGAGAACGGCGGATCGCGGATGAGGCTGTGCTCGGAGAAGATGCACAGCTCCCGCAGCTCCTTGGCCGCCTGGTAGTGCTGGCCCTCGCAGACGAACCAGCGCGACAGGCGCTCGGCACTCAGCTGCTCGGCGATGGCCGGGGAGTAGCGCCCGGCGCGGGCTTCGGCCAGCATCTCCGTGTCCAGGTCGGTGGCGAAGATCTGGACGAAGCGCGCGGAGCGCAACCGTTCCAAGTGCTCCCGCACGAGGATGGCGATCGAATACGCCTCCTCTCCCGAAGCGCAGCCGGCCACCCAGATGCGCAGCGGCGCATCCGCCGGACGCCCCTGGATCAGCCGCGGAATGACCCGCTGCGCCAAGGTCTGGAAGGCATCCGGATCGCGGAAAAACTGGGTCACGCCGACGAGGAGGTCCTTGACGAGGGCTTCGGCCTCCGCCTTGTCCCGCCCGAGCAGCGCCAGATACCGACCGACCGCGGGCATATGCATCACCTGCATGCGCCGGCGGATGCGCCGCAGCATTGTGCCCTCCTTGTAGGCCGAGAAATCGTGGCCGGTCTGCTGCTGGATGAGATCGCAGATCCGCTCCAGGTGGTCGGCGAGCTGCGCCTCTAGGGTCGCGCTCGCCGCGTTGTGCGCGCTGGCGAGATAGCCGGCGTGCTCCAGCAGCTTCGCGGCCAGCTCATCCGGCGGCAGGACATGGTCCGCGAGGCCCGCCTCGATCGCGCTCCGGGGCATGGACGCGTACCGGGCGGTCTCGGGGGCCTGTACGAGCGTCAGCCCCCCGCGCTCCTTGATCGCACGCAGCCCCGCAGTGCCATCGTGGCCGGCGCCGGAGAAGAGCAGCGCGACCGCCCGCTCCGCCGCCGCCGCGGCGAGGGAGCGAAAGCAATGGTCGATGGCACCGCCGGCAACCCCCACGGTTAACGCCGTCACCCGGAAGGCGCCATCTGCCAGCGCCAGCAACGTGCCGGGTGCGATGACATAGGCGTGATCAGGCTCGGGCCGCATGCCGTCGGCCGCCTCGAGCACCGGCATGGCGGTGTGGCGGCCCAGCAGATCCGTCAGGATACTCGGCTGACGGGGCTCCAGGTGCTGCACCACGACGACGGTCAGGCCGGCGTCGGGGGGCAGATGTGCCAACACCTGCTCCAGCGGCTCGAGCCCCCCGGACGAGGCGCCCAGCCCCACGATCATTTCGGGCCCGTGCCGTCCCTCGGGTGTGCTGATGCCAGCTCCTTGCTGGTGCGGCGTGCGATTCATCAGGTTTCGTATCGCGAACGCGAGGGACTGCGGTTGTGCGGTGGTAAGCCGTCCGCGCGGTCTGGGGCACGCTCCACCGTAGTTAGGCGGCGAGTGGCTGGAAAGAAACGGCCTGCCAGGTCAGCGCTTGCGGCCGCCCACCGATAAGCCGGGCGCATCCCAAGGATTCTTGGTCAAAGCGCCAACATCCGCAACAGCGCCGAGGCCGGATCTGACAACAATGGCGCCATCGCTGCCTACGAGAAGCCCGGAGCGGTACCCGGCGGGACGTGGTGGCGCGCGTCGAGGGCACCTCGAAAAATTCGAGGTCCCCTCGCGAGTTCTTCTGGCCGAAACCGGCTCACGGCTAGCGACATGCTGTCCGAGTAACAATCCCGCATCCTAGAGGGCCCGCTGCCGCGGGAATGCTGGATTGCAAGACCTGACCCCGAAGATGTGACCCCGAGGATTTACGAGGATGGAAGAGCGGCCTGCCGCAGCCGGGATCAGCCGGCGCCCGCGCGGGCGCAACTGTCGCGCGCGGGACCGTGGTAGCGATGCAGCGAGCTCATCCGTCCATCCATACCGCCGCCAGCTCGCGCAGCAGCGCCGTGGCATAGCTACCCACGGGGAGCGAGAACTGAAGCCGTACCTGGTCTTCCGCGGCTCGGGACAACCGCAGGTCTTCCGGATAGAGCGCCAGCGGCCGGCGCTCCTGCTTGAGCCCGGCAGCCGCGAGGCCCTGCTGCCACTGCGCGAAGGGCGCGGCGATCTGTGCTTCGAGGCGCGCGACCTCGCCGGCGGTGAGCGGCTCGCCGGCGCCGAAGAGTGGGCCGGTGGGCTGGGTGTCGCCGCTGGCGACGCGCTCGCGGATGCGCTCGTCGATGGTCTCGGCCAGAAAGTGAGAATGGCTGCCGCGCAGTTGCAGCCGCTCTCCGGGCAGGGCGCTGTGCCAGTCGCCGCGCTCCACGCGGGCCGCCAGCACCTCATTGAAGAGCTGGGAGCGCGCCGCGGAGAGATAGAGCCCACGCAGGTGGCGGTCGGCGCGGCGGCCGCGGTCGTCGGCGGCGGGGGCACCGCGGAACATGGCCGCGGCACGGTGCAGGTTGTTCTGCTCGCGGCCGAAGCGCTGGGGGCCGTAGTAGTTGGGCACGCCGAGACTGGCGATGGCAACGACACGTGCCGCGAGCGCATCGACATCGCCCTCGACGTCGCGCAGCAGCAGGTCGAAGCGGTTGCCGGCGAGCACGCCGCGGCGCAGCTTGCGCTTGTGCGCATGAGACTCCAGCACCTCGATGCCGTCGGTGGCCAGCAGCGACCAGTCCGGCTCCGGCCTCGCGCCCAGGTGCACCGAAAACCACTGGGTGGTCACGGCACGGCGGTCCTTGAGCCCGGCGTAACCGACCATTTTGTGGGGCACGCCGGCCAGCGCCGCGAGGCGCCGCGCCGCCCAGTCGGTGTTGCAGTTGGTCTTGCGCACCCGCAGCATGCGGTGCTCGCCGTCGCCGTCGGGGCCGAAGGCGAGGATCTCATCGACCACGAAGTCCTCGGGCTGGCTGCGCAGCCGACAGCGGATCAGCGGCTCGCTGTGGGCGTATGGCAAGGTGTCGAACGGCCGCCACCAGGGCACGGGGACGGACATCTCGTCGGACTGCCGCGGCGCGCTCGCCGTTGCTGTTGCGGGCGTGGGTGCTGGCATTGACCGGTCGGCGTCCTGCAGGAGGCGGGGGTGTAGCCTGATCACGATGCGTCGAGCAGGACGACCGCGAAAGCGGCAATCCCCTCACCCCGGCCGGTGAAACCCATGCGCTCCGTCGTCGTGGCCTTGACGTTGACGCGCGCGGACGGACACCGCAGATCGGACGCCAGCGTCTCGCGCATGGCGGCGATGTGCGGCGCGAGCTTCGGCGCTTGGGCGGCGATGGTGAGGTCCGCGTTGTGCACGCTGAGCCCGCGCTCGGCGAGCGCGTCCATCACCCGCCGCAGCAGGATGCGGCTGTCGATGCCGGCGTAAGCGGCATCGTTGTCGGGAAAGTGGTGGCCGATGTCGCCCAGTCCGGCAGCGCCCAGCAACGCATCGCAGAGGGCATGAATGACGACGTCGCCGTCCGAGTGGGCGGCGAGCCCCTGGTCGTAAGGGATCTCGACGCCACCCAGCACCAGCCTGCGGCCGGTCTCGAACCGATGTGCGTCGATGCCTTGTCCAATCAGCATGGCTAGTACTACTCCTTCACCCGTCGGCACCCGTCGGCTGCCTGCTGTTGCCCGAGGAAGAAGACCGCAAGCGGCAGATCCTCGGGCCGGGTGATCTTGATATTGTCGGTATGTCCGTCGATGAGCCGCGGGCGCATGCCGAGGAGCTCGACAGCGCTGGCGTCGTCGGTGACGATCAGGTCCTGCGCCTCGGCATGGTCCAGGGCGCGGCGCAGCAGACCGAGCCGGAACGCCTGCGGCGTGTAGGCACGCCAGAGGTCACTGCGCGGCACCGTGGCGGCCACGCGATCGGCGTCGGCACGCTTGACGGTGTCGGCGATGGGCACGGCCAGCAGCGCGCCAACGGGCTCGTCCGCCAGCGTCGCCAGCAGGGCGTCGAGATCGGCGCGCCGCAGACAGGGGCGCGCGGCATCGTGCACCAGCACCCAGTCGTCGTCGGCGGCGTGCCGTGCGAGCACGTCCAGCCCATTGCGTACCGAGTGGCAGCGCTCGGCACCGCCCGGCGCGCGATGCACCCGCGGGTGCCCGGCATAGCCACTGGTATCGGCCCACCAGCCGTCCTCGCTGCCCAGCACGACGACGCAGCCGGCGATGCTGGGGTGGTCCACGAAGGCGCCGATGGCGTGGTCGATGACGGGCCGCCCGGCAAGGTCCAGGTATTGCTTGGGCACCTCTGCGCCGAAGCGCCGGCCGACGCCCGCGGCGGGGATCAGCACCCAGTGGCGTGCATGGGCGCTCACCGGAGGCCCAGTCCGATACCGGTCACTTGCCCGCCTCCGGCCTGTCCTTCTCGATCACCTGCAGGAAAACCTCTCCACGTTGGATCATGCCGAGCTCGCTGCGGGCGCGGTCCTCGATGGCCTCCAGTCCAGTGCGCAGGTCCTCCACCTCCGCCGTCAGCGCGAGGTTGCGCGCCTCCAGCCGGTCCAGCTCGGCGTGGTAGTCGTCGATCTGGGCGCGCAGGGCTTGCAGCTCCTCGAGGCTGCCCCCGCCCACCCAGAGCCGGTACTGGAGCAGACCCAACAGCAGCAGGAGGCCGAGGATAACCCAGCGTGTCACGGCTTTGCCCCCTGCTGCATTGACAAATTCCCCTATGGGGGTCGTTACTCAGAGGTACTTGAACGCGGAGCGACCGGGATAGACGGCGGCATCGCCGAGCTGGTCCTCGATGCGCATGAGCTGGTTGTACTTGGCCACCCGGTCGGAGCGCGACATGGAGCCGGTCTTGATCTGGCCGGTGCCGGCAGCGACCACGAGGTCGGCGATGGTGGTGTCCTCGGTCTCGCCGGAGCGGTGCGAGACCACCGCCGTGTAGCCGGCGTCCTTGGCCATCTTAATGGCCTCGAAGGTCTCGGTGAGAGTGCCGATCTGATTCACCTTGATCAGGATCGAGTTGGCGATGCCCTTGTCGATGCCTTCCTGGAAGATTCTAGTGTTGGTGACGAAGATGTCGTCGCCCACCAGCTGCACCTTGTCGCCGAGGCGCTGGGTCTGCGCCTTCCAGCCGTCCCAGTCGCCCTCGGCGAGGCCGTCCTCGATGCTGATGATCGGGTACTGGCGCACCCAGTCCAGCAGCAGGTCGGTCATGCCAGCGGAATCCAGCTTGCGGCCCTCGCCCTTGAGGTCGTAGACGCCGTCGACATAGAACTCGGACGCGGCCACATCCATGCCGAGGGCGACGTCCTGCCCAGCCTTGTAGCCGGCCTTGTCGATGGCCTCCAGGATCACCTCGATGGCGGCCTCGTTGGAGGACAGGTCCGGCGCGAAGCCGCCCTCGTCGCCGACGGCGGTGGCGAGGCCGCGGCCGTGCAGGACGGACTTCAGCGCATGGAAGACCTCGGCCCCGTAGCGCACCGCCTCGCGCAGGCTGGGCGCGCCTACCGGCAGGATCATGAACTCCTGGAAGTCGACGCTGTTGTCCGCGTGCTCGCCGCCGTTGATGATGTTCATCATCGGCACCGGCAACACGTGCGCGTCGTCACCGAGATACTGGTACAGCGGCAGGGACTTCTCCTGCGCCGCCGCGTGCGCCGCGGCCATGGACACGCCGAGGATGGCGTTGGCACCGAGCCGGCCTTTGTTGTCGGTGCCGTCCAGGTCGATCATCTTGCGGTCGATGGCCTCCTGGGCGCTCACCTCCATGCCCTTGACGGCGTCGCGCAGCTCGCCATTGACGTTGTCGCGGGCTTTCAGCACGCCCTTGCCGCCGTAGCGGGCCTTATCGCCGTCGCGCAGCTCCAGCGCCTCGCGCGAGCCGGTGGAGGCACCGGACGGCACCGCGGCGCGGCCGATGGCGCCGTCGGCGGTGATGACATCCACCTCGACGGTGGGATTGCCACGGGAGTCAAGAATCTCGCGGGCACGGACATCGACGATCTCGGACATGGTTCGGTTCTCCAGCTTGGGTCGCAGGTACTACAGAGCGATGGGCAGGGGGATGTGCATGTTCGGCAACAGAGGCGCGTCAATGACCGGCGCAAGGCGGCGGAGCCAGCCGGACGGCATGGCCCGGACCACATGGGTCGGGCGGCGCGGATCAGACAACCGGGGGCCGGGCGGCATGGCATGCCGCTCAGGCGACCTTGTCCGCCGCCCGCCGCTGCCGCTGCCGCTGCGCCAGCGCGGCCTCAATGAATCCGCGGAACAACGGGTGGCCGTCCCGCGGCGTAGACGTGAACTCGGGGTGGAACTGGCAGCCGACAAACCATGGATGATCCGGGATCTCGATGATCTCCACCAGCCTCGAGTCCAGCGACCAGCCGGAGAAACGCAGCCCCGCGTCCTTCATGGCGTCCAGGTAGCGGTTGTTGAATTCGTAGCGGTGCCGGTGGCGCTCGCGGATCTGGTGGCGGCCATAGACCCGGCGCGCCAGGCTGCCGGGCTCCAGCCGACAATTCTGCCCGCCGAGCCGCATGCTGCCGCCCTTGTCGGTCTCGGCGGAGCGGACCTCGCGCTGGCCGTCCTCGGTCTGCCATTCGGTGATCAACGCGATCACCGGGTGCGGCGTGTCGCGGTCGAACTCGGTGCTGTGGGCACCGGCGAGGCCGGCGACGTCGCGCCCGTACTCGATGACGGCCACCTGCATACCGAGGCAGATGCCCAGATACGGCACGCGCCGCTCACGGGCATAGCGCGCCGCGGCGATCTTGCCCTCGATACCGCGCTCGCCGAAGCCGCCGGGGACCAGGATGGCGTCGACGTCGCTCAGGCAGTCGGTGCCGCTGCGCTCGATCTCCTCGGAGTCCAGGTATTCGATCTTGACCCGGGTGCCCGTGTGCACGCCCGCGTGGGCCAGGGCCTCGGACAGCGACTTGTACGCTTCCGTGAGGTCCATGTACTTACCCACCATGCCGATGGTGACCGTCTCGCGGGGGTGCTCGAAGCCCTCCAGCACCCGCTCCCACTCGGACAGGTCCGCCGCCGGGACGTCGAGGCCGAACTGGTCCACCACCAGCGCGTCCAGCCCCTGGGCGTGCAGGAGCATCGGGATGCGGTAGATGTTGTCGGCATCCACGGCGGAGATGACCGCGTTTTCCGGCACGTTGGTAAAGAGCGCGATCTTGCGCCGCTCGTCCTCCGGCAGGTCCTGCTCGGCGCGGCACAGCAGCACGTCCGGCTGGATGCCGATGGAGCGCAGTTCCTTCACCGAGTGCTGGGTGGGCTTGGTCTTGATCTCGCCGGCGGTGCGGATGTAGGGCACCAGCGTGAGATGAATGAACATGGCGCCGCGCGGCCCCAGCTCGACACGCATCTGGCGAATGGCCTCCAGGAACGGCAGCGACTCGATGTCGCCAACGGTGCCGCCGATCTCCACCAGCGCGATATCGGCCTCGTCCGCGCCCAGGCGGATGCTGGCCTTGATCTGGTCGGTGATGTGCGGGATCACCTGCACCGTGCGGCCCAGGTAGTCGCCGCGGCGCTCCTTGCGGATCACGCTCTCGTAGATCTGGCCGGTGGTGTAGTTGTTGTTGCGGCCCATGCGCGTGCGCAGGAAGCGCTCGTAGTGGCCGAGGTCGAGGTCGGTCTCGGCACCGTCGTCGGTGACATAGACCTCGCCGTGCTGGAACGGGCTCATGGTGCCCGGGTCCACGTTGATGTATGGGTCGAGCTTGATCATCGTGACCTTCAGGCCACGGGCCTCGAGCAGCGCGCCGAGGGACGCGGAGGCAATACCCTTACCGAGCGACGACACAACGCCGCCGGTGACGAAGATGAGCTTGGTCATGGTTCCTGTTCCGACCCGAACTGAGCCCTGGGACGCGGAGACGGGGCGCCGGGACAGGCCCCCAAAAATATAGACGCGATCGCTGGCGGCGGCGCCGGCCGCTAGGTTACATCACCCGGCAAGTCCGGGACGTTAGCAAAATACCCGGCCTGTCTCAATTCAGCGCCGGACGGCCGCAAAGGCGCGCGAGCATAAGCGAAAAGCTCTGAGAAACGGGCTTTTAGCGCACTTCACAAGCCGAAACCGGACACGTATACTCGGCCGCGTTCGTAGTCCTACGGACCGCCGGACCCGCCCGCCGCGGCAGCAGCCGCCACCCGCATCCGGCGCGACGAGTCAAACAGAATCCCTTAAGGAGCGTCAGATCATGCAAAAGCTTGCCAAGATCTTCGGCATCGCCGCCATCGCCGGTGCGGCCACCTTCTCGATGAGCGCCGCGCAAGCCTGGTGGGGTCCGGGCGGCTGGGGCGGCCCCGGCTACGGCAGCGGCTGGGGCGACGGCATGGGCGATTGGTTCAACGACATGTTTGGCGACGGTTACGGCGACTTCAACATGAGCATGTCCGGCGGCGGCCGTGGCTATGGCCGCGGTCGCGGCTACGGCTATGGCCGCGGCTACGGCTCTGGCTACGGCTACCCGTACGGCGGCTATGGCTGGGGCGGCTATCCGGGGGGCTGGGGCGGCTATCCGGGCTGGGGTGGCTACGGCATGCCGTACGCTGCGCCTTACGCCGCACCGGCAGCCCCCGCTGCCCCGGCTGAAGAGGCCAAGTAAGGGCTCGCCATCTGCGTCCCTGCGGCCGATGCCGTCCGGCATCGGCCACGGAGGCCGCGCCCTCCCCGGCGCGGCCTTTTAGTTTCTGCACACATCGGCTCGACAGATCGCCAGGGCGATCCTGCCGCACGGGCGCACCACACCGTCGGACAGTCCTGCAAACCGAAGGGCACGCGCCGAAATCGCGCTACGGAAAGCCCCTATATAGGCGGCTTCGCCGAGAAAAATCAGTAATTACACCAACACCGACGCGTGAAAGCGACAGCAATCGGCCTTGATGCATGTCAACTTGAGTTGCAGAATAGGGCTGTCAACCAGCCGGGGACACCGCCTTGACTCAACGCAAAGTTATTTCCTTCGACACCATCCGGGTCGCCTGCAAGAACTGTACGCTGTCGCAGCTGTGCCTGCCGATGGGCTTGTCGCCGGAGGACGTCGACCGGCTCGATAGCATCGTGAAGCGCTCCCGCCCCCTGCACCGCGGGGATCACCTCTTCCGCAGCGGCGAGCGCTTTCGCTCCCTGTATGTCGTGAAGACCGGCTCGGTGAAGACCTACACGCCGAGCGAAGAAGGCGGCGAGCAGGTGCTGGGCTTCCATCTGCCCGGCGAGATCATCGGCCTCGACGCCATCGACCAGGACTCTCATGCCTGTTCCGCCAAGGTGCTGGAGACCTCCGCCATCTGCGAGGTGCCATTCCAGCGCTTCGAGGAACTGTCCTCCTCCATCCCGAGCTTGCAGCACGCCATGTTCCGGCTGCTGAGCAAGGAGATCGGCCACGACGCCGAGATGCTGCTGCTGCTCGGCAAGAAGAACGCCGAAGAACGGCTCGCGGCGTTCCTGGTGAGCATGTCGCAGCGCCTCAGCAAGCGCGGCCTGTCACCCACCGACTTTTACCTGAGCATGTCCCGCCACGAGATCGGCAACTATTTGGGGCTCGCCGTGGAGACCGTCAGCCGGCTGTTCACCCGCTTCCAGGACGAGGGCCTCGTGAAGGTGGACCGCAAGCACGTCGAAATACTGGACCTCCCCACCATCGAGGGCCTCGCCGGCGCCACGCAGACCGCCGGGAGCCGGCGCCACTCGCACTGACGCCTCCCGCAGAACCGACATCCAGGGCAACCAGAACGCGGGCTCCCCGCGGCCTGGCTGCCTCTCCAATCCCCCGGCGCGGATAGGTCCCCATCCCCCTCGGCGCCATCCGGGAAAACCAATACAATGGCGCCCTCGCGCGGGCGCCCCCAGCCATTGGGGTACCTCGCGCCGGCCGCGCCGCTGCGCCATGAAGGCCGCCTGGCCTGCTGACACCCCGATCCCAGACGACGATCCTCAAGGAGCTTCCATGCATCAACCGGCGGTAAAGACGACGCTGGCCCTGCTGCTATTTCTGTTGGCGCCCACGCTGGCGTTCGCGTCGGAGGGCGGCGCGCCGCTCGATCTGACCTCGGCATGGGTGGGCTACGCCGCGCTCGCGATCTTTATCACCGCCTACGGCCTTGTGATGGCCGAGGAGTACACGGACCTGCGCAAGTCCAAGCCGGTGGTGCTGGCGGCGGGTCTCATCTGGTTTCTGATCGCCTACTACTACGCGTTCGAGCACGGCGACACGCACACCGTCGAAGGCGCGGTGCGGCACACCATCATGGAGTTCGCCGAGCTGTTCCTGTTCCTGCTCGCGGCCATGACCTACATCAACGCCATGGAGGAGCGGCGGGTGTTCGAGTGGCTGCGCGCCTGGCTGGTGGGCAGCGGCTGGAGCTATGGCAGGCTGTTCTGGACAACCGGCTTTCTCGCCTTTTTCATCTCGCCGGTGGCGGACAACCTGACCACGGCACTGCTGATGTGCGCGGTGGTGATGGCCGTCGGCGCGGACAGCCCGCGCTTCGTCGTGCTCAGCTGCATCAACATCGTCGTCGCCGCCAACGCCGGCGGCGCCTTCAGCCCCTTCGGCGACATCACGACGCTGATGGTCTGGCAGAAGGGCGTCATCGAGTTCCGCGACTTCTTCCTACTGTTCCTGCCCGCGCTGGTGAACTACGTGGTGCCGGCGTGGTTCATGAGCCGAGCGATCCCGGCTGGCACACCGCCGCCGAGCGATGAGCAGGTGCAGATGAAGCGGGGCGCCAAGCGCATCGTGCTCCTGTTCCTGTTGACCATCGCGACGGCCGTCAGCGCGCACAGCGTCCTGCACGTGCCGCCGGTGCTCGGCATGATGACCGGACTCGCGTACCTGAAGTTCTTCGGCTACTACCTGGAGCTGACGCGGAAGAAATCCACTGCAAAGGCGGGCCGCATCGAGGACAGCATGCCCTTCGACGTCTTCGACAAGGTGGCCCGCGCGGAGTGGGACACGCTGCTGTTCTTCTACGGCGTGATTCTCTGCGTCGGCGGCCTGGGCTTCATCGGCTACCTGGAGCTGGTGTCGCACTTCGCTTACGGCGATATGGGTCCAGGCGTTGCCAACGTCTTGGTGGGCCTGCTCTCGGCCATCGTCGACAACATCCCGGTGATGTTCGCCGTGCTCACAATGAACCCGGACATGTCCCAAGGGCAGTGGCTCCTGGTGACGCTGACCGCCGGCGTCGGCGGCAGCCTGCTCTCCATCGGCTCCGCCGCGGGCGTGGCGCTGATGGGCCAGGCGAAGGGCGTCTACACCTTTGTTGAGCACCTGAAGTGGAGCCACTACATCGCGCTGGGCTACATTGCGAGCATCGCAACGCACTTCCTCGTGAACTTCTGGATGTTCTCGAAGCCGGCGGGAGTCGGCTGAGCGCGCACTCGGGCTTCGCTGTCGCTCGGCCCGATCGGCGCCTAGAGATATTCCCGAAGCCCGCGAGGGGACTGTGGGAGCGGCGTCCCCGCCGCGATGATCAGCGCGGCATTGCGGCGTGGCGCCCCGCCCACGGCAGTCTGCGGCGGCGTTCCGGCTTACGCGATCGCTCGCGGGCGCCTCGGCAAGGGCGACTGCCAAGTCACCCGGTGGCCACCGCCACCCCGGCATCGTCCGCCGTCTCTTCGGCGAGCCAGACACAGCCGCCGCTGGCCTTGTGGATGGCGGCGAGCCGGGTCTCGTGGGCTGCCAGCTCTTCGGCGCTAGCGCGCACGACCCGGAGCTTGCCGCGCGGCACGGACAGGTGACGCACCTCCTCGCGCCGCAGCCCCGTCTCGGCATTGTCCTCGCCGCCGAGGTGCAGGCTCACCTGGCCGCCGGTCATGGCCAAATAGACATCGGCCAGGATCTGCGCGTCCAGCAGCGCGCCGTGCAGCTCACGGTGGGCGTTGTCGATGCCGTAGCGCTTGCACAGCGCATCCAGGCTGTTGCGTTGCCCTGGGTGCATGCGCCGCGCGAGGGCCAGGCTGTCCGATACCGTGCAGAGCTGGTCGATGGCCGGCGCGTCGGACCGCCACAGCTTGAGCTCGTGGTTCAGGAAGCCCACGTCGAAGGGCGCGTTGTGGATCACCAACTCCGCGCCCCGGCAGTAGTCCAGGAATTCCCCGACGATCTCGGCAAAGCGAGGCTTGTCGGCGAGGAACTCGTTGGTGATGCCGTGCACCGCCTCCGCGCCCGCGTCGATCTCACGGTCCGGCTGGATGTAGCGGTGGAAGTCGTTGCCGGTGAGCCGCCGCTCGATGACCTCCACGCAGCCGATCTCGATGATCCGATGCCCTTCCGACGGCTCCAGGCCGGTGGTTTCCGTATCCAGGACGATCTGACGCATAACGATTCTTGTCCCCTAAGGTTCCAAGCTCAAGATTCAGCACGTGCCGAGCGCCAAGCACCGGGCGCCAAGCGCCGCAGGCTGCCGTGAGGCCGGCGCTTGGGGTTCGGCGCGGCGTTTGCCAAGGTCGTTGTCGTTCGTTGTCGTTGTCGCTGTCGCTGTCGCTGTCGCTGTCGCCGCGATCATTAACGCATTTGCGAAGAATTCAGCGCGCTGAAGACTGCACGGTCTTGGCAGTCGGCAGTCGGCAGTCGGCAGTCGGTAGTCTGTAGTCGGCCGCGCAGCTTACTCAATTCCCCACCCTCACCACAAAGGCTAACCCGAGCCCATGTCAGACACCGCCCCCAGCATCGACCTCCAGCTCCCGCCCTTAGGCGATCACGGCCCGCGCCGCGCCCGCGCGCTGATGATCCAGGGTACGGCCTCCGACGTGGGCAAAAGCCTGCTCGTCGCCGGGCTGTGCCGGGCCTACACCCGGCGCGGGCTCGTGGTGCGGCCGTTCAAGGCGCAGAACATGAGCAACAACGCCGCCGTCACCGCCGACAGCGACGCCCCGCCCGGCCCCGACGGCGAGCGGCCCCGCGGCGAGATTGGCCGTGCGCAGGCATTGCAGGCGCGCGCCTGCGGCGTGCCGCCGTCCATCCACATGAACCCGGTGCTGCTCAAGCCCCAGACCAACGTCGGCTCGCAGGTGGTGCTGCGCGGGCGCGCGCTGGGCAATTGCCCGGCGCGGGTCTACCACGAGATGCGCCAGGGCATGATGCCGGCGATCCTCGACAGCTTCGAGCGCCTCTGCGCCGAGGCCGACCTGGTGCTGGTGGAGGGCGCCGGCAGCGGCGCGGAGATCTATCTGCGCAACAGCGACATCACCAACATGTACTTCGCCGAGCGCGCCGACTTGCCGGTGGTGTTTCTGGGCGATCTGGACAAGGGCGGCACCATGTCGCACCTGGTGGGCACCTGGCTGCTGCTGGACCAGCCGGACCGGGACCGTGTCGTCGGCTACCTGGTGAACAAGTTCCGCGGCGACTTCTCGCTGTTCGAGCCCGCCTGCGAGACCATCACCGCGCACACCGGCTGGCCCTTCCTGGGCGTCGTGCGCTGGTTCGAGGGCGCATCCCGCCTGCCCGCCGAGGACTCGCTCGCGCTGGAGCGCCCCGCGGAGCAGGACTGGACCGGCGGCGGCACGCTCAACATCGCCGTCCCCCGGCTGTCGCGCGTCGCCAACTTCGACGACATGGACCCGCTCGCCGCCGAGCCCGCGGTGAACCTGCGCTGGCTGATGCCCGGCCAGGCCCTGCCGGCGGACACCGACGTGGTGATCCTGCCCGGCTCCAAGGCCACGCGTGCGGATCTGGACATCCTGCGCAAGGAGGGCTGGGACATCGACATCCTCGCCCACGTGCGCCGTGGCGGGCGCGTGGTCGGGCTCTGCGCCGGCTTTCAGATGCTGGGCCGCGTGGTGCGCGACCCGCAAGGCATCGAGGGCGCGCCCGGCGACACGCCTGGCCTCGGCCTGCTGGACATTGAAACCGAAATCGGCGGCGACAAGCGCCTCATCGAGCTATCCGCGCGGGACGGCGTCAGCGGCTGCCGGGTCGAAGGCTACGAGATGCACATGGGCCGCACCACCGGCGCCGGCCTGGAGCGGCCCTGGCTCATGCTGGAAAACACCGATGGCATGAGCCGCCCCGAGGGCGCCACCAGCCACCACGGCCGCGTCATGGGCGGCTACCTGCACGGCATCTTCGCCGGCGACGCCTTCCGCGCCCACTGGCTCGCGCAAATGGGCACCCAGGCCGCGCAGCTCGACTTCGACGCCCGCATCGAGCAGGCGCTCGACGACTTGGCCGCGCACATCGAGGCCAACCTGGACCTGGACGCGTTGCTGGCGCTGGCGCGTTAGCGCGGCATGCACCAAAGCATCCGAGGCTGCTGCGCTCGGTTGGCAGATTCTGCCATCCACGATACCCTTGCCTCATTCGCCTCAGGATCGGAGCCACCCCATGCCTACACGCAATGTCGTCCTCACCGATCACCAGGACGCGATCATCGGCCATCTCGTTGCAAGCGGTCGCTACCAGAACGCGAGCGAGGTGCTGCGCGCCGGACTGCGGCTGCTGGAGCAGCGCGAGGCCGAGGACGCCGCCCGGCTCACAGCGCTTCGTCGAGCGGTCGAGGTGGGCGTTGCGGACCTCGATGAACAGCGCTTCGATACGCTGAACGATGCCGCGGAGGTGGACGCCTACCTCGAGGAGATCGACCGCGCGCTTGCCGCCGACGATGCGTCCGCATGAGCCGAATGATCATCTCGGCCGCTGCGCGCCGAGATATCCGGCGGGCGCTGGAACACAGCGCCCGGCGTTGGGGTCCGGAACAACGGCGACGCTCCGGCAACCTGATCGGCGATGGCTTGAAGGCGCTCTTCGACAACCCGAGGCATCCGGCGAGCCGCGCCCGGGATGACATCATGCCCTGCGTTCGCACCTATCACATCGCCAAGCCGGGGCGCCCCGGCCGCCACCTGATCGTGTACCGCATCGGCGCCGGCGACAGCGTTCAAGTGATCCGCTTGCTGCACGATGCCATGGACCTGGAGCCCGCTTTCTCACGACCTTGATCCGGAGATGATCGCGCCGTTGCTCCAGAGACTGGGCAAGAATCCGCTGTGGGGTGGGCAAAGCGATAGCGTGCCCACCATGAGGCATCCGCAACTCGCTGAAAGATGGGTACGCTTCGCTTTGCCCATCCTACCCTGGAGCCACCGATCGGGCGTTTCTGCGAATACTCGCCCAGTCTCTGGAGCGTGGGAGCGAGGTAAGGATGAGGCGCCGCGGGGCTCGCGCCCGGTGGCGGCGCCTCGGTTTGATATGCGCCCGACGGCCTTGCCCGAAACGGGCCTGCCGAGCTTCGGCAGCCGTGCGGACGGGACGCACCCGCGCCATCCCTCCGAGACCCTCCGCACCCGCCAACCGTAGTCGGCAAGGCCTGTCGGACCCTGAGTCAGTGAAGGGGGATGTGGCCGGCACAGCACACGCGGAAACCCAGCGTGAAGTCCCTGACCTCGATGTAGTAGCGGTTGCGAAAGGCGGCACCCGACGCGGCCTGAAGATTGAACCAGGACCCGCCGCGCACCGCGCGCATCTCGTCGCCGTCCAAATTCGTATCGTCCTCCGTTCCGGCCTTGTTGAGGCACCACTCCCAGACGTTGCCGGCGCAGTCCATCAGCCCATACGGAGAGCGGTTGCCGGGGTAAAGACCGACGGCCGTGGTCTCGTTCAGCTTGAGTGGGCCGTCGCCCTCGACGGTCTCGTCGACATTGGCGGCGCCGCTGGTGTACGCGCCCACCCAGGGAAACGCGCGCCCGTCTGTGCCGCGGGCGGCCTTCTCCCACTCCAGCTCCGTGGGCAGCCGGACTTCCTGCGCGTCAGTCAGATCGCCCCTCGCGCGCAGCCGCGCGGTCAGCCAGCGACAGAAGGCCACCGCCTCCAGCCAGTTAATGGCCACGCGCGGGCGATTGCCGGCGGTCCATCTGTGCTCGTAGGCGGTGCACTTGCCGCGGGGCCACCAGGCGTCGTCCCCTTAGTCGTCGGCCCGGACGAAGGCGCGATATTGCGCGTTGGTGATGGGATAGCGCGCGATGAGGAAGGCGCCGGTCTTGCGCTTTTCGCCGTGCTGCCAGATGAACCTGCCCGGCGGCACGTCGCACCAGGCGATCTTGGGCAGGCCGTCGGCATCGACGCCGATGCCCTCGCGGTCGTCTCCCAGCGCGTCGAGGAGGTCGCCCACCGCCACCCGGTGCCAGTGCCAGCGCTCGGCGTCCGGGCCGGCGAACAGGGCGTCGATGTCGATGCCGGCGCGCAGCCACGCGGCCCTGTCGGTGCCGTGGGCGGCGTCGTGCTCGCGTAGCTGCCGCACCGCCGCGCACAGCGTCTCGGCCTTGCGTCCGAAGCGGGTCAGGGTGTGCAGCAGGTAACCGCGGGCGGCGCTGTTCTGCGCCTGTGCAGCATGGGCCGCCAGGGTCAGCGCAGTGAGCTCCGCTGCGTCTTCCCGTGCCAGGTAATGCGCCACCGCCGGCTCGTCCTCGACCATGTCGGCCCAGAGCCCCGCCTCGTCGAACAGCCGGCGCAGCTCGTCCAGCATGTGCGTCGGGATGCCCTTGTCGGGCCGGCCGGCGGCGTGCCAGCGCTCGGCGTCGCGCAGGGTGTGCGGGCGGCGGATCAGCGCCTCCTTGCGGCGCTCGATCCAGTCCGCCAGCGCCGGCCAGGCGCGGAACAAGGCCTCGTGGGCCACCTCGACGACGCGGCCGGCGCGCTGCTCGTCTCCGGCAGTGGCCTCGGACTGCCGCGCGCCGGTGACCACCAATCGCACGGCCGGTGCGCTTAGGGCCTCGATGAGCCGCAGCTCGTCCGAGCCCTCGGCCCAGTGCCCGAGGTCCTCGCGCAGCCGGGTCGCGGCGCCGTCGGCCTGCACCGTCAGCAGTCGGCTGAAGACGCACGGCAGCACCACTGCGGTGTTGACCCCGGAGTCGGCGGCGGCTTTCTCGGCACGGTAGCGGATGATGCGCTCGAGGCCGGTTGGCGCTGCCGCGCGAGAGCCGCCGGCATCCGGTGCATCCGCTTCTGCCGCCGCGGGCTCGACGAGGTAATCGGCGAGACAAAGCCGCGGCGCGCGACGGCGGCCTTCCCGGAATGCCGTCAGGCATTCGTCGTAGAGGTCCTTCAGCGCGAACGCCAGCAGCGCCAGGCCGCCGGCCCGGCGGTCCGCGTCGGCCACCAGGCGCTTGACCAGATCCTCGTCGATGTCGGCACGCTTTTCGGGCAGCAGCACCCGTTCACGCAGCGGGCCCGTGATCATCGCCCGCAGCGCGCCGGCATCCGGCGCGTCCACGTGATACTGACCGCCGTCCCTGTTCATTTCCGCCCGCAGGCCCGGATGCGCGATGCAGGCATCCAGGAAGTCCGAGCGCACGGTAGCGACGACGCGGAAGCGCGGCAGGTCGAGCGCCGCGAGCAGGCGCGCGAGGAAGGCATCGGCCAGCTCGTCGTCCGGCACGCTGGTGAACAGTTCCTCGAACTGGTCGACGATCAAGAGCCATTCGGCGTGGTCGGGGCGGCCGTCGAGAACGCGGTCAAGCAGATCGGCGAATGCGCTGTCATCGTCCCGCAGCGCTTCCGCTTCCGTCTCCGCGTCACGCAGGCCGATGATAGGCGGCGCGACAGGCAACAGACCGAGCACCAGCGCCTTGAACGGGTTTTCGAGCTTGTGCTCGGCCGGGGTCATCGCGCTGACCACCCAAGCGACCGAGCCGGCAATGGGCGTATGTTCCGCATCATGGAGCCGCGCCCAGAGGCCGGCACGCACGAGGGAGGACTTGCCCGAGCCGGAGCGCCCGGCCACCAGCAGCAGCCGGCTGCCCTGCCGCCCCTGGAGCTTGGCGAGCAGGTCCAGGGTCTCCTGCTCGCGGCCGAAAAAGATGCGTGCCTGGGCATAGCCGAAGGCGGCCATGCCGGGGTAGGGATCGTAGCGCCAGTCCACCTCGCCGTCCGTGTCCGGGCAGTTCAGGTGGCGCCCCAGGGCGGCATGTTGCGCTTGCAGTCCGAACCGCTCGCGGGCCTCGGCGAGCAGGCAAGCCGAGCAGCAGGTCGCGCAGACTGACGAGCGGGTCCTGCGACAAAGCAGGCGTCGGGGATTGCTCCTCGGGGGCAGTCCCAGCGTGTTTGGATGACACACCGAGGTTCCTGCCGGCCGCACCCTCATCTCTGGCGCCGCCGGTGTTGCCGGGCGGTCGCCGCAGCATGCGCCGGGCACCCCAGAGGGTGGTCAGCGCAACGAAGAGGACGCTTAGCAGCGCCCAGACGGCGTTGGTGAGCAGACCGATGTAGAGGTCGCCGCAACGATCCGCCGGCAGCAGCCAGGGGACCAGGTCCAGCAGCTGTTCGCAGCCCGATTCGAGCCAGGCCGGCATCTCTGCGCCGGGGGCGGCGGGGCGGCGGGTTGAGCCGAGGTTACGAATGCGACGGTCGCGGCCGCCGCGAGCTGATGCGCCGTGGACTCGGTTCCGTGAGATCAGGCCGAAGCCGTCGGCATCGGAGCCCGCGACCGCGCCGGCGGAGACGACGAGTGCCGGGCGGTGCTGGCGGGTCGGGCGACTGGTGTCGGGAAACGGTACCTTGACGACATCGCCCTGGCTAAAGGTCGGTATCGGCCTCGGTGTCCGCGTCCGAATGCCATTCGTCGAAGGTGCGGCAGGGGTCGTCCACGCCCCCATCGACCCGCTTGGTGAGGATCACCCGCCCCGCTTCCAGCCGATACGCCAGCGCGTCACCCGCGTGCAGATTCAGCGCGGCGCGGACCGGCTGCGGAATGGGTCGTTTGCGCCTTGCTCGTGAGTTTGCTCGTGATCACGGCCCGGCCCCGGGCAGGGAATTTCCTAGGCTCACAAGCTACGCGCGACGCTCGGCCGGGTCAACGCCCCGGAATTGATGGCGCCGGCGCTCCAGCGCCGACGCGCCGCTCCGGCGCCGCCTCACAGACGTTCATTCGAGCGACGGGATAGTGTCACCGGGTTAACCCGTGGCAATCGTGCAACTATCCTTGCGAGTATGGACGGTATCGAGAAGATGCTCCGGAAGGCGGGAGAGAACCCGGCCAATCTCCGATTCGCGGAGCTGCGCAAGCGCTGCGAGCACTTCTTCTGGGAGCCGCGGCAGGCCAGCAGCCACCTGATCTTCAAGACGCCATGGCCGGCTGACCCCCGGTGTCAATTCCAGGACCGGCAGGGCAAGGCGAAGCCCTATCAAGTCAGGCAGATACTCGCGGCAATAGACAAGCTCGACAATGGTTGATCCGCAGCACTACACCTATCGCATCATCTGGTCGGCGGAGGATCGGGAATTCGTCGGCCTCTGCGCGGAGTTTCCGAGCCTGTCGCACCTGGACGAGACCCAGGTCGGCGCGCTCCGCGGTATCAGCGCGCTGGTCGCCGTGAGAGCGCCGTCCCCGGCGCGATCGCTGCCAGTCGCGGCGAGGACGCCGCTCCCCCACGGCAGCCGGGCGCTGGCCGGAGTTCTGATCGAGGCTGCAGCTTGTTGCCGACCGCTGGACGGCTCTGGTGCCGAGCGCAGTTTGCGCCCGCGCCGCGCCGTCTCAGCCGCCGAGGATATAGCCGAGATCGATGGCGGCGCCCTCGAACGGCGGCAGCTCGACCGGCTGCGCGGTGTCGTCGGGGGCGGTGAGGGTCGTGACGATGCGGTAGGTGTCGCCGTCCAGCGCGTAGACGACCAGGGTGCGATCCTCCGGCCAGATGAGCCAGTAATAGGGCACGCGGTGGCGCTGGAGCAGGAGCAGCAGGGTCAGGGTGTCCTTGCGCTCGTGGCCGGGGGAGACGATCTCGCAGACCCAGTCCGGCGTCAGCTCGACGACGCCGCGCGGGCGCTCCGGCATGCGCGCCTTGCGCCAGCCGGCGAGGTCATGGCTCGGGCATTGGTGGGCTTCGTAGGCGACGCTGATCTCGGTGGCGATCCACCAGCCGCCGGGGCCGGAGGAGCGCCGCAACGGTTGCAGCTCGCCGACGACGTTGCCCTGCACCACGCCGTGCTCGCCGCGGGCCATGGGGCGGCGGACGATCTCGCCATCGATCAGCTCGACGCGCTCCTCGGGCCAGGCGAGCAGGTCGGCGACGGTGCAAAGCTCAAGGGCCTCCATGGTCTTGCCTCTTCGGAACGGTTCTAGAACAACTGAAACGTCGCGGAAGCCAGGACGGCCGATGCGCTTCGCTTATTCGCCCTACGGTGTTCACGTTGTTTCTGAATCGTTGCTCAGGATTGCGCTAGCCGGGAATGCTGCCCGCCAGCTCATCGCCGGATGCCGCCGTGCCGAGCGCGCGCAGCCAGCCGGTGAGCTGCGCCGGGTCGGTGCAGGCGTCGATTCATTGCCGCTGCCCCTGATCGAGCACCAGCCCCTTGGCCTCGGCGAGGCCGAGGATCGCCTCGCGCAGCCCGCCGAGGCGGCCCTCGCTGATGCCCTCGGCTTTGCCCGCCGCCTTGCCCTCCTCGCGCACCCCGTCGAGACCCTCATAACCCGCGCGCTGCAACAGATTGCGCAGGGTCGCGGCATTCGCCGCCTCGACATCGTAGAGTGCCTCCACCCGGACGGGATTGCGCAGCACGCCGGGCGCTTCCAGCAGATCGCCGGCAACACGAATGACCACCGGCTGGCCGGGGGCGTGGACCTCGACCCGCCGCGGCAGGCCGAGCCGCACGACCCAGACCCAGCGGGTACCTGCAGCGAGCAGCTCGGCGATCTTGTCACGCAGCTCGGCCTCGTCCTGGCCGGTGTCGGCGTACTCGACCGCCAGCGGGGGCACGCCCTGGACCCAGCCGGGCCGGTCCGGGACGTTGCCGACGGCCACGTCGGGCGCGCGCAGCGTATCCTCCGACAGGGCATAGCCGGTATCGACGCCGGCCTCCGCGACGTCCGGGTCGCTGCCCAGCACCTGCGCGCCAACCAGGTTGGCACTGGAGCCACGTCCGTCGGTGGGCAGGCAAACCACCGGATGCCCGCGGGAAAGCTCATACGGGTCGCCGGACTTGAGCTGGTCGGCGCGGAACGGGCCGGGCAGACCGGCGAGGGCCTTGTGTGTCATGGGCGGGCCTCCAAGTCGAGTAGCGCCGGTTCGGCCAGCGTCTGCAGAGAATTCTAGCAATGGGAGCGGCACCGCGAGCCAACTCGCCTGGCGCGGCATTTGGTCCGCACAGCGGACCCTACGGCCGCCGCTCTTCGTAGGGTCGGCTGTGCGGACCGTCCGCGGCATGGTCGGAGCACGCTCGCTCGCGACGTTCGCGAGCGCTCGGCCCTAGGCCCTCGGCGCTTCCTCTTGGCCATTCTTCAGTCATGCAACCGAAAGACACCACGACGAACGAGGCTTTCAAGGGCTTCACCAACCACGAATGCCCATTTCTGCCCTGCCATCCGGGCGTCAAGCGGGAATTCAACTGCCTGTTTTGTTATTGTCCCCTCATCGCCTACGAGTGCCCGGGGCCGTATCAGGTGTTCGCGGACGCGAACGGGCTGAAGCGCAAGGACTGCTCCGCCTGCACGCTGCCGCACGACGGCTACAGGGCGTCCTGGGCCTTCATCCAGAAGTGGCTGGAGAAGCCGGTGGTCTGGGACGGGCACGAGCAGGCACCGCGGTATCTGCGCAAGCTCAGCCGCGGCTGAGTCGGGCCACACCGCCAAGGCGTGACGTCGCCGAGACGGCCGGGAGTCCGGCACCGGGTGGACAAACCAGGGGACTGCGAAAGTATTCCGTGTAGGTCGGGTTACGCTATCGCTAACCCGACCTACGACTCGGGCGTCTTAGGCGTTGCGAGCGATCCTTGCTCGGTCTCCAGGCGCGGTCCGCCCGTTCAGACAGCCCCGGGCCGGCGCTCAATCGGTGGCTTGCGCTGCGCTCAGCGGCCCCACAAACGGCCAACGGCCGACAACTTCCGGCGCGACGGCGCCGGATCGCGGACGATTCGCATCGCCCAGTCTCCGCACAGGCTTCACCCTGCGACCAACCGGGGGCCTCGGGCACCATGCGTCGCAGGCGCCTCGCTTTCAGTTCCAATCATGTTCGCCGGGGCCGCAAGGGTCCCGCGCCCAGCAACACGGCAGTAATGCTATGACAGACCGCACCGCCCTCCTCCACCGGCAGCTCGCCGAGCGCATCCTGATCCTCGACGGCGCCATGGGCACCATGATCCAGCGCCGCAAGCTCGGGGAGGCCGACTACCGCGGCGAGCGCTTCCAGGACTGGCCGTCGGACCTCAAGGGCAACAATGATCTCTTGGTGCTGACGCGCCCGGACGTCATCGCCGACATCCACGGCGAGTACCTGGCCGCCGGCGCGGACATCATCGAGACCAACAGCTTCAACGGCACCCGCATCGCCATGGCCGACTACGGCATGGAAGAGCTGGTGTACGAGATCAACGTCGCCGCGGCCAAGCTGGCGCGCGAGACCGCCGAGCGCTATAGCACACCCGAGAAGCCCCGCTTCGTCGCCGGCGTGCTTGGCCCGACGAATCGCACCGCGTCCATCTCGCCGGACGTGAACGACCCGGGCTTCCGCAACATCGACTTCGACCGCCTGGTGGCCGCCTATGCCGAGGCCACCCGCGGCCTCATCGAGGGCGGCGCGGACATCATCCTTGTAGAGACCATCTTCGACACCCTGAACGCCAAGGCGGCGCTGTTCGCGGTGTGGCAGGTGTTCGACCAGGACGGCGTCGAGCGGCCCATCATGATCTCCGGCACCATCACGGACCAGTCCGGGCGCACGCTGACGGGCCAGACCACCGAGGCCTTCTACAACAGCCTGCGCCACGCCGCCCCGCTCAGCATCGGCCTCAACTGCGCGCTCGGGCCGACGGAGCTGCGCCAGTACGTGGAGGAGCTCGCCCGCATCGCCGAGTGCCGCGTCTCCGCCCACCCCAATGCCGGCCTGCCCAACGAGCTCGGCGGCTACGACCTGGGGCCGGAGGACATGGCGCAGGAGGTCGTGGACTGGGCGCGGCAGGGCTGGCTCAACATCGTCGGCGGCTGCTGCGGCACCACGCCGGACCACATCCGGGCCATCGCCGAGGGCGTTGCGGGCATGGCCCCGCGGCAGGCGCCGGCGCTCGAGCCCGCGTGCCGACTCTCGGGCCTGGAGCCCTGCAACATCACCAAGGACAGCTTCTTCGTCAACGTCGGCGAGCGCACCAATGTCACGGGCTCGGCGCGCTTCAAGCGCCTGATCAAGGAGGGCGACTACGACACCGCGCTGAGCGTGGCCGCGGAGCAGGTGGAGAACGGCGCCCAGGTCATCGACGTCAACATGGACGAGGGCCTGCTCGACGCCGTCGAGGCCATGCGCCGCTTCCTGAACCTGGCCGCCGCGGAGCCGGACATCGCGAAGGTGCCGGTGATGATCGACTCCTCGAAGTGGGAGGTCATCGAGACCGGGCTCAAGTGCGTGCAGGGGAAGCCCATCGTCAACTCCATCTCCCTGAAGGAAGGCGAGGAACAGTTCACCGTCCACGCGAAGCTGTGCCGGCGCTACGGCGCCGCCGTCATCGTCATGGCCTTCGACGAGCAGGGCCAGGCGGACACGCGCGAGCGCAAGGTGGCGATCTGCACCCGCGCCTACCGGATTCTGACGGAGCAGGTCGGCTTCCCGGCCGAGGACATCATCTTCGACCCGAACATCTTCGCCGTCGCCACCGGCATCGAGGAGCACAACAACTACGCGGTGGACTTCATCGAGGCCACCCGCGCCATCAAGACGACCCTGCCCAGCGCGCTGGTCTCGGGCGGCGTGTCCAACGTGTCCTTCTCGTTCCGCGGCAACAACCCGGTGCGCGAGGCGATCCATGCCGTGTTCCTGTACCACGCCATCCAGGCGGGCATGGACATGGGGATCGTCAACGCCGGCCAGCTCGCCATCTACGACGACCTGCCCGAGGAGCTGCGCGAGGCGGTGGAGGACGTGATCCTGAACCGCCGCGACGACGCCACCGAGCGCCTGCTGGCCATCGCGCCCAAGTACAAGGGCGACGGCGCCGCTGCGGAGAAGGCCGAGGACCAGGAGTGGCGCAGCTGGCCGGTGGCGAAGCGGCTGGAGCACTCCCTGGTGAAGGGCATCACCGACTACATCGAGGAGGACACCGAGGCCGCCCGCCAGGAAGCCGACCAGCCGCTGTCGGTGATCGAAGGTCCGCTCATGGACGGCATGAACGTCGTCGGCGACCTGTTCGGCGCCGGCAAGATGTTCCTGCCGCAGGTGGTGAAGTCCGCCCGCGTCATGAAGAAGGCCGTCGCCTACCTGTTCCCGTACCTGGAGGCGGAGAAGGAGGCCTCCGGCATGGCCGGCAAGAGCAACGGCAAGTTCCTGATCGCAACAGTGAAGGGCGACGTGCACGACATCGGCAAGAACATCGTCGCCGTGGTGCTCCAGTGCAACGGCTACGAGGTCGTCGATCTCGGTGTCATGGTGCCGGCGGAGACCATCCTGCAACGCGCCCGGGAGGAGCAGGTGGACATGATCGGCCTCTCCGGCCTGATCACGCCGTCGCTGGACGAGATGGTGCACGTGGCCAAGGAGATGGAGCGCTTGGGGCTGGACCTGCCGCTGCTCATCGGCGGCGCCACCACGTCCAAGCTGCACACGGCGGTTAAGATCGCCCCGCAGCGCCAGGCGCCAACCGTGTACGTGGTGGACGCCTCGCGCGCCGTCGGCGTCGTGAGCAACCTGCTGAGCAAGACCCAGCGCGAGGGCTATGTCGCCAAGATCGCGGCCGAGTACGAGCAGCTGAGGGTGGAACGGGAGGCCAAGAGCGGCGCCCGCAAGTCCATGCCCATTGCCGATGCGCGCGCCAACAAGGTCGCCACCGACTGGACCGCCTACACGCCGCCGCGTCCGGCCATTCTTGGTGACGGCGCCGAACTGCCCGCCAGCCCGGACCTGGACCTGAAGCTGGAGCGCATCGGCGACGGCGTCATCGTCACTATCGACGACTACCCGCTGGAGGACCTCACCTACTTCATCGACTGGTCACCCTTCTTCAACGCCTGGGAGCTCGCTGGCAAGTACCCGGCCATCCTGGACGACGAGGTGGTGGGCGAGGAGGCGCGCAAGCTCTTCAACGACGCCGTGCCCTTCCTGGAGAAGATCGTCAAGGAACACTGGCTCAAGGCGAGCTGCGTCTGCGGCTTCTTCCCGGCCAACCGCGTCGGCGACGACGACATCGCCATCTATACCGACGAGGCCCGCGGCGAGAAGCTCGCCGAGCTGCACATGCTGCGCCAGCAGATGTTCCGCAATGTGCAGAAGGCGGGGGGCAAGGGCCAGCCCAATCTCTCGCTGGCGGACTACGTGGCGCCGGCGGACAGTGGCACTCAAGACTGGATCGGCGCCTTCGCGGTCACCGCCGGCATCGGCATCGACGCGCACGTCGCGCGCTTCGAGGCCGATCACGACGACTACAGCTCCATCATGCTGAAGGCGCTGGCCGACCGCCTCGCCGAGGCCTTCGCCGAGCGCCTACACCAGTTGGTGCGCACGCACCTGTGGCGTTACGTGCCGGATGAGCAGCTCGACAACAACGCCCTCATCGCCGAGCAGTACACCGGCATCCGCCCGGCCCCGGGCTATGCCGCCTGCCCGGACCACACCGAGAAGGGCACGCTGTGGGCACTGCTCAAGCCGGATGAGCGCATCGGCCTCACGCTCACCGAGAGCTACGCCATGCTGCCGACGGCGGCCGTCTCCGGCTGGTACTTCTCGCACCCGAGCTCCCGCTACTTCGGCGTCGGCCGTATCCAGAAGGACCAGGTGGAGGACTACGCGGCGCGCAAGGGCATGAGCCTGGAGCAGGCCGAGCGCTGGCTGGCGCCGGTGCTGGGCTATGATCCTTAGCGAGGGGGCCGGTCAAGGATTTCCCCGTAGGTCAGGCTCAGGCAAACAGGCCGCCTCGGCGCTCGACGGAACCGTCGGACGATTGGGCCTGATCGCCGGGCCTCTTTCGTCGGCCCGACCTGCGAGGGCTGCCTGAATCGAAGTGGCAACGGATTTGTTTCACATCCACCGTTTCGTCGCCGGCGAGGTCTTCGCGATGACCGGCGCGACCGAGGCCCACAACCTGATCGTCGCCAATGTCATCGCCGGGATTCATGCTCAGCTCAAGGTCAAGCCCTGCCGTGTTTACCCAAGTGACCTCAAGATCCGCATCGAGACAGAGGACATCGGCGCCTATCCCGACGTGATGGTCATCTGCGGCGAGCCGACGTTCTACGACGACCGCCGCGATGTCGTCACCAACCCCATCCTGATCGTTGCGGTGCTGTCCGCTTCCAGCCAGGCCTGTGACCGCGGCGACAAATTTCGCCACTACCGAGCGCTGCCGAGCCTCCAGACCTACCTGCTGCTGTCGCAGGACCGCATGCAGGCGGAGCTGTTCGCGCGCCAGGCGGACGGCTCGTGGCAGTTCAGCGCCTTCGGAGAGCCGGCGGATCGTGTCCCGCTCACCGCCGTCGAAGGCGAGCTGTTACTGACAGAGATCTATGACAGAGTGACGCTCGGCGCCTAGCGCTACAGCTGCCGCGCCTCCGCCAGCTCGCGCAGCTCGTCCGCCAGGTCGTCCAGTTCCTCGCCCCCTGCCCGGTGCCGGGCGAGCATGTCGTGGCCGAGGGCGAGCCAGTGTGCGCGGGATACCGCGGCGATCTGCCGGAGCGGCCCGGTGCCCGCGCCTTCGCGCCAGGCGTCATAGGCGTCGGTCAGCGCCGGGAACAGGTGCTTGCGCATGTTGTTGAGGTTGCCGACGTAGAAGTGCAGCGCCGGCGCATCACCGCGCTCGGCGAGCCGTGGCAGGGTCACCAGGGCGTCGGCCAGGTGATCGCGCACGGCGCGGGCCATCAGCTCCGCCGGCGTGCCGAGCAGGTCCGCCAGCATGGCGTTCCAGACGGCATCATCCAGCAGCCGGCCGGCCTCGTACTCGCCCTGCTCGTGCAGCATGGCATTGTCGATCTCGTGGTCGGTCATGGCGTCGAGCGCGCCTTCCAGGTCCGTGTCGAAGTCGTAGCACGCGAAGGCGCGGCCCAGGGCGTTGTCCGGGCGATTCCAGCGCCAGCTCTCCAGCTTCTCCCAGAGCATGCGGCGCAGCGACTCGCGGCGCAGAAAGATATTGCTGCCCAGCGTCATGGCCGGCGGCGCGGCGAGGTCCCGGGCATACTCGCCGGCAGCCACGTAGACGGTGTAACCGCTGCGGCTCACGCGCCGCTCCAGCCGCCCGAGGAAGAAATGGGGCTTGGCGCGGCTGCCGATGCCGCCACTGTAGACCAGGCCGGAGGCGGCGAGCGAGGCGTTGATGGCATCGGCGTCGAATGGGTCATACTCGATCCCCTGGATGCAGAGCGGCCGCAGATCCGCACCTTCCAAGTCCTCCCAGAGCTGCTCGCGCGCCGCCAGCCAGTTGCCAACCGCGTCCTTGGCGAGCGGCGCGCCGTAAGGCAGTTTTTGCTCCCAGCGGTAGTACTCGCGCATCTTCATGAGGTAGATGCACAGGGAGAAATCGGCGCCGTGGCGCGCATCGGAGACGTGGCAGTTGTACTGCACCGCGTCTGTCAGTGTCTGCAACTCGTTCGGGTTCATCACAGCAACCTCGATAGTCCGCCGGCGACGCGCACGCGCGTGCCTCCGCGCTCCGGCCCGCTGACGGGCTCTATTCCCCAGTTAAATAGTCTGGCAAAACGGTAGCAGTTCAAGCGCGTCCACGGCAAACACCGCGCTGCCGGGGCACGCTTTGCCAGCGACCGCGGCGCCCCCATCTTGACGCGCCAATCAAAGCATCCAGACGAGGAGCTCAAGCCCACCATGGCGCTGCGCATCAAGAGCCACTGGCAGAACGAAGACATCGACCGCTCGCTCGCGGAGATCGGCGGCGCGCTCGCCTTCATCGCCTTCCGCATCGGCACCGACAAGGCCATCACCCTGCACTGCGAGCGCTTCGTCTACCGCGACGATGCCCAGCGCATGCTGGTGATCCAGGAGTACCTGGTGTTCCTGATCCAGATTGCCGACCGGCTCGCCCACGGCAGGCTCAGCGATGACGAGCGTCGCGAGCTCATCACCGCCATGGCGCGCAAGGGCGTCGAGCATGTGCAGGACAACAGCCAGGACCTGCTCGGCCCCGGCGACTACGGCTCGCCCTTCATCGAGCGGCTCAACGAGCGCTCCGGGGAATACGCGGAATTCAACCTTGACGACGAGGGCCCGTCCTACAGCTTCCTGCGCCACCTGGGCTTTGAGATCCAGCAGCTCATGGGCGAGCAGGACGAGAACCGCTGGGTCATCGACCAGGTGATGGACAAGGACGGCTGGGACGCCTACAAGCGCTTCGCGAAGGCATTCAGGGATTTGTTCGAGTAGGCAGCGACGCGGCGGTGGGCTCCGTGGACGCCGATCGCGGCGGCCGCCGCGACCACAGGATCCCGGCCAGGATCAGCAGCAGCCCGAACAGGTGGCCGAGGGTCGGCTGCTCGCCCAGGAACAGCACGCCCACCGCGACCGCCCACAGCGGGATCAGATAATTGAGCTGGGCCGTGAACGACGGCCCCGCCCGGCGGATCAGCCGGAAGTAGACCACCATCGCCGTGGCCGTGGAAAAGAGTCCCAGGAACAGCAACGCGCCCGCTACCGCCGGCGTCATCACCGCCAGGCCGTCGCGCACCTGGGGCCAGGTATCGAGGCCGAGCGGCACCGACAGCAAGGCCGCAAGGCCGATGGTGGCCGCCGCCGTGGTCAGCGCATCGCTCGGCGGACGCAGCCGCGCGATGATGGCCGAGGTGCCGTAGCAGAGCGCGCCGGCCAGCACCGCCAGCATCGGCAACAGCGGCCCGCGGTCGCCGCCGGCGGCCAGCAGCGCCTGCGGCCCAATCAACACCACCACGCCCAAGAAGCCGGTCAGGAAGCCCGCCACCCGGTTGCCCGTCAGTCGCTCGCCGGGCACGAACAGGTGCGCCAAGCCCAGCGTCGCCAGCGGCATGACGGCCATCAGGATGCCGGCGAGCCCGCTGTCGATGGCGCGCTGCCCCCAGGTGATGAGCGAGAAGGGCAACAGGTTGCCGACCACGGCGATGAGCCCGAAAAAGAGCCACAGCCGCGGCCCGCGCGGCACGGAACGCCCCAGCAGCGCCGCCAGCGGCACCAGCACCGTGGCACCGATGGCGAGCCTTGCAGTCACCACCCATTCCACCGGCAGTGCCGTCACCGCGAGCTTCGTGAACAGGAACGACGAGCCCCACATGGCCGTCAGCGCGAGCAGGCTTGCCCAGTCGCCGAGGCCATGATTCGGTGTAGCTGCGGCGACGCGCGGCGCCTGCACTTCGCACGCCTCGACCGGCGCGCCGCGCTGTCCGGCAGGAGCCGCCCGACCGCCAGCCGCGCCAGTCACAACACCTGCGCGTCGAGTGCCGGCGCAACATCGGCCTGGCAACCAGGGCACCAGTAGGTGGATCTGGGCTGCACCCCCAGCACGCCACGGCGCACCGGCGCACCGCAACGCCAGCACGGCCGGTCGCGCCTACCGTAGACCCAAAGTCCGCCGCCACCATGCGCCGTGAAGCGGGTGGTGCGCGCGCCGCCGCCAACGTTCTGCGCCAGCAGCTCCGCGGCAAGTCGGTAGAGCGCCAGCAGCGCCACCTCATCCAGCTCCCCGACCGGCCGCACCGGCGGTTGTCGCTCCAGGAACAGCAACTCGGACTTGTAGACGTTGCCGATGCCGGCGGCGATGCGCTGATCGAGCAGCAGATCCACCAACAGGGTCTGCGGCGCAGCAAAAGCGTCAATGCGGCGCAGCAGCTCCCGCGGGTCCAGTCCGTCGCGAATCAGATCGCCACCGAGCCTGGCGCCCTGGTCGGCACGGCGGAAACCGTGCAGGCGCAGCCATTGCACCTCCCTCGCGTTGAAGCACACGAAGTCCTGCTGTTCGGTGCTCAGCACAATTGACGCCTGCCGGCGCGGCTTGCGCCAGGCGGTACCGTGCGGATAGCGGTGCCAAGCGCCGTACATGCCGAGATGGCTGCGCAACTGCGTGCCGTCGTCGAAGGTCAGGAACAGGTGCTTGCCCTCGCTGGACACTCGCTCGACCCGACGCACACCCGCCGAAGGCCCGAACGCCGGGTGCAACCGCACGCCGGACACCTGCCGACCACGCAGGGCGGCGTCCAGGTAGTCGGCCAGCTTGTGGATGGTGTCGCCCTCGGGCATCGGGCCGTTTGATGAGCAGCGTTGGAAGGGGAGACTTTACCGGGGCGTGGCTGGCGGTTGAAGGGTGTTCTTGGGAGTGCGGAGTGCGGAGTGCGAGGTGCGGAGTACGGGGTGCGGAGTACGGGCGCCTGGCCTGAGAACCGTTTGCCGGGGCTGGCTGAGGCAAAGATATCGGCGCCCCGGGGCCTCGCGGTGCCATGGCTTACGCGCGCCTGCCAGAGAGGCCAGAGAGCGATATGTAAAAAAGAACCCCGCCCGAGGGCGGGGGAACACGACAAGGAGTCAGAGAGCTTGTGAAGCTCAGGACATTGGAACCGGCACTCCGGCAAAAGTTCGCCAGTCACTGTTCGCGACTACCCTACGGTCACCATGGATATAACGCACCGCAGCGCCATGAACTTATCATCGGGACTTCTCTGATCACCGCACCTTGCCCGGCGCCCCGCGCCGCTTTGCCGGAGACGGGAGCGGGAGGCGAAACGACGATGCGGGCCTGACGCAGCATGATATTCAGCGGCACCCAACCGTTACCGAACACAACCCGACGCCACGCCCACCGCCCTCGCCCCTCCCTGCCTCGGCGGACACGGCGTCCGTGGCCGCACGCCGGAGTAGCGACTTGCAAGAATAGTTGTGCTATGGTTCAGCTATGTGTGCAGGCCGACGCCACCCGCGCGTCCCCCCACTCGCGGCCCGCACCCCCCGACAACAGATCGTGCAGGCCCGGCTCCGCCAGACGGCAGCCGCGTCTGAGGTTCGGTTGACGGCAAGCGCTCTTCGCCAAGACGGCCCTATCAGTAGCACCAGTTTGGGCCACAGAAGGGACCTGCCTTCCCGCGGCGAGCAAACTTGGCGCGACGCAGCCACGGACGCGCCGAAGCAGCACCTCCCCATTTTGGCCAGTGCCAATTGACCTACCCAGTTGACCTACTCAGTTGAGCAAGTTCCGTTTGAGCGAGTCCCGATGTGAGCCACGACGAGTTGGAATCGCCTGCAATTGAACCAATGCCTTGCCAGGTCAGGGTCTCTGTCCGCGGCAGTGTCAATGTCGCCGCCACGGTCGCCGCCAAGGTTTCACGGGAGCGGCCTGCGTCGGTGCAGCGCCTCGCGTCGGCGCGAAGCCGATGCGTACAACCGGCCCGCGGCCAGTATGCCGCTCTCTCGTGCTCACCCCTTTTCCCGCGCCGCAGACCGCGCGGCTCGCCTCCGCCCCCCGTCGCCGGGGCCGCTCTGTACATCACGACGAGGTAGTGAATGAGCGTACGCATCACAGGAGATATGCTTGCCTTGGATCGCAAGCTAGTCCGTCGCATCAATCGTCATGCGGACACCCTCACCCAATCAGCGCCGGACCAACAGCTCGATCTGCAAGTCCGCATCGCCGAAGAGTTCGATCAGCTGCGAGGCCACCGGGTACGCTGTGAGCTGGTCGCGACCCTCTCCGCCAAGCGCCAGATCGTCGTCCGCGAAGCGCACAAAAAGGCCGAAGACGCCATCGACACGGCCTTCACGGGGCTCAAGACCAAGCTACGCCGCATGCGCATCCGCAGCCTCGGCAAGGCTGGCGCGGCAGAAGCCCTGCGCGCAACCGGCACCTGAGCCAGATCCACAGCCAAGCTTGATTCCGTCCCCGGGGGCGTGACCACGCTGCCGCCCCCCGCGACGATGAAAACCGGGAGTCCCCGTCTCCCATGCTCCGCCGGCCGCGCATCTGCCGGCGCGAGCAACGCGATCCCGCCCAGCCGGTGACGGCCATGTCGACGCCGGCCATGTCGACGCCGGCCATGTCGACGCCGGATGGTGACGACGTCAGTCACTGAGCCTGACGACGAAGCCGTCGATCGCGGTTTCCGGATTCAAGGGTGAAATCCGCAGCGCCGCGCCGCACATCCGGAGTCAACAGCGCCGGCTTCGGCATCCGCCGCACTCGCGCCGGCGGGGCTGGCCATGACCTGCCCCATCCACGCCATCACCCCAGCATCACCCCGACTGCTCAAGGTGGATTGACATGAAGATCGGCATCATCGGCGGCACCGGCTTCGTCGGCAGCTATGTGCTCGACGCCCTCGCCCGCGACGGCCACAGCATGCGGGTGCTGACCCGCCCAGGCAGCGAGTACAAGCTGCCGGCGCTGCCGGACATCGAGTCCGTGACCGGCGACGTGGCCGACGAAGACGCGGTGCGCGCCTGCTTTGAGGGCTGCGATGGAGCCATCTACCTGATCGGCATCCTGCGCGAGGAGCCGTCGCGGGGCGTCACCTTCGACGCGCTGCAGCGGCGCGGCGCCGAGCGTGCCATGGCCGCCGCCGAGGAGGTGGGCGCAACGCGTTTCCTGCTGATGAGCGCGAACGGCGTCGACGCCGCCGCAACGCCATACCAAGTGACCAAACTCGCCGCCGAGGAGGCTCTCAAAGCTTCGACGCTGGAATGGACCATCTTCCGTCCGTCCGTGATCTTCGGCCCGCCGCGCGGGCGCATGGAGTTCTGCACCCAGCTGAAGCGGGACATCATCGACAGCCCGCTGCCGGCGCCGCTGTTCTACTCCGGCTGGCTGCCGACGGACGCCGGCGCGTTCCAGCTCGGTCCGGTGCACGCGGAAGACGTGGCGGCAGCCTTCGCCAAGGCCCTGACCACCCCCGAGACCATCGGCCGCACCCTGGAGCTGTGCGGCCCGGATGCCTGGAGCTGGAAGAAGATCCTCGCCGGCATCGCCGCCGCCGCGGGCAAGAACAAGCTGATGCTGCCGGCACCGGTGATGTTCATCGGTCCGGTGGCCACGGTGATGGGCCGCTTCGCGTGGTTCCCCATCACCGGCGACCAGCTCACCATGCTGCTGGCCGGAAACACCTGTGTCGAAGACGGCTTCGCGCCGCTCGGGATCATTCCGCGGCCGTTCGATCCGGATACGCTGGCGTATCTGCGACAGGAGGACTAGTGCTTCGCTGCGGAAATTCCGAGACCGGGCTCCCTCGTGGTCGTGGTCGTGGTCGTGATCGTGATCGGATACTCGACAACGACAGCAAGATTAGGAGAAACGCTGCACTAGGCGGGTAAGCGCATCGTTCGGGCCGACGCCAAGAGGCCTGACGCGGCGGCGTCCACCGATTCCGGCCCGCGGGCGTACATACCGGCAACGGGCCGCCCTACGGCGCCACATGGCCACCCGCGGCAAGCGTAGGTCGGGTCGACGCCAGGAGGCCCGACGCGGCGGCAACCACCGTTTCTGGCCCACAGCCGCACATGCCGACCCGTGCCGACAACGTCGGGCTTCGCTGTCGCCCAGCCCGAGCTATGGCCCTCAGCCCGATCTACGGCTCTGCCACCAAGCGTCCCACGACGAGCCGTCGCCTCAAGCGGCCTTGCTGTCCTTCGGCCGCTGCTGCTCCGGCCGCAGCTTGGGGGTGAAATAGACGTCCGCGTCGTCGAGGTCCACGTCGCGGCCCTCGGCGTCCACGAGGGGCTGATCGTAGTCCTTCCAACCGCGCAGCCCCGTCTGCAGCGAGGCGACGTTCTCGTAGCCCAGCACCTGCATGGAATTCGCCGCCAGCACGCTGCGGTAGCCGGAGCGGCAGACGACAACGATCTCGCGCTCGCGTGCCCGCACCAGTTCCGGCTCGGTTTCTTCGTAGTCCCACTCGCAGGCGGACTCCAGGATGCCGCGCGGGACGTTGATGGAGCCCGCGATGTGCATGGCGTCGAACTCGTAGGGCTCGCGCACGTCCACCACCAAGAGCTCAGGATTCTCCGCGAGACGCTCCTCGAGATCCCACGGCATGATCTCGCTCACGTCAGTGAGGCAGTTGCGGATGAGCTCCAGAAAGTTCTTCATGCTGTTCTCCCGATGCTGTCGATGACGCGCTTTATAACGGACAGAGACTTCGGGCCGCCGCGAAGATCGTCAACCCGCCCCCAGTTCAATCACGCGCAATCGCGTTCAATCGCGGGCACAGAGCCCCTGCTCAACCGCCATCACCGCCGCCTCCACCCGCGAATGCACGGCGAGCTTGCGCAGGATCGCCTTCACGTGCAGCTTGACGGTGCCGTCGGAAATGCCAAGCTCGCGGGCGATGGCCTTGTTGCTCTGCCCGGCGGCGAGGTGACACAGGATCTCCTGCTCGCGTGGCGTCAGATCCGACGGCGCCGGCTGCTTCGGCGCGGGCTCCGGCTCCTGGCGCACGGCACGGGCGAGGATGCCGGTCAGCTCCGGTGCCACGACGGTCTTGCCGGCGACGATGTCCGTCAGCGCGGCCACGAGCTCGTCCGGCTCCATGTCCTTCAGCAGGTAACCGTTGGCGCCGGCCTGCAGCGAAGCGATCAGGTCCGCCTCCTCCGTGCTGGTGGTGAGCATGGCCACGCACCGGTCGAGCCCCTCGGTGCGGATCTGCTTGAGGATCGCGAGGCCGCCCGGCCCCGGCATGCGCAGGTCCAGCAGCACCACGTCGGGGGCGCAGTCGCGGGTCAGCCTGAGCCCCACGTCGCTGTCGCCGACGGCGTCGATGACCTCGATACCACGCCGCTCCAGCAGCTCCAGCAGACCGACGCGGAAGAGCGCATGGTCGTCGATGAGCAGGACGCGCATCAAGCCGCCTGCTCCGTCAGCGGGTCGCGTCCATTGCGCCCGGGGGTAAAGGTCACCTCGACGCGGGTGCCCTCGCCGGGCTCGCTCTCGATCTCGAGCCGCGCGCCAATGCGCCGCGCCCGTTCCTCCAGGATCGACAGCCCGATGTGCTCGCCGGGGCGTCCGGCCTGCTTGCGCGGCGCGCTGAAGCCGAGACCGTCGTCCTCCACCAGCAGCACGTACTCGCCGTTTTGCTCGCGGGTCAGCAACACCCGCACGGTCTGGGCCTCGGCGTGCTTGCGCACGTTGGTGAGCGATTCCTGCACGATGCGCACCAGCTGCATCTCCTCCATGGGCGCCACCTCCAGCGGCCGGGCGTTGACCTGCAGCACCGCGTGCACGCCGGTCTGCTGGCCGAAGCGGCGGATCAGGTCTTCCAAGGTCGGCACCAGGCCGCGGCGGTCCATGGGCGCGCGGAAGCTGGACAGCAGCTCGCGCAACTCGCCGTGGGCCTCGTCGATGCCGTTGCGAATGCGGTTGAGGTCGACCCGCGCCTCGGCGGCGATGTCGACATCGCCGAGGGCTTCACTGAGCATGCGCACCTGCAGCCGCAGGCTGGCCAGGGTCTGCGCCAGCGAGTCGTGCAGCTCGTGGGCGAGCGAAGCGCGCTCCTCGACGATGGAGAGCCGCCGCGCCTCGTTGTCGGAGCGGTGCTTGGCCAGCGCCACGCCGATGTGCTGGCCGATGGTGCTGAGCAGTTCCAGAATATCCTCGCGCTCGCTGACGCCGGGGCGGTCCACGAAGATGCTATAGGCGCCGAGCAGCTCGGCGTGGTGCTTGAGCGGCACCGTGACCACCTCCAGCGCGTCGCTCGCGAACATGCGCCGGCCGTAGACCCGGGAGCAGTAGCGCAGATCGTTGTGGCAGAGGATCTCGCCGGGGCAAAGCACGGTGCCACACAGGCACAGCTCCACCGGCTGCATGTCTTGCCGGCGCACCAGGTCGTCGTCGAGGCCGATGGAGCCCACCAGCCGGGTGCCGCCGTCCGGGGTGACCATGCGCACCGTGGCGGCGCGGCCATTGACCATCTCCTTCAGCACCCGGAGAAAATGCAGCAGCAGCTCTTCCAGGGTGTCGGCGCGGGTGATCTCGGCGGCGACGTCGTAGAGGATCTTGAGTGAGGCGGTCTTCTGCGCCAGGCGCTGGGTCTGGCGGGCGACGCGGCTGTCCATGTCTTCGTAGAGATCGGTCAGCTCAGCGTTCAGGCTGCCGATGCCGCGGGCCATGGTCTCCAGCACGCCGGCGTTGGCCAGCGCCCGGCTCGCACCCGGCTCGCCCTGGCAGACGCGGGAGACCGATTCCTCCAGGTTCACCAGCGGCCGCAGTAGCTGCGTCTCGAGCCGCCGCGCGGCGAGCACCGCCGAGGTCAAGCCCATGCCAAGGAAGCCCAGACAGACCAGCTTGGGCCAAGCGAGGCCGGGTACCGTCATGTTCACCAGCAACAGCACCAGCGCCGCCACCAGCGTCACGACGACGCCGAGCAGCGGCCCGAGCAGGCGCGCCGCCCGCAGGATCTGCAGCATGCGCTGGCGGCGGGTCTCCGGCCCGGGGGACGGCTCAGACCTGCGCTCGGCAGCGGTCGTCATCGGGGGAGTAATCGGAGGGATAGGCATCGGGGCTTGACGGTGCACGCCAGCGAAGCCAGCGGACTCGTCACTATAGCAGAGCGCGGCTGGCAGACAGCACGACGGCGCTTCACGGCCTCAGGCCTGCACGGCATGAGCAGGCGTTCCCGCACCGATGCGGGGCGGCCGGTCTGAAGCGGTCATCAACCGCCCCGCGCGGGGCAGGCCTTGCGTTGCGTCCGATGAGTAAGAGACGCTGGCTCAGTAGTCGTTCGCGGACTTGGTCCGATCATAGATATAGCCCGCGCCGGCACCGACGGCGGCGCCGATAGGTCCTGCGACGACGCCCCCCATGGCGGCACCGGAGACCATGCGCTGTTCGGAGTTGTTCATACCAGCGCACCCCACCAGCAGCAGGGCCGGCAGCAGGGCCGACAGCAGGGCGGGCGCAAGGGCGGCTGCATACTTCACGTAGCTTCTCCTCTCTGAGCGATAAGTCGCTATTGCCATTATAGATAGCCGATCCTGACGCGTCAGCGCCAGTGGTGTTGGCACGCCCGGAGCGTCTGGGCCGACGATCGCCCCCCACGCCGCAGAGACTGGACACGCATTGCTCGCAACGCCGAATACCTGGCCAGTCTCCGCCGCAAGGGATTGCAATACACGACACCATCGCGACACGCCGGCGGCACCGCGGGCGCGGTGCCGCCGGCGCGGCGAGCCTCGATTCAGTCGTCCCAGCGGCCGTGGCCCGGGATGCGCACGCGGTGCTCGTTGTAGACACCCTCCGCGGCGCCTTGATGACAGGCGTTACAGTTGCTGAAGCTGCCCACGTCCGGGTTGCCCTTGACCAGCTTCGCCGGGATCTCGTGATGCTCGTTGCGGAAGTAGCGGGTCGCGGTGATGCGCGGCAACGCTCCGGCACCGGCATCGCCCACCGAGAAGGCATGCGAGCGGGACTTGCCGGACAGCTCCGCGGCATTGGCTGCCAGATAGCCCGCGATCTCCTGGCGCAGGTCGGGCGAGAGCGAGGCATCGTCGCCGTAGTGGTCCGTGAGCGCGTCCGGCGCCATGATTTGCTGCCACGCATCGCCCGGCAGCAAGCCCGGCTGATAGGCCATGTGGCAGGCACCGCACTCCTCGGCGTAGGTGGCGTTGGCGACGGGCTGCACGTCCTCGCCAGGGGCAACCCAACCGCGGCTGCGGTGCTCATGGCGGTGCTCGTCGTGATCATCGTCGTCGCCGAGGGCGAGTCCGACGGCACCGAGTGCCAACAGGGCCGTGGCCAGGCTGCCGGCGAGGACAATGGATGGTTTCATGCTGCGTACTCCAGTCTGATCGATGCGAGAGGGTTACTGGCTCTTGATGTAGGTAAGGAAGTCGGCCTTCTCGGCGGCCGTGCACTCACGGCCCAGGGTCCAGCGGCAGTTGCGCCGGAGCCACTTCTCAACCTTTGCCTGGTCGCTGAGCCGCTCGGGGTTCACCGAGGGCGCCATGGGCTCGATGGGCTTGCCGGTCTTGGCGTGGCGGCCCGGCTGGGTCAGGTCGTCGGTGTGGCAGGTGGCGCAGCTGCGCGCCGGCGCCCCATTGGGCTGCGGGTGCTCCTGCACCCAGGCCGCGGCACCGGCGGCGGCGTCGCCCGCGTGCGCGGCGGGCAGCCAGGCGGCGCCCGCCAGCAGGCCACCGCACAGCACCTGGACGGCGAGTACCCGAAGAGAACGATTGCGCTTGAGCTCGGTCATGTTGGTCCCTCCCCTCAGTCGTCGCGGCGCTTGCGGCCGGTGAGCATGGAACCGATCAGGTTCTCGCGGTGCGCCAGGCTGGAGAACAGCACGCCGGCCACATGCGCGACGATGAGCACCAAGGTCAGGTTCGCCAGGACCTCGTGGGTCTCCTCCAGCGCCTCGCCCACATCGGCGGGCGCACCGGCCATCATGGGTGCCAGCGGCCCGGACAACTCCTGTGCACCGTACAGCGCCATGCCCGTGAGGCCGGTCAGGCCCACCAGAATCAGCAGCGCCACCACCATGGCGCCACCCGCCGGGTTGTGCCCCAGGTAGCGCGGTGCGTTGAAGCGCAGGGCGTCACCGATGTAGCCCAGCACCTGTCGCGGCCCGCGGACGAAGTCCGTGAAGCGCGCATAGCGCGTGCCGATGACGCCCCACACCAGTCGTATGGCGATCAGCGTCAGCGCCAGATAGCCCGCCCAGACGTGCAGGCCGAGCACATCGTCCTCGACGATGAAGGCGGTGGCGAAGGCCGCCACCAGGGACCAGTGGAAGACCCGCACCAGCGGGTCCCAAACCCGTACTTGTTGATCGCCGGTAGTGCCGGCGGCGGCGGTGTGCGCGTCGCCCTTGACCAGTGATTGCGTCGTCACAGTGAGTCGCTCCGTTGTCTGCGAAGTTGGATGGCCTCGCGAAATGCCGGCGGGCCAGGAAGAGGCGGCGACGGCATCACGCTTGCGGAGCAGGTTAGCCAGCAGCCACTGACCGATCCCTGTGCGGCCCTGTCAGCCTTTTGTCAGGCGCGCAAGCACACCATGCATCTGCACACAACCTGCGCAGCGCAGACCGAGCCGGCGGCACGCCGGCACCGGCGGACGCCGCACCGGCAATGGCGCCGTGGGCGCCGGGACACTGTCATGCAATTGCACCGACTGCATCGATCTCACGGCGGGGCTCCCCGCGCAGGCCTGCTCGCGCCGCTGCTGCTGTTGCTAGGGGGCGTCACCGCGGCGGCCCCCTATGATCACGACCACGACCACGACCGTGCCCGCGCTGCCCTCGGCCGCGGCGAGGTGCGCCCGCTGGCGCAGATCCTTCAGGCGGTGAGCGCCGCGATCCCTGGCGACGTCGTCGAGGTGGAGCTGGAGCGCGAGCAAGGCGCCTGGGTCTACGAGCTCAAGGTCATCGCCCCGGACGGCCGGCTGCTTGAGGTGCTGGTGGACGCGGCCACCGCCACGCTGCTGGCGGACGAGGGAGACGACTGATGCGCATCCTGTTAGTGGAAGACGACACGCGCCTGGCGGACGGCGTCGCCACGGCGCTCGAAGCCGCCGGCTTTGTGGTGGAGCGCAGCAGCGACGGCGAGGACGCCTGGTTTCGCGGCGACACCGAGACCTGGGCCGCCGTGATCCTGGACTTGGGCCTGCCGGGCATGGACGGGCTGTCGGTCCTGCGCCGCTGGCGCGAGGCACGGCAGCGCTTTCCGGTGCTGATCCTCACCGCCCGCGGCGACTGGCACGAGCGCGTGGAAGGTATCGACGCCGGCGCCGACGACTACCTGCCGAAACCCTTTCGCATGGAGGAGTTGCTGGCGCGCCTGCGCGCGCTGGTGCGCCGCGCCGCGGGCCAGGCCTCGCCGGTGCTGCGCGTCGGCGCGCTCACGCTGGACACGCGCCGGATGCAGGTGAGCCGCGACGGCGTGCCGGTGCACCTCTCGCCCACCGAGTACCGGCTGGTGGCATACCTGATGCAGCACGCGGGCCGCGTGGTGCCACAGCTGGAGCTGACGGAGCAGCTCTACGCCCAGGATTTCGAGCGCGAGTCCAACGCCGTGGAAGTACTCGTCGGCCGGGTGCGGCGCAAGCTGGGCGCCGGCCTAATCCAGACCCGGCGCGGCTTCGGTTACGTCATCGAACCGGACGAACCCGAGACGCCCGAGTCCGGCGCAGACACACCGCAGGACACTCAGTGACCCGCAACTCCCTGCGTGCACGCCTCGCCGTCGCCGCGCTGCTGTCCATCACCCTGGCGCTGCTGGTGGCGGCGGTGAGCCTGGTGGCACTGTTCGAGCGCCACGCGGAGCGGCGCATCGGCGCCGAGCTCACCAGCCGGCTGAACCATCTCGCGGCGGCGGTGCAGATCGCGCCGGACGGCAGCGTCGGGGTCGCCCCGCCGCCCCAGGACCCTCGCTTCGACACGCCGCTGAGCGGGCTCTACTGGCAGATCGACGACCTCTCCGCCGACCGGCGCAGCGTCGGCCTGCTGCGCTCGCGCTCGCTGTGGGATACCGCGCTCGCGCTGCCGGCCGATCGGCTGCCGGCCGGCACCGTGCACGCGCACGTGCTGGCGGGGCCGGACGGCCAGCGGCTCATGGTGCGCGAGCGCAGCATCCGCCTCGACGCCGCCACGGGTGGGACCGGAGGCGGCACAGGAGACGGGTCTGGACGGGTCGGTACGCGTACGCTGCGCCTGGCCGTTGCGCAGGACCGCGCGGAGCTCGTAGCGGCGCGCAACGACTTCGCGGCCGACATGCTGCCCTACCTCGGCGTCATCGCGCTGGTGCTCGGGCTCGCCACCTGGGTGCAGATTCGCGCCGGGTTGGCACCGCTGGAACGGCTGCGCCGTGCGGTCTACGCGGTGCGTGCCGGCGCCGCCGAGCGCCTGCCGGAGCACTACCCGGACGAGGTGCTGCCGCTGGTGGCGGAGGTCAACGCCCTGCTCGCCGCGCGCGAGGAGGCCATCGCGCAGGCGCGCAGTTGGACCGCGGACCTCGCCCACGGCCTCAAGACGCCGTTGAGCGCCCTGGCCGCGGATGCCGAACGGCTGCGCCGGGAGGGCAATCCGGCCCTGGCCCACGACCTAGAGCAACTCGCGGAGCACATGCGCCGGCATGTGGACCGGGAGCTGATCCGCGCCCGCGTGCGCTCCGGCACCCGCACGCGTCAGGCACGGGCGGACGTGGTGGACGCCGTGCACCGGCTGCTCGGCACCCTGTGCCGCACGCCGGACGGCGCCCGGCTCGACTGGCGGGTCACGGCGCCGGAAACGGCCATTGCCGCCCTGGCGGCCGACGACCTGCTGGAACTGCTCGGCAACCTGTTGGAGAACGCCGCCAAGTGGGCACGCGAGCGCGTCGAAATCCGGGTGAGCGCCGGCGATGACATCGCAGTAGACATCGCCGACGACGGCCCCGGCGTCGTTTCTGAGCAACTGCACCGCCTCGGCGAGCGTGGTCTGCGGCTCGACGAGCGCAAGGCCGGCAGCGGACTCGGGCTCGCCATCGCCCGCGATGTCGTAGAGGCCTACGGCGGCGCGCTCGACTTCGACCGTGCCGCCGCGGGCGGACTCGCGGTGCGGCTGCGGCTCCCCGCCGCGCCGGCGCGATGAGGCCGGCGAGCGCGTCTAATGCAGGGACACAAGAATCCGATCCGCGCCGCGAAGCGCACGGCCCAGGCAAGTGTTCATGCTCGCCGCCCCCAAAGCGCGCCCGCGTAGGTCGGGCCGACGCCAGGAGGCCCGACGCGGCACCTCAGCGCATGGTGGCACGCACCTCCACCAGGGCCTGATCGAAGCGATCCACCCGGACGAGCCCCAGGCGCGGAAACTCGATGTCGATGATGATGTAGACCGCGATCGCCATCACCGCGACGAACGCCGCCATATGCAGCCAATTGCGCGTCTGTCCGCCGGCCATGCTGTAGCCGGCGAGCAGTGCGCTGGTCAATGCCAAGAACACCAGCATCAGGTAGATCACCAACGGGGGGTGCATCTGCACCGCAAGCGCGCGCGTGGTGGTGATATCGATCATGTCGTTCAACGCGGGCAGCAGCAGCTTGATCGCGTCGGACGACGCCCCCGGCGCCTGCCCGGCGACCACCACCTGCTGCCAGATCTGGTTCTGCAAGGCCGCCGCATCGGCCAACCCTGCCCGGGCCGCCCGGATATTCGGCAGTTTCCGGTAGGCAGCCAAGCGGGCATCGACATAGCGCCGAAACTCCTCCTGGATGGCGGAGCGCGCGTCAGGTTGCAATAGGTCGAGCCGCAGGTAGGCGGTTCCGATGGCATTCGCCTCCTGCACGATCAGGTCCCGACGATGATCGAAGCGCGAGGCGGCGCCGGAAAAGGTGAAAGCGATCAACAAGCCCACCAACGCAAACACAGCCCCATCGACGACGCCCGTTCCAGCCCGCGCCCCCTTGGGGTCTCGCATCAGGCGCCGGCGGCCGATCCTGCGGCCAATCTCCAGCAGGATCAGCATCCCGACAAACAGCGACACGGCCATCAAGGCCGCGATAGTGATCTTGCTCATACACCAGGAACTCCGAAGCCACGCGGCAGACAACTCTTGCCCAGCGGTTACTTGCTGGGGCCCCGACCGCGATGCGGCCAACCGTCGCGTTACGCAATCAGCGATCTGCCGCTGCCAGCGCCGGGATGTCGTTAGCGAGAGCCCGACGCAACCGCGTGACGTAGTCGCCGGGGAAAGTCCACACCGGACTGTTCGGCTTCAATACCAGGCCGCGATCCGCCGGCGCGAGATCGTACAGGAGCGTCATCAGTATGTCGCTGCTGACCCATGGACTGTCGCGAAAATAGCTGTGCCCACTGCCCACGGTGCCTGCCTCGACCTGCGTGACATCGACAATGCGCGGCTCCCGATGCTGCTCCAGGAACGCCATGGCGCCAGGACGATTCGGTTCGCCCACAACGACCCGACCGACCCGATTGCGCCCAAAGACCCGCCGCGAAAGTCCCAACGCGGAATCACCCGAGGACTGGTAGATGGTCAGCGTCTCGGGTACCCGCAACGCACCGTCCAACAGATAACCCATCATGATGGAGCGGTCCACGTCACTACCGACCAAGATGACATGCCCCAGCTGTAACCGTTTAGCCCCCTCTCCCGGTTCCCGAGGTCCGGGGCTCCGGAAAATCAGGGAAGTGGGGGCGAAAGCTCGTGTCGTGTGGCAAGATTGCGCCCGGATCGCGCGGACACGGCGACACCCTGCGGCAGCG
>NZ_JAJDNQ010000148.1 GCF_022340605.1 Thiohalocapsa sp.
ATGGCGGCGAGCTTCACCTTCTGCACGTCGCCCACCTCGTAGCCCGACTCGTCACCGAGCAGGATCACGGACAGGATGGGGGCCATGCCAAAGCCCACGGCCACCGAGAAGGAGCGCTTCGCGAAGGCGAGATCCCGGCCCTTCAGCATGTACCAGGCGCTGATGCCGGCGACGAACATGGCCGCCGTGACGTAGCCGGCCGCCACCGTGTGCACGAACTTCACCTGCGCCACCGGGTTGAACAGCACGTCGATGAAGCTCTGCATCTCCATGCGCATGGTCTCGTAGCTGAACTCCGAGCCCACGGGGTTCTGCATCCAGCCATTGGCGATCAGGATCCACATGGCGGACAGGTTGGAGCCGATGGCCGTCAGGAAAGTCACCAGCAGGTGCTGGCGCTTGGTGAGCCGCTCCCAGCCGAGGAAGAAGAGGCCGATGAAGGTGGACTCCAGGAAAAAGGCCATCAGGCCCTCGATGGCCAGCGGCGCGCCGAAGACGTCGCCGACATAGTGCGAGTAATAGGCCCAGTTGGTGCCGAACTGGAACTCCATGGTCAGGCCGGTGGTGACACCCAGGGCGAAGTTGATGCCGAACAACTTGCCCCAGAACTTCGTCATGTCCTTATAGATCTCGCGGCCGGTCATGACGTAGACACTCTCCATGATGACGAGCATCCAGGAGAGTCCCAACGTCAGCGGCACGAACAGGAAGTGGTACATCGCGGTGGCAGCGAATTGCCATCGCGACAGCTCGATCATTGTGCTGTCAAGCATGGTTTTGTTTTCCGTCGCTTTGTGCAGTGATCCCAGCAGGCGTGCGGGATCACCGACAAACCGGGATGATCCGCAACCGCCCATCCTCGCTCAGGTGCCCCGCTGCCCCTGCGGAAACACTCTGAAGTCGACGCGTCCAGCGCCACGAGCCCGCTGCACGGCCGGTCTGCCGCGCGCCCCGGGCGCCATCCATGCATTAGTAAAACCTTATATTTCCTGCGTTTCGCAGACCGACATGCGAATTGTCAATGCATGCAGAATCGCTTAGGTCCCGCCATGCTTTCGATGACGGGGGTCAAGGGTAGAGCCGTGTATTTCCAAGCATAAACAAGGGGATAAGCCGATTTTTTGCGGGCATCAACGAGACTGGGGCAGGCAACTCACGGCAAGGGCTCCAGGTGCAGATGGCACGCCGCCCGGCCCGCGTCGCCATGGTCGTGCGCCTCTTCCGCGACCCGCACCGGCAGCACCGAGAGCCGCCCATGACGCACCCCCGGCTGCGCAATCAGCGCGTCGCCGAACGCCCGTACACGGTCGCACGGCCCGCGCAGCACCACCGTCTCCAGGCAATGATCGTGGTCGAGGTGGACGTGCAGCGTCGATACGGCAAGGTCGTGGTGGGCGTGATGGGCGCGGGTGAGTCGGCTCGCCAGCTCGCGCTCGTGATGGTTGTAAACGTAGCTCAGCGTCGCGACGCAGCAGCCGGCTGGCTCGTCGGCCAGGCGCTCCGTCTCCAGGCGCTCGCGGATCAGATCGCGGATGGCCTCGGAGCGGTTGCCGTAGCCACGCTGGGTGCGAAAGCGCTCGAAGGCGACGTTCAGGTCGTCGTCGAGGGTGATGGTGACACGCTGCATCAATGTCTCCGCGGGCGGCAACCGACCGGCGGAGCATAGCCGATTCAGCGAACAAAGATCGAAATCGAAATCGAAATCGGGACCGAAATCAGGATCGGGATCGGCACGGAAATCGCCAACCGGCCCGACAGCCCCAAATCACTCCCCGCCGTGATGATCCGCATGCACCGGCGCGGAACGCCCATGATCATGGTCGCCCGCAACGCCAGTCGCGTGCAGATGCAGGTGCGCGTGCCGGTGAGTGTGCTCGTGGCTGTGCAAGGTCGCCGGCACCAGCCGCCCCTCGTGCAGACTCACCGCCCGGGTCGCCAGGCGCTCCAGCAGGCGGCGGTCGTGGGAGACGATCACCATGGCCTGATCGAGCCCTTCCAGGTGCGTGAGCAGGCGCCGCTCGGCCGCCTCGTCCAGGCCATTGGTGGGCTCGTCCAGCAGCAGCACCTCCGGGCGCATGGCGAGCACCGTGGCCAGGGCCACCAGCCGTTTCTCGCCGGCGGAGAGGCGGTGGGTGACGCGCTCGGCGAAGCCGTCGAGGCCCAGGGCCGCCAGGGTCTGCTCGGCGTCCGCCCGCGCCGCGTCCCGGGAGCGGCCCAGGTTGAGCGGGCCGAAGGCGACATCCTCCAGCACGGTCGGGCAGAACAGTTGATCGTCCGAATCCTGGAACAACAGTCCGACGCGCCCGCGCACCGGCACGAAATCGGCCTCGGCACGGCGCTCTTCGCCGAACGCGATGACCTGCCCGCCGCTCGGATGCCGCAGGCCGACAAGCACTTGCAGCAGCGTCGTCTTGCCGGCGCCGTTGGCACCGGTGAGCGCGAGCCGCTCGCCCGGATAGAGAGCCAAGTCCACGCCACGCAGGACCGGATGGCTCGCAAAGCCGAAGTGCAGTCCGCGCAGCGCCAGCAGCGGCGTCGTCATGAGAGTCGATCCAGCGCAAGCAGCCCGGCCAGCAGCGGCAGCAAACCCACCAACCAGGCGGTATCCGGGAAGCGCCAGCGGTGGCTGTCGAGCAGGTAGAGCCGGCCCTGGAAGCCGCGGCAGCGCATGGCCGCCTCGATACGCCGGGAGCGCTCCAGGCTGCGCACCAACAGCATGCCGATCAGATTGCCATAGCTGATCCAGGTATGGCGGTCGCTGCGCGGCACAAAGGCGCGCGCGCGCATGGCCTGCCGCAGCCGCCGTTGCTCCTGGTCCAGCAGCGCGATCTGGCGCACCGTCAGCAGCAGCAGGTGCACCAGCTTCTCAGGTAGCCCGAGCCGGCCCAGGGCGTGACCCAGTACCGCCGGCTCCAGCCCGCCGAGCAGCCCGAGCAGCGCCAGCACCACGGCGTTGGCCTTGAGCGCGATCAACACCGCGGTGAACAGCCCCTCGCGCGTGGCGGTGAGGGGGCCGAAGGTCAGCCATGCCTCGCCCGGCACCGTGAACGGGAGCGTGGCGAGGACGACGAGCATGAAGCCCTCCAGCACCGCGAGCCGGCGCAGCAGCTCGCGCAGCGGCAGGCCGCCGGCCGCGGCCAGCGCCAGGGCCGCGGCGAGCGCGACGGCCGCGGCAGTGGGGGTCTTCAGGCTCACGGTGACCAGTGCGAACAAGACGAGCGCCACGACGAGCAACCGCGGATCGTGCTGCGCGAGCAGGCGCCCGCCGCGGGGGCTCAATGGTGACGGCTGCATCACGGACCACCGCGCGTGCGCCGGCACCGCCACCAAAGACCGAGACCGGCGAGGCCGATGATGTAGCCGATGCCGCCGAGCACGTCGCGGAACTGCACGGCGTCACGCGCCGCGAGTGCTTCCTCGCGCAGCGGCCGGACCTGCCGGGCAACGGCGCGCTCGATGACGGCCTCCAATGCCGGATCGAGGGCCGCGCCGGTGCTGGTCGAAGCCGCGGTCGATTGCGCCCCCACCGACGCCGTGTTGTCTGTCGCCCCGACATCGGTCGCACCGGCAGCCGTGCCCGCGGCAGCATGCACTGCGGCGGCCGGCGCCGGAAAGGCCCCCGCCAGCTCCGACGCGCCGATCTGCCATTCCCCGCGGTGACCGTCTACGGTCTCGGCGACGATGTGCTGCGCCACCGGCGCCGTGGCCTCGTAGCTGAAGCCACCGTCGGGCGCCGTGCGCAGTTGCGCCAGCACATCGCCGTCGGCATTGGTGACGGTGACCGGCACGTCCGCGGCCTTGGCACCGCCGGAGAAATAGACCTCGCCCTGGACACGCCGGCCCTCGGCGGTGGCGAACACATTGAGCTTGTGCGCCAGCGCCGGTGCAGCCACGAACAGGATCACCAGCAGCGCGATCAACTGGGACGCAAAGGCTCGCCATCGGTACCGCCCCAGGGCGGACAAACGCAGCGCATCCGCTGCACGCCGCAACCCCGCGCGCTCAGACATGCGGCGCCTCGCCATGGAGCACCAGCTCCGGCGCCACTCGATTCAGGAAGCTCATCACCGTGCCCGTCATCAGCGCCTCCACCAAAGCAAGAGGAATATAGATGAGTACGATGGCCTTGGCCGCGGGCCAAAACGGCTCACCACTCAGGCCCAGGCTCAGGGCGACGCAGGTGCCGGTGAGCATCACGCCCGCGGCGCCGGCCGCCGCGCCGATCAGGAACATGGCACGCGGCCCCGCGCGCGGCAACAGCGGCCGCAGCACCAACGCGCAGAGCACGGCCGGCAGCGCCATGTTCATGGTATTGACGCCGAGCACCAGCACGCCGCCGAAGCCGAAGAAGGCGGCCTGGAGCACCAGCGCGACGAACAGCGCCGGCACCGCCGTCCAGCCCAGCAGCAACCCCATCAGGCCATTGAGCAACAGGTGCACGCTGCTGGGTCCGAGTGGCACGCTGATCAGCGAGGCGACGAAGAAGGTCGCCGCCAGCACCGCTGCCTGCGGCAGGGCCTGATAGTCCAGCCGGCGCAGCGACACGGCCAGCAGACCGACCGACACCACCGCGCCGGTGATCAGCACCGGCGCACTCAGAACACCGTCAGGGATATGAGCCATGCCCGTGCAGGGTCAGTTCGCGCTGGTCGCCGTGTCGCCGGCCATGTCGCGGGTCCGCACCCAGATCAATGCGCCCTGCTCCACCGGCACCGCTTTGCCGTCCGGGTTCTGCATCGGCTCATCCCCCTCCATCAGCGCCGCGAAGCCCCACCAGCCGGCGCGCGGCATCGCGTAGGTGAACACGCCGTTGGCATCCGCTTTCAGCGACTGGGTTACGAAGGGGCCAGCCGGCGGCGTGACACTGCCGTCGTTCCGCCATTCGACTTCCACCTCGGCGAAGGGCACCGGCTCTCCGCCCTTCCTGACCAGACCGGTAAACACGTTGCCGGTCCAGAGCCCATAGGGCCGGGTCAGGGGCTCGATCTCTACCGGCAGCCCCACCAGCCGGTCCCAGCCTTCCTCGGCGCCGTAGGCATCGACGACGGTCTTGGCGTAGTGGACGATCATCACACCCTCGGCGGGTTCCCAATAGGGCGCAGGCTCGACGTAGAAGACGTAGTCACCCGGCCTCGGCACCTGAAACGTGGCCTTGTACGCGGGCTTGCCGTCCACCTGAACGGGCTCCAGGGCGCCTTTGAGGTCCTGCTTGCCGTCCGGTGTGAACACACCGAACGCGGCCGGCTCGCCCATGGGCATGACCGGCCCCTGCTCCATCGGATGGGTAAAGGTCAGTTCCAGCGTCAGGTCGCGCCCGGTGTCGGCGTCGACGATCTCGGTGCTGGGGATCAGCTCCTGAAAGTGCGCCGCCGCCACGAGCGGCAGCGCCAGGAACGTCACGGACAGGGCCTGGAACAAGCGGCGCTTGCGCGCCCGCGCGGAACCTCTGTGAGCCATACTGGCCTCCGACGTCGTGCTGTGACTGGCAATGCCGCCCCCGCAGCCGGGGAGCAACCGCCGTATGAGCATCAGACGATTGATCATACCGATCGGATGGGCCACCGGACAAGCGCCGCAGCACGCTGATCGCGTGGCGGGCAAGCAGCACAGCTCGGCAGCGTGCGCACCCACCATATGACCGACCATGGACATCAAGCTCTGGCTGGATTTGCGAACGCGACGCGAACGGGCCATAGTCCGCCGCGGCGGCAGCCGCACGATCCGTCGTCGCGCGTCATTCACAAGGGAGACCCACCCATGTTCCACGACAATCTTCGCACGCCCGCGGCAGTCCTCATGCTGCTGGTCTTCACCTTGCTTGGCGCCGCCACGGTGGCCGTCGCCGCCGACGAGCCCGGCGCCGAGGGCGCGCCCCTCTTCATCAACCTGATCACCGACGACCCGCACCGCGCCGACATGGCGCTCAGCTTCGGCAAGAACCAGTTGGCCCAGGGCCATCCGCTGACCGTGTTCCTGAACGACCGCGGCGTATACATCGCGGCAAAACAGGGCGCCGAGCGCTTCGGCAGGCATCAGGCGATGATCGCGGAACTGCAAAC
>NZ_JAJDNQ010000167.1 GCF_022340605.1 Thiohalocapsa sp.
CAGGTCGAAGCGACCGCCCTCCTTCGGCAGGTCGGCGGGCGCGAGGTTGATGGTCACGCGCCCGGCGGGAAAATCGAAGCGGCCCTGGACGATGGCGCCGCGCACGCGATCGCGGCTCTCTTTCACCGCCAGCTCCGGCAGGCCGACGATGGACATGGCCGGCAGCCCGCCGCCGGCGTGCACCTCGACGGCCACCTCCGGCGCGCGGATGCCCTCGCGGGCGCGGCTGTGCAGGACGCAGAGGCCCATCAGGGTGCGAAGCCGTGCGTGGTGCGTCCGGGCGGGGCACGGCGGGGATGCTCTGGCCGCCCGCTCATGGGCACTGCGCCTTCAGCGTGTACTGTCAGCTGATGCCGGACTTGATGCCGGCGGCGGCCTCGAGCTCCGCGACACGCAGCGCAAGCGCCTCCAGCTTGGCGCGGGTGCGGGCGAGCACCGCGGCCTGGACGTCGAATTCTTCGCGCGTGACCAGATCGAGCCGACCGAGGCCCGCTTCCAGGGTCGAGCGGAAGCCGCGGCTTAGGTCTTCGCGCAACACCTTGACGCCCTCCGGCATGCTCTCGGCGAGGCGGCGGGCGAGGTCGTCGAGCGTCTTGGGCTCCAACATGAGGCGTTCTCCACGGGAGGTGTTTCGGGTTTGAAAACGATTATAGAGCTTCGGGTTCCACGACGTTCCGCGGACATTGCGCCCGATGATCGTGCGCGATTTCGGTTCCCGCGCCGGCCGCTTGCACCATCTTTGTGCGGCACGATTGTTGTGCCAGAGCGACAATACGCGCCCGCACCGTTGGTTTTGCGGCACATCGCGATGTTGGCACAATGCGTGCTTAACCTCTCGACGGAATCCGCCCACTGCGGCGAATGGCAAGCTCGGGGCCAACGATGGTCGGCGGCCCCACCGATGTAGTCGAGAGGTAGACAGTATGACAACACGAATGATCCGCACGGGCGCCGCAGCCAGTGCACTCGCCGCCGCATCGGCGCTCTCCATGAGCGCCGCGCTCGCCGAGGACGCCGCAGGCACCAGCCCCTGGGACTTCAGCGCCAACATCGGCGCGGTGTCCAATTACATCTGGCGCGGTGTCACCCAGACGGGCGACCAGGCCGCGGTTCAGGGCGGTCTGGACGCGAAGCACAAGAGCGGCTTCTACGTCGGCACCTGGGCATCGAACATCGACTGGGACGAGGGGAGCTCGCAAGAGGTCGTACTCACGCCCGTCATCGACCCGAACACGGGTAAGCAGGAGATCGACCCCACCACCGACGCACCAGTGTACACGGCCGCAACGACCGGCGCGGACCCGCATTCGCCGAACTACGAACTGGACCTGTACACCGGCTACGACTACGCGATCAACGACGACCTGAGCGTCGGCGTGAACGGCATCTATTACGCGTACCCGGATGGCCGCGATTCCGACTTCGCCGAAATCGGCCTCAGCGGCACCTACAAGTGGTTCACCCTGGGCGCCGCCTACACGGTCTACGGCGAGAACGATGGCGGGCTGTTCGACGACGGCGACTGGTACTTCTACGGCAGCGCCGACGTCTCGCTGCCCTACGACTTCGGCTTCGGCGTCCGCGGCGGTTACTACGACTTCCGCCACGATCAGGTCGACGTGGGCGTCGATGCCGCCGGCAACATCGTTACCCAGAGCGCCGACTACTGGAATTATGGCGCCACCATTAGCAAGGACGGCGGCAAGTTCGGTACCTTCAGCCTGAACTGGGATCAGAACAGCGGCAAGGAGAGCGTCGGCTACGATACCGACCCGAAGTTCTGGGTCGGCTGGAACAAGGAGTTCTGAGCCCGCCGCGCACCTGAACCCGTCACCCCCCCCGCACGCCGGACCGGTGTCGGTCCGGCGCTTCCCCTTCGAGGAGCGCAATCCATGAAGCTGATTTCAGCCATCATCAAGCCGTTCAAGCTGGACGACGTGCGCGAGGCCCTCGCGGACATCGGCGTGTCCGGCATTACGGTCATCGAGGTCAAGGGCTTCGGCCGCCAAAAGGGCCACACCGAGCTCTACCGCGGCGCCGAGTACGTCGTCGACTTCCTGCCCAAGATCAAGGTCGAGATAGCGGTCGATGATCCGCTGGTGGACCAGGTGATCGAGGCCATCACCAGCGCCGCGCAGACCGGCAAGATCGGCGACGGCAAGATCTTCGTCTCCGATCTGGAGCAAGTCATCCGCATCCGCACCGGCGAGACCGGTCCGGACGCGCTCTGATCCCGGGCCTGCGATCCCCGCCGTCTGCAATGCCCCAACAAGGAGCTGCAATGTGAACCCGATGAAGTCCCTCTCGCCGGCGCGGCTCTTGGCCGCGCTCGTGCTTTTCTCTCTGCCGATGCTCGCGTTCGGCCAGGATGAACCGACCCTGAGCTCCGGTGACACCGCCTGGATGATCGCCGCGACCGCTCTGGTGCTCATGATGACCATCCCCGGCGTGGCGCTGTTCTACGGCGGCCTGGTGCGGGCGAAGAACGTGCTGTCGGTGCTGATGCAGTGCTTCGCCATCACCGCGCTCGTCACCATCATTTGGGTCGTTTACGGCTACAGCCTCGCCTTCACCGATGGCGGTTCGCTCAATGCCGTCATCGGCAGCCTCGACAAGGCCTTCCTCGCCGGCGTGACGATCGACTCGCTGTCCGGATCGATCCCGGAAACGGTCTTCATGACCTTCCAGATGACCTTCGCGGTCATCACCCCCGCGCTCATCGTCGGCGCCTTTGCCGAGCGCATGAAGTTCTCCGCGATGCTGGTCTTCATGGGCCTGTGGGTGACCCTCGTGTACGTGCCGATCGCCCATTGGGTGTGGGGCGGCGGCTGGATCAGCGAGCTCGGCGCGATGGACTTCGCCGGCGGTACCGTGGTGCACATCAACGCCGGTGTCGCCGCGCTGATGGCGGCGCTGGTGCTCGGCAAGCGCAAGGGCTATCCGACCGTCGCGATGCCGCCCCATAACCTCGGTTATACGGTGGTGGGCGCGTCCCTGCTCTGGGTCGGCTGGTTCGGCTTCAACGCGGGCTCGGAGTTGGCTGCCGACGGCGTCGCCGGCATGGCCCTGGCCGTCACGCAGATCGCCACCGCCGCGGCGGCCCTGACCTGGATGTTTGCCGAGTGGATGCGCCACGGTAAGCCGTCGGTACTCGGCACCGCCACCGGTGCCGTGGCTGGCCTGGTCGCCATCACGCCGGCCTCCGGCAGCGCCGGACCGATGGGCGCGATCGTCATCGGCTTCGCCGGCGCCCTGCTGGCGTTCTTCGCCTCGACCATGATGAAGCCGAAACTCGGCTATGACGACTCTCTGGACGTCTGGGGTGTGCACGGCATCGCCGGTATCGTCGGCGCCATCCTGACCGGTGTCTTCGCGAGTACGAGCCTCGGCGGCGCGGGCTATGCGTCGGAAGCGATCACCATGGGCCACCAGGTCTGGGTACAGGTGCTGTCGGTGCTGACGACGCTGATTTACGGCGGGGTCGTGAGCCTGATCCTGCTGTACCTGGTCAAGCTGACCATGGGCGTGCGCGTCAGCGAGGAGCAGGAGACCGAAGGTCTCGATATCGCCCTGCATGAGGAGCGCGGTTACATCCTGTAGCCGTCAATCGCGGCGGCCGGCCCTTCCCGGCCGCCGCATCACCCCGTTCGGCGCAGGCGCAGCCGGGCCGAATCGACTGGGAGGAGCCCCCCGTGGATGCGAGCATAGAGCTCCAATACGCACTCGACACCTTCTATCTTCTCATCACCGGCGCGCTGGTCATGTGGATGGCCGCGGGCTTCGCGATGCTCGAGGCGGGCCTGGTGCGCGCCAAGAACACCGCCGAGATCCTGACCAAGAACGTCGCCCTGTACGCCATCGCGTGCATCATGTACATGATCATCGGCTTCGGCATCATGTACCCGGCCGGCGGCAACGGCGTCATCCCGCAGATCGACTGGTCGAACATGTTCATGTTCACCAGCGCCGCCGAGGACCACACCCTGGACGCGGTGGCCGGCAGCGGCGGCGACATCGTGTATGCCCACTTGGCCGACTTCTTCTTCCAGGTGGTGTTCGTCGCCACCGCCATGTCCATTGTCTCCGGCGCCGTGGCCGAGCGCATGAAGCTTTGGGCCTTCCTGCTCTTCGCGGTGTTCATGACCGGCTTCATCTATCCGGTGCAGGGCTACTGGAAGTGGGGCGGCGGCTGGCTCGACGGCATCGGCTTCAACGACTTCGCCGGTTCCGGCGTGGTGCACCTGTGCGGCGCCTCGGCGGCGCTGGCAGGCGTGCTGCTGCTCGGCGCGCGCAAGGGCAAGTACAGCAAAGACGGCAGCATCAACGCCATCCCCGGCGCGAATATGCCGATGGCGGCGCTCGGCACCTTCATCCTCTGGCTCGGCTGGTTCGGGTTCAACGGCGGCTCCGAGCTCAAGGTCTCCAACATCGCGGAGGCCAACGCGGTTGCCGGCGTCTTCGTCAATACCAACATGGCGGCCGCCGGCGGCCTGGTGTTCGGGCTGGTCACGGCGCGTATGCTGTTCGGCAAGGCGGACCTGACCATGGCGCTGAACGGCGCGCTGGCGGGGCTGGTGGCCATCACCGCCGAGCCACTGACGCCGACCCCGCTGGCGGCGACCCTCATCGGCGGCATCGGCGGCGTCATCGTCGTCTTCGCCATCGTCACGCTGGACAAGCTGCGCATCGACGACCCCGTGGGCGCCATTTCAGTGCATGGCGTGGTGGGCATGTGGGGCCTCATGGCCGTGCCCATCACCAACGCCGAAGCCACCTTCGGCGCCCAGGCCATCGGTCTTGGCACCATCTTCGCCTGGGTCTTCATTACCTCCTTCATCGTCTGGCTGCTGATCAAGCTCGTCATGGGCATCCGCGTCAGCGAAGAAGAAGAGTACGAAGGCGTGGACGTGGGCGAGTGCGGCCTGGAGGCCTATCCGGAGTTCGTGGGCTCGCGCGGAGCCACCGCCTGAGGCAATTTTTCGGAAGACCGACTTCACAGGGACGCGATCACGCTTGCAGTGGGGCCTTCGGGCCCCATTTTTATTTGCGTTGCGGCAGATTGGCGCCCTCGCCGGCGCCACGTTGTCAGCCGCCACCGCGCATCATCGGGCTCGCTGGCGCTGTCGCTCTTATGCACGCACTGTGCATAATCCCCCACAGCCCCCCGTATCCACGCCCGCGATGAGTGCAGCGACTACCCACAGTTCGCCTCCCGGCCACACGCCTCCTGGCCACTCGCCCCCCGGCCAGCTGACGGCGCTCCGTGTGCTGCCGTGCCTCTTGTTCTGCTGGCTGCTGCTCGCCGGTGCCCTGCTGCGGGAGCAGCCTTGCTTCTGGGTGGATGCCTGTGGGGTGCCACGGCTGCTCCGGGCGATCCTGCAGCAGGGTTTCTGGCCGGGGCTCGGCGCCTTCGCATTCCTCCTGGCCGGGCTCAGCTTGCCTCGGGTTCGACGCTTGGCCGGGCCTGGCATCGACATCGGGAACCTGCTGCGCGCGCCCATCGTCTGGCTCTGGGTGGCCTTCGCGGCGCTCGTGCTCGCGGCGTCCGCGGACAACCTGTTCAACCTCGCCGTGGGGCTGCCCCTGCACAGCGACACGCCGGTGCAGTGCTGCTGCTCCGGTTGAGCGGCGCTGGACACGGCATTCCGAGGTCATGCGCCGCTATGACTTGGACGCAGGAGCCAGACGGCATCCGACGTTGCAGCAAATCCGCAGCAGGACACGGCGCCGTGGGCGCGGTCGCCGCTTATGGACTACCCACAAGGCGCCACGCCGTCCTATACTCGGACTGAATTCATCACCACCGCAGGCCGGCTCGCATGAAGCCCACCGAGCAAGTCAAGCCCGTCAGCTATCTGAAGGCACATGCCGCAGAGGTGCTCCGGCACGTGCAGGAGGTTCGCGAGCCCGTGATCGTCACCCAGAACGGCGAGGCGAAGGCGGTGCTGCAGGACATCGCGAGCTACGAGGAAGACCGCGAGACCCTGGCACTGCTGAAGATCCTCGCGCTCGGCAACGATGAGGTCGCCAGCGGCGCGACTCGGCCAGCGGAGGCTGTGTTCGCTGGCCTGCGCGAACGATTCGCGCGCGGGGCCTCTCGAGCCTGAGCACGCCGTGGGCTATGGCGTCGAGCTGACGGCCGCCGCCCAGCGCGATCTCGCGCAGATCATCCGCTACATCGCCGAGCAGGATCTGCCGGAACGGACGCTCCATGTGCTCGACGCCGTCGAGGCGGTGATCGACGGCTTGGCGACGGAGCCCAACCGCGGCAGCTATCCGCGGGAGCTCGCGGCGCTTGGCATCCGCGAGTACCGAGAGGTCTTCTTCAAACCCTACCGTATCGTCTACCGGGTGTTCGAGGACGACCGGGCTGTTCGGGTCTATCTGATCGCCGATGGGCGGCGCAGCCTGCAACGGCTGCTGGAGCGGCGACTGCTCGCCGCATGAGCGCGAGCGGCAGATGCGCCGCGCTGATCTGCCGATCGCGGCACCAGGCATGCCGCTCCCACTGGGCAAGCGCTTGTCGGTGGCGGCCTAGCCGCGCCAAAACCCCGGCGTGAGCAGCACCAGGATGGTGAAGATCTCCAACCGCCCAAGCAGCATGGCGGCCACCGCAACGAGCTTGCCCTGGTCGCTGACGGTCTGGAAGTTGTAGGCGACCTCGCCGAGGCCGGGTCCTAAGTTATTGATGCTGGTGGCCACCGCGGCGAATGCGGATACCGGGTCCAGCCCGGCGTGGATCATCCACAGGCCGCAGAGCACAAAGGTCATCATGTACAGCGCGAAGTAGCCCCACACGGACTGCATGAGCTGTGCGTCCACCACGCGATTGCCGACCCGCACCGGCGTCATGGCGCGCGGATGGATCAGGCGGCGCACCTCGTAGAGCCCCTGCTTGGACAACAGCACCACCCGGAGCACCTTGATGCCGCCGGCGGTGGAGCCGCCGCAACCGCCGACGAAGGCCGCAATCATGAGCAGCACCGGCAGGAAGTCCGGCCAGTGCGCATGGTCCACGGTGGCGAAGCCGGTGCTGGTGACCAGTGAGACGACGGTGAAGGCGGCCTCGCGGACGCCCTTCAGCGGCCCTGGGTACACGTGCTCCAGCCAGAGCATGAGGCTCACCACCAAGACGACCGCGAAGACGAAGATGAGGAAGGACCTGGCCTCGGGATCACGCAGGTAGAGCCGCGGGTCGAGCTTGTTCCAAACCACGAAGTGCAGACCGAAGTTGATGGCCGCCAACAGCATGAAGACGATGGAGACGCCCTCCACCACGGGGCTGTTGTAGTAGCCGATGCTGTCGTCGTGGGTGGAGAAGCCGCCGGTGGAGACGGTGCTGAGGCTGTGCGATACGGCATCGAAGACGCTCATGCCGGCGAGCCAATAGCCCAGCGCGCAGGCCGCCGTCAGGCCCAGATACAGCAACCAGAGCGATCGCGCCGTGCCGACGAGCCGCGGCGTGAGCTTTTCCTCCTTGAGGGGGCCCGGCGCCTCGGCGCGGTAGAGCTGCATGCCGCCGATGCCGAGCAGCGGGATGATCGCGAGCCCGAGCACCACCACGCCCATGCCGCCGAGCCATTGCAGTTCCTGGCGGTAGAACAGCAGCGAGCGGGGCAATGCGTCGAGCCCGGTGATAACGGTCGCGCCGGTGGTGGTGAGGCCGGACGCCGCCTCGAACAACGCGTCCACCGGCGACAGCCCGACACCGAGGACCAGCGGCCACGCGCCGAGCGTGCTCAGCAGGAACCAGAACAACGCGACGATGAGGAAGCCGTCGCGCACGCCCAGATCGCCGTGCGCGCCACCGCCGAGCCGCGGGCCGAGCTCGCCGCCCACCCAGAGCACGAAGCCGAGCACGAGCGAGCCCGCCAGCGGCTCCAGGAAAGGGGTCAGATCGGTCTCGCCGTGGATCAGCGCAATGCCGATGGGCGCCGTCAGCGTGACACCGAACAGCAGTGCGAACAGGCCGAGGACACGGGCAATCAGGAGTGGATGCATGACGGGTGCGGCGGGACCGGAACGGCTGAGGCTGATCGACTGGGCAGGCGCCGCATTATCCTCGGTTCCCGCGTCCGGCATCAGAGCGCGGTGTGCGGACCGGCGACCCGGCACCTTACCAGCCATCATCGATGACGGCGATTGGCGCCAGCGCGTTATAGCGTTACATTGTTGCGCTCGCCCAACCCCGGAGCCACCCCAATGCGCCCCGAGCTCGCGCCGCAAGAAAGCCCAGCCCGCCGGGCGCGCCTGCCGCAGACGCGCCGCGCATCGCCAGCACGGGCATGGTCGCGCAGAATGCTGCTCTGGCTGTTGCCGCTGCTCACTGCCATCGGCGCGCGAGGGGCAACCGCCGCCGAACCCCTGGACGTCTTCGTCAGCGTGCTGCCGATTCAGACCTTCGTCGAGCACGTCGGCGCCGAGCGGGTGCAGGTGCACGTCATGGTGCAGCCCGGCCACAGCCCCGCCACCTACGAGCCGACCCCGCGGCAGATCGCAACCCTTGCGGACGCGCAGCTGTACTTCCGCGTCGGCGTACCCTTCGAGGCGGCGTGGATGAAGCGCATCACCGCCACCAACCCGGACATGCCGGTGGTGGACCTGCGCGATGGACTCCGGCTGCGCAGCCTCGAGGCGCACGATCACGCCACCGAGCATGGCCCGGACCATGACGCCGAGCACGCGCACGAGGCCATGGACGCTCACGTCTGGACCAGCCCGCGGCTGGTGCGACACATGGCGGTGACCATCCGCGACGCACTCACCAGGCTGGACCCCGCCGGTGCCGCAGTCTATGCCAAGAACCAGGCCGCCTTCGATGCCGAACTGGCGGCGCTGGACCAACGGCTGCGGGCGGAGCTTTCCGGCCTGCGCGGGCGGAGCTTCCTGGTCTACCACCCGGCCTGGGGCTACTTCGCCGACGCCTACGGGCTGATACAGGTCCCCATCGAGTACGAGGGCAAGGAGCCCGGCGCACGCCGGCTCACCATGCTCATCGACCAGGCCCACGCCGAGGGCGCCCGGGTGATCCTGGTGCAGCCGCAGTTCAACCGGCGTGCCGCCGAGCAGGTGGCCCGCGCCATCGGCGGGCGCGTCGAGACCGTGGACCCGCTCGCCACCGATTACGCCGCGACCCTGCTCCGGCTGGCAAACATCATCCGGGATGCTTATGGACCGGCGGATCACCCCGCGGCGGCAGAGACCGGCGAGCGCCGGCAATGACCACCGCCGCGCCCATCATCCATATCGCCGGCCTGTACTTCGCCTACGGCACCCTGCCCGTGCTCGAGAACGTGACGCTGCAGGTGGCCGAAGGCGAGTTCCTCGGCATCGTCGGCCCCAACGCCGGCGGCAAAAGCACCCTGTTGAAGCTGATCCTGGGCCTGCTGAAGCCGCAGGCGGGGCGCGTGCGCGTGCTCGGCCAGCCGCCGCAGCGCGCGCGGCGCCAGATTGGCTACGTGCCGCAGTACCCCGGCTTTGCGCGGGACTTCCCCATCAGCGTCGAGGACGTGGTGCTGATGGGTCGCTTCGGGCTCGGCTTCCGGGTCGGCCCCTGGACGCGGGCCGACCGGGATGCCGCCGCCGCGGCGCTGCGCGAAGTGGAGGCGCTGGACCTGCGCGGCCGGCAGGTGGGCACCCTGTCCGGCGGGCAGCTCCAGCGCGTGCTGCTGGCGCGCGCGCTGGTGGGGGAACCGCGGCTCCTCATCCTGGACGAGCCCACGGCCAACATCGACCAGCGCCTGGAGGGCGAGATCTTCGAGCTGCTGGCGGTGCTCAAGCACCGGCTCACCATCGTCGTGGTCTCCCACGACATCGCCTTCATCTCGGGCTACGTGACCCGCGTCGCCTGCCTGAACCGCACCCTCGTTTGCCACACCACGGGCAGCATCGACGGCCAGATGATCCAGGACCTCTACGGCGAGGACGTGCGCCGCATCCAGCACGCCCACCGCCACGGCCATCCACGGCCGGTGGGCGCCGCCGCGGAGCATGCCGACCATGGGTGACTTCTTCATGGCCGTCGCCGCGCAGGGCTTCCTGCGCCAGGCGCTGCTGGCGGGGCTGCTGGCGAGCATTGGCTGCGGACTCATCGGCCCCTTCGTCGTCGTCAAGCGCATCGCCTTCCTCGCCGGCGGCATCGCCCACTCCGTGCTGGGCGGCATGGGCGCGGCGCTCTACTTCGGCTTCGACCCGCTGCTCGGTGCGCTCGGCGCCGCGGTGGTCTCGGCGCTGCTGATCGGGTGGGTGCGGCTCACCTGGCGCACCGGCGAGGACACGGCCATCGGCGCGCTTTGGGCCATCGGCATGGCGGTGGGCATCCTGTTCATCTCCCGCACGCCGGGCTACACCACGGACCTGATGAGCTTCCTGTTCGGCAATATTCTGCTGGTCCCGACCCGCGAGCTCTGGTTCATGGGCGCGCTGGACCTGGCGCTGCTGCTGGTGGTGGGGCTCGGCTACCGGCACTTCATCGCCGTCAGCTTCGACGAGGACTTCGCCCGGCTGCGCGGCCTGCCGGTGGCGCCGCTGTATCTGTTGCTGCTGGTGCTGGTGGCACTGACGGTGGTGTTGATGATCCAGGTAGTGGGCCTGATTCTCGTCATCGCGCTGCTGACCCTGCCGGCAGCCGTCGCCGGGCAGTGGACCCACTCCATCACGGCCATGATGCTGACATCGACGCTGCTGGGCAGCGCGCTCACCACCGGCGGCCTGGCGCTCTCCTATGCGCCGGACCTGCCGCCCGGACCCACTATCATCCTGCTCGCCGGGGCGCTGTACCTGGTCTCGGCGCTCGTGGCCGCCCGGGTGCGGCGGAGCCGCATACCCCCAGCGGCATCGGCACCGCCCTAAGCCGGGCTGCCATCGGCCTGCAGGCCCGACGCACGATGGACGACGACACCCTGCGCAACGCCCTGGCCCGCGCTGAAGCCCTCTGCACCGAGCGCGGCGTGCGCCTTACAGCCCAACGCCGGCGCGTGCTGGAGCTGGTGTGCCGGGCGCAGCGGCCAGTGGGTGCCTACGAGATCATGGATCAGCTCCGCGACGGCGCCCCCGCGGCACCGCCGACGGTGTATCGCGCGCTCGACTGGCTGCTGGCGCAGGGGCTGGTGCACAAGCTGGAGACCTTGCACGCGTTCATCGGCTGCACCCATCCGGAGCACCCGCACGCGAGCCAGTTCCTGATCTGCGACGGCTGTGGCGGCGTCACCGAACTGGAGGACCCGAGCATCGCCGACAGCCTCGCCTCGGTGGCGGCCGAAAGCGGCTTCAGGCCAAGCCGGCCGATCGTCGAGGTCATCGGCACCTGCTCGGCCTGTGCTGCGCGGGAAGACGACTAGAGCACCGGCGCGAAAATGCCGAGACCGCTCGCGATGCCGGCGCCGGCGCCTAGCGTGCCGGCCGGAGTGTCCCCTCCAGGGCGACATGGGAAGCGCCGAATAGTCCAGCCCCCTCGCCAAACGGCGAAACGACCGCCTTGATTCGTCCCGCACCCGGGACAAGCCAAGCAGGGACCGCGCACGACACCCGCGCCCATCGACCATACTCGTCCCGCGCAGCCCAAACCTCATACACCCGCAACGGGAGCCAGCCATGCACACCAAGCTCAACCGCTACAGCGCCCGCGTCACCGCGCCCAAGTCCCAGGGCGCCTCCCAGGCCATGCTCTACGCCGCGGGCCTCGCCGAGGACGATCTCGGCAAGCCGCTCATCGGCATCGCCGGCGTCTACCTGGAGGGCAACCCCTGCAACATGCACATCCTCGACCTCGCCGCGGAGATCAAAGCAGGCACCGATGAGGCCGGCATGGTGGGCATGCGCTTTAACACCATCGGCGTCTCGGACGGCATCAGCATGGGCACCGAGGGCATGAGCTACTCGCTGCAGTCCCGCGACCTCATCGCCGACTCCATGGAGACCGTCTGCGCCGCGCAGTGGTACGACGGGCTCATCGCGCTGCCCGGCTGCGACAAGAACATGCCGGGCTCCATCATGGCCATGGCGCGGCTGAACCGCCCCGGCATCGTGGTCTACGGCGGCACCATCCGCGCCGGGCACGGCAAGTCCGGCCAGCCACTGGACATCATCTCGGCATTTCAGAGCTACGGGCAGTTCATCAGCGGCAGCATCGACGAGGACGAGCGGGCGGACATCGTCCGTCACGCCTGCCCCGGCCCCGGCGCCTGCGGCGGCATGTACACCGCCAACACCATGGCCTCCGCCATCGAGGCGCTCGGCATGTCCCTTCCCTACAGCGCCTCGACGCCGGCCACCGACCCGGTCAAGTCCGAGGAATGCCGCCGCGCCGGCACCGCCATGCGCACCCTGCTGGAGCGCGACATCAAGCCCGGCGACATCATGACCCGCGCCGCCTTCGACAATGCCCTGGCCGTCGTCATGGCCCTCGGCGGCTCCACCAACGCCGTGCTGCACCTCATCGCCATGGCCCGGGCCATCGGCGTGAATCTGACGCTGGACGACATCCAGGCGGCGTCTGACCGCACGCCCTACCTCGCCGATCTCAAGCCAAGCGGCAAGTACGTCATGGAAGACCTGCACGCCGTCGGCGGCACGCCCGCGGTGATGAAGTACCTGCTGGACCAGGAACTGATGAACGGCGACTGCCTCACCGTCACCGGGCACACCCTGGCGGAGAACCTCGACGACCTGCCGGACCTCGACGCCGATCAGAAAATCGTCATGCCCGTCAAGCACCCCATCAAGCAGACCGCCCACATCCAGATCCTGCGCGGCAATCTCGCCCCGGACGGCGCCGTGGCCAAGATCACCGGCAAGGAGGGCCTGCGCTTCGAAGGCCCGGCGCGGGTGTTCGATGCCGAGGAAGACATGCTCCACGCCCTGGAAGAGGGCAAGATTCGGAAGGGCGACGTCGTCGTCATCCGCTTCGAGGGTCCCAAGGGCGGCCCTGGCATGCCCGAGATGCTCACCCCCACCAGCGCCATCATGGGCGCCGGCCTCGGCAAGGACGTAGCGCTCATCACCGACGGGCGCTTCTCCGGCGGCTCCCACGGCTTCATCATCGGCCATGTCTGCCCCGAGGCCCAGGAAGGCGGCCCCATCGCGCTGCTCCAGGACGGCGACACCGTCACCATCGATGCCGGCTCCCGCGTGCTGGCCATGGCAGTTGACGACGCCGAGCTCGAGCGCCGCCGAGCCGCGTGGGCCATGCCGCCCTACAAGGCCACCCGCGGCACGCTCTACAAGTACATCAAGAGCGTGAAGCCGGCCTCTGAAGGCTGTGTAACGGATGAATAAGGGGGTACGGAGTGCGGGGTGCCGAGTTCGGGCCGGCGCGAGGAAGTCTGAAGCGACCCGAAGTCAGCGTCAGATTTGGATTCGCCCCCGCGTCGAAATAACACCGATGCCTGACCCCAGTGCCGGCAGATGATTTCGTCGCGAGCATTCGCGATGACCGTAGCAACCACGAGGACCGCGGCAACGCAGCGCGTTCTCCGCGGCACGATGGGTTGCGCGGCACGACGGGGCCAGTTCTCGCTTGATCATATGTTTCAATTCCGGGGCAATTCCGCAGACAGTATCCTTTCGTGGTCGCCGCCATCCAAAGCGCGCCCCTGTAGGTCGGGCCGACGAAGGAGGCCCGAAAATCGGGCGGTGATGACGTGGAGCATGTCGGGCTTCGTTCCTGAGCTCGATCTACGACACGGAACTATTCCTTTGCCGACGAGTGGTCGGGCCGGCCTTGAACGCGCGCCGGCGGCCAGACAGGCGCCGCCAGTCGGTCCGGGGACGGGTCGATCAGGCGAGCCGCCCGATGCGGGCAGCCGGCAAACCGGGGTGGCGCGGCAACCGGCGTGCGAAATCGGCGGGCATGTCGGTCAGCGCGATGTCGGCGGCCGAGAGTCTGTAGTAGCCGGCAATCCTTCCCGAGGCATTCTCAAAAGGCTTTGACCCCCATTTCCCAGACGCCCGCGCACGGTACAGTCAGCCCCGCGACGCCTCGACGTAGAATGCCAACACCTTGCCGACGTGCTCATCGACTGTTCGACCGTAGTGCGCAACCGCCTCGCGGTCGTGGTTCTCGAGCCACTTCGGGTTGATCGTGTTGAAACAGCTCTTGGCCTCCCCTTCCAGGGCCGCGCACTGCTGATCGGCCCGCGCTGGAGGTCTTCGGGGCGAAGCGGCTCGGGCTCCTTCTTCGGCAGGACCTCGTCCATGGCCACTCCCACGCCATACACAGCCGGTTTCATGCCGGTCTGCATGGCCGGCACCATGAGGATGGTCCGCCACCAGCGCGACGCATTGGACGGCTCGGGAAAGGCTGCTTATTCAGGCCCCGCTCGCCTCTCGCGTGCTCGGTCCAGGCGCCGCCGACGCCCTGTGCCCACCGCGCGATGGGATGCCCACACGGTTGCCGAAGCAAAGGTGCACTCAATCCGGCGCTGACGTGAACAGCAACTCCAGGTAATTGCGACACTGGATCAACTGCTGCGCGGCCAGCTTCGGCTCGTCCAGCACCTTCGCCAGCACGAAGGCGCCCTCGAAGGT
>NZ_JAJDNQ010000082.1 GCF_022340605.1 Thiohalocapsa sp.
GGCCTCCAGCTCCGCGCAGCGCACGGGCTTGTCCAGCAGCCCCTGCAGCGACGCCGGCGGCGGCGCCTCGCGGCCGATGGCCTCGCGCACGGCCTCGTTGAACTTGGCCGGGTGCGCGGTGGCGAGCACGACGGTGTCGGGTGCATCGCGCGACGCGAACGCGCCCACGGCAGTGTGCGGGCACAGAATGTAGCCGCTGGCGTCGAAGGTGTCGCGGATCTGCGCCAGGGTCTCGGCATCGCTGACGGAAGCCGCGCCGAAGTCCGCCTGCACCTGCGCGAGGCGTCCCGCATCCACGCTCAGCTCGCCGGTGCGCTCGAGGTCGCCGAGCAGGGCGGCAACCGCCGCAGCGTCCTCGTCCAGCAGGTAATACAGGTAACGCTCGAAGTTGGAGGCCACCTGGATGTCCATCGCCGGACTCAGGGTATGGAAGACCTGGCCCTTGGCGTAGACACCACTGGCGACGAAGCGGCTCAGGATGTCGTTGCGGTTGGTGGCGATGATCAGCCGGTCGATGGGCAGCCCCATGCGCCGCGCCAGATAGCCCGCGAAGACGTCGCCGAAGTTGCCGGTGGGCACCGCGAAGCTCACCCGGCGCGCCGTGTCGCCGCCGCTGAGCCGCCCCCAGGCATGGAAGTAGTAGACGGTCTGCGCCAGGATGCGCGCCCAGTTGATGGAATTCACGGCGCCGAGGTGATGGCGCCGCTTGAAGTCCAGGTCGCGGAACAGCGCCTTCACCAGGTGCTGACAGTCGTCGAAGGTGCCACGCACGGCGATGTTGTGGACGTTGGCGTCCAGCACCGACGTCATCTGCCGCTCCTGCACCGGCGAGACGCGGCCCTTCGGGTGCAGGATGAAGATATTGATGCGTGGCTTGCCACGGACGCCGTAAATGGCCGCGGACCCCGTATCGCCCGAGGTCGCACCCAGGATGTTGAGCTGCCCGCCGTCACGCTCCAGCAGGTACTCGAAGAGGTTGCCGAGCAGTTGCAGCGCGACGTCTTTGAACGCCGCGGTGGGGCCGTGGAAGAGCTCCAGGTAGGTGCGCCCGCCGGCCCCGTCTGCGACACGGCGCAGCGGCGTCACCTCCGGGTGGGAAAAGCCGGCATAGGACTGCTCGATGAGCCGAGCCAAGTCGCCGCGCGGGATTTCGTCACCGACGTAGGGCGTCAGCACCTCCAGCGCCAGCGCCTGAAACGGCAGTGATGACCAGGCACGGAGCTGCTCGGCGCCAACCTCGGGCAGGCGCTCCGGGACCAGGAGTCCGCCGTCGGTACCGAGCCCCATCATGACGGCCTCGGCGAAGCCCACTGGCGAGACGCCGCCGCGGGTGCTGATGTAACGCATAGAGCCTCTCTGGAGCGGGCCGCACGCCCGGGCGCGGCTGCACTGGGAAACGCGATCAGAAACGGGCAAGTTAGGGAAAAGCCGCTTGACGCGCAAGCACGAAGCCGGGCGCAGGGCGCACTAGGTCAAGTCCGCGACAGGCGCGCCCGGCAGCAGCCCGACGCCGCTGGAGATTTCCGCGCCGGAAACCGAGCCGCGGCTGCGAGCCGGGGCCGGCTCGGTGCGCGCCAATCAGCCTGCACCGATGGCATCGTCGGGGCGCGACCCGAAACAACGCGCCGACTTGCACGGGAGAACCTGACACGATCGTGCCGCGCCCGCTTCAGATTAGGGCCAAAAACGGCGTCGTATCCGGTCCGCCCGGAATATTCCGCGCCTCTGCGGGACCCTGCGCCGACGCGGCCGAGAACGGCCTGGAACCCGGTCGGCGCGCAACCCCGGACAGCCCAATAGCACCTTGATTTTCAGTGCCTTATCGGCACAGACAATGGGCGGGCGTGCTACCGCGCGGGAACTGTCGACTATTTCGGCGATTCTCTTGGGCCATCGAATCAATGATCAGTATTGACATGCGCACGACCAAGAGACGGCGATACAGCGCTTTGCCGTTGACACTTCATGACTTACGGCAACACAATGCCGCAGCCTCCATGTCCCTGCCCCGCGCGCGGTCATGGCGCATGACAACAACACTGAGGGGGTCGCCCCGGCAAGCCCGCGCGCAGTTTCGCTCCATCGCGTCGGTGCGCCACCGAGGGCCTCCCCGCCTGCCGTCTTCATCTTGAAGGCGCCGGTCATCGGCCACCCCCCAGCCGGTATCGGCCGGGATCGGCACGCGATTCGAAACCCCGATTTCAGAATCGCTTCATTTTCAGCGGCCCGGTTTGCGGACGGGGACCGCTGCAAATGGCAGGGAAACGCACCCTGCAAGGCGAACGCTGCTCTGTTCAGCGTTTCCCGTTCACCAACCATCACAATTCTTCAGAGGGAGGGATAACAACGGTGACACCCGAAAACCGCGCCGCCTATTGGAAGGCGAATGTCCGACTCCTGGTCATTCTGCTCTTCATCTGGTTCGTCGTCTCCTACGGCTTCGGCATCATCCTGGTCGAGCCGCTCAACAGCATCATGCTGGGCGGCTACCCGCTCGGCTTCTGGTTCGCACAGCAGGGCTCGATCTACGTCTTCCTGGTCCTGATCTTCGTCTACGCGTCGAGCATGAACCGCCTCGACAAGAAATACGACGTGCACGAGTAACCGGGAGCGCAATACATGTCTAATCTCGATATCTGGACCTACGCGATCGTCGGTACGACGTTCGCGCTCTACATCGGCATCGCCATCTGGGCGCGTGCCAGCACCACCGGCGAGTTCTACGTCGCTGGCAAGGGCGTCCATCCCGTGGCCAACGGCATGGCCACGGCCGCGGACTGGATGTCCGCCGCGTCCTTCATCTCCATGGCGGGAATGATCGCCTTCGAGGGCTACGGCGCCTCCGTGTTCCTGATGGGCTGGACCGGCGGCTACGTGCTGCTGGCGCTGCTGCTGGCGCCGTACCTGCGCAAGTTCGGCAAGTTCACGGTGCCGGAGTTCATCGGCGACCGCTACTACTCCAAGGCGGCGCGCATCGTCGCCGTCATCTGCCTGATCCTGGCGTCCATCACCTACGTCATCGGCCAGATGAAGGGTATCGGCGTCGCCTTCTCGCGTTTCCTCGAGACTAGCTACGACCTAGGTCTCTACATCGGCATGGGCATCGTCGCCGTCTACGCGGTGCTCGGCGGCATGAAGGGCATCACCTACACTCAGATCGCTCAGTACGTGGTCCTGATCCTCGCCTACACCATCCCCGCCATCTTCATCTCCCTGATCCTCACCGGCAACCCGGTCCCGCAGATCGGTCTCGGCGGCCACTACGCGCCATCCGACGGTGCCATGACGCTGCTCGGCAAGCTCGATCAGGTGGTGACGGAGCTCGGCTTCAAGCAATACACGACGCAGGTGATGGGCAGCTATCTGAACATGTTCGCCTACACCCTGTCGCTGATGATCGGCACCGCGGGCCTACCGCACGTCATCATCCGCTTCTTCACCGTGCCCAAGGTCTCCGATGCCCGCTACTCGGCCGGCTGGGCCCTGGTGTTCATCGCCATCCTGTACACCACGGCCCCGGCCGTAGGTGCCATGGCGCGTATGAACTTCACCGACACGCTGATGAAGCAGAAGGAGACTGCCACCGAACAATCGGGGCTCGCCGGCTTCGAGCCGCAGCCCTACGACTCGCTCCCGGCCTGGTTCAAGAATTGGCAAACCACGGGCTTGCTCGCTTGGGAAGACAAGAATCACGACGGACTGGTGCAGTACTACGACGACACCAACCCCGAGACCGCGGCCCAAGCCGAGCCGCTGGGCTGGAAAGGCAACGAGATGGTCAAGGTCGACAATGACATCATGGTGTTGGCGAACCCGGAGATCGCGCGCCTGCCCGCCTGGGTCATCGCCCTGGTTGTCGCCGGTGGTCTCGCGGCGGCGCTGTCCACCGCGGCCGGTCTGCTGCTCGCCATCAGCTCGGCCATCTCGCATGACCTGCTGAAGGGCGTGTTCATGCCAGGCATCTCGGAGAAGGCGGAGCTGAACGCAGGCCGCGTATCGATGATCTTCGCGATCCTCGTCGCCGGCTATCTCGGGCTGCATCCGCCAGGCTTCGCGGCCGGTACCGTTGCCATCGCCTTCGGCCTCGCGGCATCGAGCATCTTCCCGGTGTTGATGATGGGCATCTTCATGAAGAAGATGAATCGGGCGGGTGCCATCGCCGGCATGCTGTCGGGCATCACGGTGACGCTGCTCTACGTCTTCCAGCACAAGGGCATCTTCTTCATCCCCGGCACCGAGTTCCTGATGCCGCAATGGGGCATGGGTGAGAACTGGTTCTTCGGCATCTCGCCGAACGCCTTCGGCGCCGTCGGCGCGCTGGTAAACTTCATCGCCGCCTTCATCGTCCGCGCCGTCACTGCCGCACCGCCGGAGCACATCCAGCACCTGGTGGAGGACGTACGCGTGCCGCGTGGCGCCGGCGAGGCCGTGGGTCACTGAGCCCAAGTCGAATAACAACGCATTGACCTTGAAGCCCCGCATCCGCGGGGCTTTTTTTTGCACGGGTATGGGTCAGCAAGCGATGATCGCCAACATTGCCTTCATGCAGGGGAAACGCGACGAGGCGATCCGTTTCTATCGCGACGAGGTCTTGCCCTAGGACCAAGCGCTTGGAGACGTCCAAGGCCTATTAGTCGACCGCACAATGCTCGCCCAGATGCTCGCGATGCGCGCAGAACCGAACGACCGCGCCGAGGCGAACACCCTCCTCTGCACCGCCCTCGCCGACGCCCGCCGCCTGCGCCTGCCGGAGGCGGCCCAAATCGAGCAGATCCTGGCGCAGGCGGGCATGACCTGCCCGGACGCGGACGCGTGACACGCCACCAGCGCCGGAGTCGCAACCCGGCCATCCAGCGAAGGGAGCCCGACCCATGACCGATCTCGCGCTGACCATCACCGGCGACGACGCCGAGGCCGCCGCCGGCGAGCTGGCCGCGGCGTTGGGGCTCGATGCCCTGCCGGCGGCGGACCCGGCAGCCACCGGCACGGCGGAGACAGCTGTCACCCGGGGCATCGACCCGGCGCTGGCCATCGCCGGCGCGGCCCTGGTGTTCAGCATCCCGCCGGGCGTGCTGGCCGCCATGGACATCGCCGGGCGGGCTGCGCAACCGCCCGAAGGCCGAGGTCCTGATCGCGACCGCGCGGCGACTGCGCGTGGAGCGCCGCGTCGAGGTGACCACCATCACCGTGGAAGGCCCGGCGGCGCTCGCGGACCTGGACCCGGACCGGCTGCTCGCACCGGCCGCGCGGACGCCGCCGGCCGAGCGCTGACGGCGCGGCGACGGCGGACGCGCTGCATCCAACTCGCACGCGCCAGAGACTGGGCACGGGGCCGTCGTAGGTCGGGCTGAGGAACGAAGCCCGAAATCCGCGCTACGCAGCTCGATCGGCGGATGCCGCTCGCGGGTCCACCGCACGCTCCCGGCGAGCGCGGGCCGGCCCTTGCCGTGACGCCGGCCAGGGCATAACTTGTAGCCAGGTTATACGAGCGAGGGGTCGAACGGCGGTGAACTTCAACCTGTACCTGGAAGATGAGATCGGCAAGCGTCTGAACCGCCTTGCCGAGCAGACCGGCCGCTCGCGCAATGCGCTCATCCGCGAGGCCATTGCCGACTGGCTGGCCCGCGCCGAGTGCAAGGGCTGGCCCGCGGCCGTGGAGCAGTTCGAAGGCGTCGCGGACGCCCCCGCCTTCGAGCAGTACCGCGCCCATCTCGAGCCCGCCGAGGACGACCCCCTGGCCTAGCTCGCAGCCGAGGCCCACCCGTGACCTACCAGCACGCGCGACCGCCCGCATCCGTGCCGCGCTGCGGGCACAGGGCGCCCCCATCGGACCCTACGACGCGCTGCTTGCGGGCACGGCCCTCGCCAACGGCTTGGTGATGGTCACGGCCAACAGATCCGAATTCGAGCGGGTTGCCGGGCTGGCCGTGGAGGACTGGTCCCAGCCCTAGCCGACCCGAGCGTCGACGGTCTGCGTGCTACGATCCTGGCGTCGGCGTGGCTCAATCCCGGACGCACGGCGTCGCAAACTGCGGAGGCGGCATCATGACCGAGATCACGCATCATCGGGCGGGCGGCTGGCTGCCGCGCAGCCAGGAGCAGGTCGACGGCTGGATTCGCGACCTCAAACGGCGGGTGAGCGCGGCGCCACGGCCATTGGCGCCGCCAATCCAGGTGCTCAAGGCTCTGGTCGCGAGCGACCCGGTGCTGAGCTTCAACGTCGAGGCGATGTTCAAGGAGGCAGCGCTGCTCCGCCAGCAGACGCCGCTGGGCACGCCGGAGGTGCGGACCTTCGACGAGTTCCTGGTCCTGCTGAACGCCATCATGACCCAGGCGCCCGAGTACACCGAATGCCCGGGCGGCGCCGGCGCCGAATCGCCCTGCGGTCTGATCGGGTTTCCCATCAACGCCCTGCTGGACTGGCCCATGGGCACCCGCTTCGGCTACGACGTCTTCTCGAACATGCTGGTCAACCAGCAGTTCAAGAAGGTCCTCGGCTACTGGAACGAGTACCTGGTGTCACCGGCGTCGCGCTCGGTGCTGGTGGAGAGCTTCCCCGAGCGCACGCCCAAGGTGCTGGCCTGGCTCAGCCCCACGGCGCGGCAAGAGATGGTGGACGTGGCCTGCCAGGCGGCGGACGACCAGGCGGCGTGCCGAAAGCGGCCGTTCGAGGACTTCTTCGTCTGCGACCCGACCGACGACTACTACGGCTTCAAGTCCTGGGACGACTTTTTCACCCGCCGCTTCGTCGATGGGGTCCGCCCGGTGGCGTCCGGCGACAACGAGGTGGCCAACGCCTGTGAGTCCGCGCCCTTGCAGGTGGTGCACGAGGTCTCGGAGGCGGCGGAGTTCTGGCTCAAGGGACAACCCTATTCCTTGCAGGACATGATGGGCTTCGACCCGCTGGCGGCGGAGTTTGCGGGCGGCACCATCTATCAGGCATTCCTGAGCGCGCTGAGCTATCACCGCTGGAACAGCCCGGTGACCGGCACGGTCAGGAAGTGCTACGTCATCAATGGCTCCTATTACCTGGAAAACCGCTTTCAGGGCTTCGTCCACCCCAAGCGGGCCGACCCGTCCGCGCCAAATGACTCACAGCCGTTCCTGACGGCTGTCGCGACCCGCGCGGTGATCTTCATCGAGGCCGAGCAGCCCAGCGTCGGTCTGATGTGCGTCATCGCCGTCGGCATGGCCGAGGTGTCCTCGTGCGAGATCACCGTGCGCGCAGGCCAGCACCTGAGCAAGGGCGATGAGCTGGGCATGTTCCATTTCGGCGGGTCCACCCATTGCCTGGTGTTCCGTCCGGGTGTCGAGCTTGACTTCCACTTCGACATCTACCATACCGAGCCCGGGCTGGATGCGACGAACATCCCCGTCTGCGCCAAGCTCGCCACCGTGCGCGGCTGAGGGAGCCCACGCCGTTGCCGGCCCGGGCGGCGCGCGATCCACGCGGCGCGGCGCTGTAGCTCAGTCGATTGTCGGGTTACGCTATCGCTAACCCGACATACGATGCCAGACGCTCGTCGCGCCGGGGACGGCGCTCCCACATGGGCAGACGGAGTGGCGACCGACGCACCCGCGGTGATATCGAGCGCGGTGTCGGGCTTCGTCCCTCAGCCCGACCTACACGGGCTGTCTTCACATGTACAGGTTGATCCGGCTCTGGCGCATGATCTCGAGATAGGACGCGGCGCCAGCCCATTCGCTGACCTCCGGGATGAACTGATCCGTATCCCAGCCGAACAGGTCGCGGGTCATCTGACAGCCGATCATGCGCACGTCGTTCTCCACGCACAGTGTCCGCAACTCCGCCACGGGCACGACGCCTTTTTCCTTCAGGGTCTTTTTCATCATCCCCGTCGCGAGGCGCTCGAAGCCCGGCACACCGGCCATCACGAGATTCGGGATCGGCCACTCGACGCCGCGCAGCCATGGCGGCCCGTAGGGAATCTTCATGGGCATCGCCGGGTTGCCGAGCCCGCTGAGCTTGAGGTCCAGCTGCTTCTTCAGCAGGGTGAGTCCGTAGAAGGTGAAGAACATGGTCACCGGCCATTCCATGGCCGCCGCCGTCGCGGCGACGATAAAGGGCGGATAAGCCCAGTCCAGGCTGCCCTTGGTGACCATGATGGTCAATGACGGCGTACGCTTGGCCTCCCACTCCGCGATGGCGGTGGCGAATCGCTCCTCGAACCACTGATCCATTGCCTGGGGGCCGGCCGCCGGTGAGCGTTGCTCCTCCGCGGTCATATAGACCTCCCCTCGGGTTGCATTGCATGGGAGCGCAGCAGCACCCCCACGCCCGTTGCGCAAGCCAGATATGCACCGCCCGGCATTCCGGACGGCGCCAAGGCCGCTTCCCGGGGACCCTCGGATCTCGCAAGTCCGGGTCGCCGGCCGGTTCGCACGCCGGGTCGCAAGTCGGGGCACCGCCCCGTCGGGCGGCGTCCCGATCAGAGTCCGACCAGCTCCGCGTGCACGCCCTCGCCCGTCACGGCGGAGAGCAGTTGCCGCGAATCGACCTTCTCGTGCAGGTATTCGACAAGGGTCAAGTGCGGACGGTCGTCCGGAATCTTGACGCTGACGACCCCGTCGAGATCCCGCAGCTTGGCCTCCACCGCCTGACGGCGCTCCGCGCTCAGTGCCTCGTCGATGTGAATCAATACGTCTGACAATGAAATGCTCACGCTCGACCTCCCGCAACTCCGCCGAATCAATCGACGACCCACTGTCTCACGGCCTTCGGGACGCATGCCCACCTCACAGACCCAACAGGGAGAGAGGGGTGGCATCTTGCTCGGCACACGCAACGCGTCCCTCGCGAGTTCGGTGTCGCCATCAAAAGTATAGTTCCCGGCCCGGCGCGCAGAGCCGTGACGCCAAACTGACGATGACTGCCGGTTGCGGATGACGACGGACGGCCCGGCCGATGGCTGCGGTGCGCTCAGCGGGGCCGGTGTCGCTCGCGCCTCCTGACTGGACGGCTACGCTCGGGAAATCGGCTAGCGACGCCCGGAACAGCGCCGTTACGCAACACGGCTCGATATCCCACGCATGCCGGCGGGGAGCCACTGCGCCGCCGCGCGCCGGCCGCCACCGTGCACGACCGTGGTGCCGACCTCGCCTGTTTCCGGTATCGTTCCGGAGGTGCCGGCGGCGGTGGCTGCCGGTGTTCATGATCCGACGAGGCGCAGATGGACGTCGAACTGATCGAGATCCGCGAATTCCTGGCCAACCACGCCCCCTTCGACCAACTGCCCGACGCCGAGCTGGACCTGCTGCCGAAGCGGCTCACGGTGCGCTACCTGCGCCGTGGCTCCGCCTTTCCGCCCAGCGACGACGCCGAGCCCTGCCTCTACATCCTGCACCGCGGCGCGGTGGAGCTCCGCGACGGCGACGGCGGCCTCATCAGCAAGCTCGCGGAGGGGGACCTCTGCCCCTCTCCCTGCGGCAAGGACGACACCGACATGGCCGCGCTGAGCGGCCAAACCGCGGAGGACACGCTGGTCTACCTGCTCCCCTGCGCGGAACTGGAGCGGCTGCGTGCGGAGCACCCGGCCTTCGCCGAGCACTTCGACGACTCTATGTCGCACCGGCTGCGCAAGGCGCTGGACGCTATCAAGACGGACACCGCCGGCACCGCGCTGATGACGGTGCAGGTGGGCGAATTGCTGAGCCGCCCGCTGGTGCAGGCGAGTCCGGACATCAGCATCCAGCAGGCGGCCGGCATCATGAGCGAGGCCAGGGTATCCTCGCTGGTGATCACGGAACAGGGCCGTCTGGTGGGCATGATCACCGACCGCGACCTGCGCAACCGCTGCCTCGCCGCGGGTCTGCCGCCCACCGAGCCGGTGCGCGCCATCATGACCGAGCGGCTGCACACGGTGCACGACGACACGCTCGGCTTCGAGGCGCTCATCACCATGTCGCGGCTCAACGTGCACCACCTGCCAGTGCTGGACGAGCAAGGCGTGCGCGGCGTGGTCTCCACGTCCGACCTGGTGCGGGTACAGAGCGCCAACGCGGTCTACCTGGTGGGCGACATTCACAAGGCCGATTCGGTAGAGACGCTTGCGGCCATCAGCGGCAAGCTCGGGGAGCTGCAGATCCAGCTGGTGCATTCGGGCGCCACGGCGAGCCAGATCGGCCAAGCCATTACCGCCGTCACCGACGCCATCACGCTGCGGCTGCTGGAGCTGGCGGAAGAGGAGCTGGGCGCGCCGCCGGTACCCTACTGCTGGATGGCGGGCGGCTCCCAGGCGCGGCGCGAGCAGTCATCGCACTCGGACCAGGACAACGCGCTCCTTATCGCGGACCACTTGAGTCCGGAGGACGACGCCTATTTCCGCATGCTGGCCCAACGCGTCAACGACGGCCTCAACGCCTGCGGCTATATCTACTGCCCCGGCGACGTCATGGCCCGCAACGACAAGTGGCGCCAACCACTCAAGATCTGGACCAAGTATTTCAACACCTGGATCAAGCGCCCGGAGCCCATGGCGCTGATGCTCTCCAGCGTGTTCTTCGATCTGCGGCCCATCTACGATCCGGAGGGGCTCTTCGGCGAGCTCTCCGAGCGCATACGCACCCTGTCCAAAAAGGAGACCATCTACATCGCCTACATGGCCGCCAACGCGCTCAAGCATCGCCCGCCGCTGGGCTTCTTCCGCAACTTCGTGCTGATCCGTGGCGGCGAGCACGACCACACCTTCGATATCAAGCACCGCGGCATCGTGCCCATCGTGGACCTGGCGCGGGTCTACGCGCTGTCCGCGGGGCTACAGGAGACCAACACCCTGGAGCGGCTGCGCGCCGCCGGCGCCGCCAAGGCGCTCAGCGCCGACGGCGCCGCGAACCTGGTGGACGCGCACGAGTTCATCGGCACGCTGCGCATGCGCCACCAGGCCGAGCAGCTCAGGCGCGGCGAAAAGGCGGACAATTTTCTCTCGCCGGACGACCTCTCGCCACTGGAGCGCGGCCATCTCAAGGACGCCTTCGCGCTCATCAACACCATTCAGGAGTCCCTCGGGCAACGCTACCAGGCCGGGCGCTTTGCCTGATTCAGCGTGGCCGCGCACGCCCGCCGCAGACCGCCGCAGGCGGCTCGGCGCGCCGCCAGGCAGGCACCGGCTGCATGCCGAGCTGGAGGACGGACAAGCAAAGAGACCGCGAAAGTATTCGGCGTAGGTCGGGTTACGCTGCGCTAACCCGACCTACGATCCGCTCGTTTTCGGCGTTGCAAGCAATACGTTCACGATCTCGAAGCGCATCCGCCAGCCCCCCGAACCAGCGTAATCCCATCACCCCATGAAGTACCCGCAATGACCGGCCTGCTGTTGAACTGGCGCCGGCGCCTGCGCCTGCGGCGGCTGGGCGACTGCCCGCTACGGGATTACCTCGCAACACCCTTCCCGCGGCCCGGCCTGGACTACCGGGACGCCCGGTACGTGGCCGTAGACCTGGAGACCACCGGCCTGGACGCCCGTCGCGACCAGATCTTGAGCATTGGCTGGGTGCTGGTGGACGGCAATCGCATCCGCCTCGGCAGCGCCCGGCACCGGCTGCTGCGGGTGGCGGGGGCGATCCCGGCCGACAGCGCCGTGATTCACCAGATCACGGACGATGAGGCGGCCCGCGGCCTGGAGCTGTCCGCGGCACTGCCGGAGCTGCTGGCGGACCTCGCCGGCCGGGTGCTGATCGCCCACCACGCGCGGGTGGAGCTCGGCTTCCTCGGCCGGGCCTGCAAGCGGCTCTGGGGCAAGGGGCTCTTGGTGCGCGCCATCGACACCCAGGCGGTCGCGCGGCGGCTGCTGGAGCGCCGGCAGATCCCCTTCAAGGCGTCCGACCTGCGCCTGCACGCCCTGTGCGAGCGCTACAACCTGCCGCGGCACGGCGCCCACAACGCCTTGAGCGACGCGCTCTCGGCGGCGGAGCTGTTCCTCGCCCAGGCCGCACACCGCGACAGCGGCCGCGGCATGGCGCTCGGCGACTTCCTGTAGGACGGCGGACCCGTGGGAGCGGCGTCCGCGCCGCGATGACAAGCAGACCGGCACCGGGGCGGACATTGCACGCCGCCGTGCAGCAGCCCGCTCCCCTAGTGCAGCGTTTCTCCCAACTTTGCTTTCGTTGTCGTTGTCGTTGTCGTTGTCGTTGTCGAGTATCCGATTACGACCACGACCACGACCACGATCGCTGCTCGGACTGCGAGAGCGATGCTCATGGCTCGTCGGTCTGAGGCAGCGTCTCGCTAGCTCCTCCAAAAAAGATGGGCCGCACGTCCACCGGCGCCGGCCGATCGATTCGGCGCCGGAGAACGCACGACCCATGCCCGGGGTCGCGCCGGGCGGCGACGCGGCTCGATCACAAATCCAGCGTGATCTGCGCACCCACCGCCCAGGCGTCATTGATCTCGCCGGTGGCGGCGGGATCCTGGATGTACTGCACGTCCGGCTCGAACGTGATGCCGCGGCCGAGCACGAACTTGTAGTTCAGCTCGTAGACCGACTCGGCGTGCTGCGTCGGCAGCCCCTGCGCCAGCCGGGCGACGTTCTGCTCGTTGCTGACCCAGCCACGGGTGAAGGCGAAACCGAGGCTGTCCCGCGGCCGGCTCGGCAGCAGGCCGCGATAGACCAGCCCCAGGCTGAGCTGATCATCGAGCAGGTTGACGCGATCCTCCCGGCTGTTGATCCAGGCACCGAACCCCCAGAGCCCCTCATCGCCGCCCGGCGCCTCGCGGTAGAGCATCTGGTCCGCCAGCAGCCAGAGCATCGCGTTGCCCTGCACGGTGCTGCCGTCGGTCTGGCTGATGTTGCGGTAGTCACCGTTCATCCAGTAGCCGCCGAGCTTGTAGATGCCGGGCAGAGCCCTGTCCGCATTCGGGTTCAGGTGATACTGCAGCTCGCCGGCCAGCACGACGCCGTTGTTGCCGAAGGCCCAACTGTCGCCGTGCTTGTTGTGCGGCTTGGCCGAGGGGTCGCCGTGCTGGAGGTTGATATCAGCGTCGTAGACGGCGGCCTGGACGGTCCAGCGATCGTCGCCCGTGTCGAAGCGCGCCCGCGCACCCCACTGCGCCGACGGATAGGCGCTGAACGCAAAGGGGTCCTCGAAGAACACCGCCTTCGGGCTGCCGCAGATGGCGTTGTTCAGGAACTGGCAATAGAGGTCGGAGCGCAGGAAGTCGTCGTTGGCGACGATGCGCCCGTAGGCGAAGTCGAGGCGGTCGTCCAGCAGCCGGGTATTGAACTGCACGTTGACGACCTTGAAGGTCTGGCCGCCGTAGATCTGCTGCACCGGAAAGAGGTTGCCGCCCTCGCTCGGCGCGATGTAATCGGCGGACACGCTGTCGCCGTCGCGCTGCGAGAGCCTGACCAGAAAATGCGTCCCGGGCAGGCCAACGATGCGCTCCAGATCGAACAGAAAGTCAGCGCCGATATTGTCCAGGTAGGTGCCGCCGCGCTTCTCGCCGCCGGCGACGTTCCACATGGGCTCCGTGGTGTAGTTGAGGAAGAACTCGAAACCGGCCTGCTGCCACCGATCCCGCAGTCCGCCCCAGTTGCCGGTGAGATAGTCGCTCGTCGGGTAGTCCGTCGCGCCGGCGACGCCTGCGGCCAGCGCGCCGAGCACCGCAAGCCCCGCACCGGCGCCGAGACGCCGCGCACGATGAGCATCATGACTGTGGACCCGGCCGGCCCTGCTGATCCCGTTCTTGGCTGTGCAGCGTTGCATCTTCGTCATCGCCCAGTACCCTGTTGCCCTGCACCCTCAAGCCTGCATAAGCGTTGCAAATACGCTACTAGACTGATGCTCCAAGCCCTGCCCCAGGGCCGAAAGCTTCTACTTACAACATCATCGTTCGTGGGCAGTCGCGAGACCGAAACCAAACGAAACAGACGCTTGCCGCCCAAACCGCACACCGCCGACCACCAACGGATGTGGCGAATTACGGACAGTGTAGCCTAACTCACGCAAAGGTACAGTGCGATCGACGCCACAGGGCGCCGCTCCGACCGGCGACTCGGCGAACGCAAGCACGCGGTAAGCTTGCGCCGGACACCACACAGACGAGGTCCGCGCACATGGCCACCCACCCCCTTCCTCTGCTCATGAGCGCTGCGGCACTGCGTGAGCGCATCGGCAACCCACGGCTCGCTGTCTTCGACTGCCGATTCTCCCTAAAGGACACCGAGGCTGGGCGACACGCCTATGCCGCTGGGCATCTGCCGGGCGCTATCTATGCGCACCTGGACGAGCGGCTATCCGGTCCCGTGCGCACCGGCACGGGCCGGCACCCGCTGCCGGAGCCCGCGCTGCTCGCCGGCTGGCTCGGGGCCTCTGGTGTGGGCAACGACACGGACGTGGTGGTCTACGACGACCTGGGGGGCGCCTTCGCGGTGCGGCTGTGGTGGCTGCTGCGCTGGCTGGGGCACCATCGGGTGGCGGTGCTGGATGGCGGCATCGGCGCCTGGCAGGCGGGCGGTGGCGCACTGACCACCATGGTGCCCGAGCCGACACCTGCGATCTTGTCCGCCAAGCCGGACGACTCGCTCTGGATCACCACCGACGCCCTGGCGGCAGCCCTCCCGACGGGCGCGGTGCAGGTCATCGACGCTCGCGCGCCGGAGCGGTACCGCGGCGAGCAGGAGCCCATCGACCCCGTGGGCGGCCACATTCCGGGGGCCATCAATCTGCCCTTCACCGAAAACCTTGGCCCGGACGGGCGCTTTCTGCCGGCGGTGGTGCTACGGCGCAGGTTCGACGATGCCTTGGGCAGCATTCCCCCGACGCGGCTCGCCCACAGTTGCGGCTCCGGCGTTAACGCCTGCCACAACCTGCTGGCGATGGAGTTGGCAGGATTGGCCGGCTCGCGGCTCTACGCCGGCTCATGGAGCGAGTGGATTCGCTCGCCGGACCGCCCTATCACAAGAGGGGCTAGGGGCTAGTACCCCGTTTCAGGCAATTTTGCGGGGCGCCAATTCGGGTGGGACCGGAGCCGAGAAACCAGGTCGAAGTCTCTGCTCGTGCTCGTGCTCGTGCTCGTGGTCGTGGTCGTGGTCGTGGTCGTGGTCGGATACTCGACAACGACAACGACAACAAAGGCAAAGTTAGGTGAAACGCTGCACTAGGGGCTAGGGGAGAAGTCTCACTGACTTCGGCCGGCAGCGTCCACCTTCTGCGCAGCCGCGGAGGGGACACCGCTCCCACAGGCACCCTTCGCACTCCCGCACTCCTGCACTCCGCACTCCTGCCAAGCACTCGAACCTCAGCCATCTTTTGGCGCCAGGACCTTTTCGGGCGCCCGCCACGGCAGACCGAAGGCGTCGGCCACCGCCGGCTGGGTCAACTCGCCCGCCAGGACGTTGGCGGCGGTGCCGAGCACGGGATGCGCGGCGGCCGCGGCGACACCCTGCTCACTCACCAGCAGTGCCAGCAGTTCGACGTAGGGCTTGGTGGCGTTGGTGAGTGCGAAGGTCGCCGTCCGCGGCACCGCGCCGGGGATGTTGGCGACGCAGTAGTGCAGCACGCCGTCCACGACGAAGGTGGGCTCCGCATGGGTCGTGGGCCGGCTGGTCTCGAAGCAGCCGCCCTGGTCGATGGCCACGTCCACCAGTACCGCACCGTCGTCGTGCATCAGGGCGAGGTCCCGGCGGCGGATCAGCACCGGCGCGCGGGCGCCACTCACCAGCACGGCACCGATCACCAGGTCCGCCGTCGGCAGCAACTCCCGCAGCGCGTGGGTGCTGCTGGCCAGCGTCGTCACGTTGGCGGGCAGAATCTCGGCCAGGTGCCGCAGCCGGTCCAGATCGATGTCCATGACGACGACGCTGGCGCCGAGTCCGGCGGCCATCTTCGCGGCCTCGGTGCCGACGCTGCCTCCGCCCAGGATCAGCACATTGGCGGGCGCGACGCCGGGCACGCCGCCCAACAGCAGGCCACGGCCGCCGTTGTGTGCCTCCAGGTAGAAGGCGCCGGCCTGCACCGCCATGCGCCCGGCCACCTCGCTCATGGGGGCCAGCAGCGGCAAGCGGCCCCGCACGGTGAGTGTCTCGTAGGCAAAGCAATGGGCGCCGCTGGCGAGCATGGCATCGGTCAGCGCGCGGCTCGCGGCGAAGTGAAAATACGTGAATAGCACCTGGCCGGGCCGGATCAGTGGGTGCTCCTCCGGCAGCGGCTCCTTGACCTTGACCACCAGCTCCGCCGCATCCCAGACCGCCCTCGCATCCGCCACGATGCGCGCGCCGGCAGCGGCGAACTGATCGTCCGCAATGCCGGCGCCCAAGCCGGCACCCTGTTGCACCAACACCTCGTGCCCCTGCTCCACCAGGTCGTGCACCAGCGCTGGCACCGCTGCAACGCGGCGCTCCTGAGGCTTGATCTCTTTGGGGATGCCGATGATCACCGGGGCCTCCTCGACGGCGCGGCTCGAACGGACGATGCGTGGACGATACACCGCCGCGCGGTTGTGGAGCACCCCGAACGACGGTGGATGCGCTTCGCTTCATCCACCCTTCCTGGAGAAGTAATCTTGGCGACGGAGGCGCTCGACGATGTTTGACGCCATCGCCGCCTACATCGTACGTAACTCGTTGGTGCACGCGCACCGGGTCGTGAGCGCGTTGTTCGAGTGCTCGGACCTCATTGTTACCCAGCCGCGGATCGGGCGCGTGGTGCCTGAGCGACAAAACGAGAGCATCCGTGAGCATTCCGCTCAGTCAACGGCCGCGACCGCGCCGCGCGGGGCGACTCACAGCGCCTGCTCCAAGTCCTCCAGATCGGCGGCGGCGTCGAGCCAGTCGGCTTCGGCCTGCTCCAGGTCCGCATCGATCCGCTGCTTGTCGCCGAGCAGGGCGAGCAGCCGGGGCTTGGCGTCGTCGGTGTAGAGGGCGGGGTCGGCGAGGGTCTGCTCCAAGGCGTCGCGCGCGGCGGTCAGGCGCTCCACGTCGGCATTGAGCAGCTGTAGACGATGCTTCAAGGGTTGCAGCCGGGCGCGTTGCTCGGCGTCGCGGCGGCGCTGGTCCTTGCGGGAGGTGGCGCTGTCGGCGTTGCCCGACGCCGCGGGCGCCTGGGCCGCGGCGGCGTCGCTCTGCGCTGCCTTGGCGCGGGCGGCGAGCCAGGCGGGGTAGTCGTCGAGGGAGCCGTCGAAGGACGCGGCGGCGCCCGCATCCACCAGCAGCAGGGTGTCGCAGGTGACCCGCAGCAGGTGGCGGTCGTGCGAGACCAGCACCAGCGCGCCGTCGAAGCCGAGCAGGGCCTCGCTCAGCGCGAGGCGCATGTCCAGGTCCAGGTGGTTCGTGGGCTCGTCCAACAGCAGCAGGTTCGGGCGCTGCCAGACGATGAGCGCGAGCGCGAGCCTGGCCTTCTCGCCACCCGAGAAGGGCGCGACGGGCTCGCTGGCGCGGTCGCCCATAAAGCCGAAGCCGCCGAGGAAGTCGCGCAGTTGCTGCTCTGTGGCCGGCCTGGCGCCGCACCGCTCGGCCTCGGCCTCCAGCCGCTCCAGGTGCTTCAGCGGGGAGGCGGCCGGGTCGAGCTGGTCCACCTGGTGCTGGGCGAAGTAGCCGACGACAAGGCCCTGCGCCGCTTCGCGCTGACCCGCCAGCGGCTCGAGCCGGCCGGCGAGCAGCTTGATGAGCGTGGACTTGCCGGCGCCGTTGGGACCCAGCAGCGCAATGCGGTCGTCCGGACGCAGGCTCATGGAAACGCCGGACAGCACGATGCGCTCCGGGTAGCCGGCGCTGACCTGCTCCAGCCGCAGCAAGGGGTCGGGCTTGGCCTGCGGCTGGCGGAAGTCGAAGCGGAACGGCGAGTCCACGTGCGCCGGCGCGATGAGCTCCATGCGCTCCAGCGCCTTGAGTCGGCTCTGCGCCTGGCGCGCCTTGGTGGCCTTGGCGCGGAAGCGGTCGACGAAGGAGCGCATGTGCGCGATCTCGCGCTGCTGACGCTCGTGGGCGGCCTGCTGCTGTGCCAGATGCTCGGCGCGCTGGCGCTCGAAGGCGGAATAGCCGCCGGTGTAGACCTTGAGCCCGCGTCGCTCCATGTGGCAGATCCGGTCCACGGCGGCGTCCAGAAAGTCCCGGTCGTGGGAGATCAGCAGCAGCGTGCCGGGATACGCCTTGAGCCAGCCTTCCAGCCAGATGACGGCGTCCAGGTCCAGGTGGTTGGTGGGCTCGTCCAGCAGCAGCAGGTCCGAACGGCACATGAGCGCCTGCGCCAACGCCAGACGCATGCGCCAGCCGCCGGAATAGCTGGACACGGGGCGCCGCTCGTCGCCCACAGCAAAGCCCAGGCCATGCAGCAGCCGCGCGGCGCGACTCTCCGCCGTGTAGCCGCCGATGGCCTCGAGCTGGCCGTGCAGCGCGGCCTGGCGCACGCCGTCGCCGGCGGCCTCGGCGGCGGCGAGGTCGTGCTGCACCTGTCGCAGCTCGGCATCGCCGTCGATGACAAGCTCGATGGCCGCACGCTCGCCACCCGGCGTCTGCTGGGCGACATGAGCGATGCGCCAATCCGGCGGCAGCGAAACGTCACCCGCGTCCGGGGCGAGCTCGCCCCGCAGCAGTGCGAACAGGCTGGACTTGCCGCAGCCGTTGGCGCCGGTGAGGCCCGCCTTCTGGCCCGGGTGCACGCGCAGGTCCGCGCTCTCCAGGAGCAGCTTTGGGCCGCGGCGCAGCGTGATGGCGGACAACTCCAGCATACTCAAAGGCCTCCACGACTCGTCTGCGGCTGTGCACCGCCGCGGTCCAGCCGGCGGTAGCAGATAGCCTCGCTCAGGTGCGCCACGGTGATGGCGTCGCTGTCGGCGAGATCCGCGATGGTCCGTGCCACCTTCAGAATCCGGTGATAGGCCCGTCCGGACAGCGACAGCCGGCGCATGGCCTGGGTGATCACCTGCCGCCCCTGCGCGTCCAGCGGACAGTGCCGCTCCAGCGCGCCCGCGTCCAGCACGGCATTGGTGCAGCCGGCGCGCTCGAGCTGGCATGCACGGGCCTGCTCGACGCGGGCGCGCACCGCGGCGCTCGACTCGACCTCGGCCGACCGCGTGACGAGGCGCTCCGCCGGCAGCCGCGGCACCTCCATTTGCAGATCGATGCGGTCCAGCAGCGGCCCGGAGATGCGCGCGCGGTAGCGGGCCACCTGCTCGGCGGTGCAGCGGCAGCGGCCCTGCGGATCGCCGAGATAGCCGCACGGGCAGGGGTTCATGGCCGCCACCAGCTGGAAGCGCGCCGGAAACTCCGCGTGCCGCGCGGCGCGGGAGATGTGGATGCGCCCGGACTCCAGCGGCTCGCGCAGCACCTCCAGCACGCGGCGATCGAACTCCGGCAGCTCATCGAGAAACAGCACGCCCAAGTGCGCCAGCGAGATCTCCCCCGGCCGCGGCGTGCTGCCGCCGCCCACCAGCGCGACACCGGAGGCCGTGTGGTGCGGGGCGCGGAACGGCCGCTCGCGCCAGTGCGTCGGGTCCAACTCCGCCTGGCCGCTGACGGAGCGGATGGCAGCCACTTCCAGCGCCTCGTCGTCCGCCAGGGTCGGCAGGATGCCCGGCAGGCGGTTCGCGAGCATGGACTTGCCGGTGCCGGGCGGGCCGATGAAGAGCAGGCTGTGGCCGCCGGCGGCGGCGATCTCCAGCGCGCGCTTGGCGTGCTCCTGCCCCTGCACCTCGGCCAGGTCTGGATACGCTGGCCGCTGGTCGCGCAGCGCCGGTGCAGCGTAAGGAACGATGACGGCGTCGCCATTGAGGTGCGCGCAGACCTCCAGCAGGTGCTCGGCGGGCAGGATGTCGAGCCCGTCCACCAGGGCCGCCTCGTCGGCGTTGGCCCGCGGCAGCACCAGGGCGCGGCCGGCATCCCGGGCGGCGAGCGCCGCCGGCAGCACCGCGGACACGGGCCTGAGGGCGCCGGTGAGCGCGAGCTCGCCGAGGAGCTCCAGGTTGGGCAGTTGCTCGGTGCGCACCTGGCCCGAGGCGCCAAGGATGCCGACGGCGATGGACAGGTCGAAGCGACCGCCCTCCTTCGGCAGGTCGGCGGGCGCGAGGTTGATGGTCACGCGCCCGGCGGGAAAATCGAAGCGGCCCTGGACGATGGCGCCGCGCACGCGATCGCGGCTCTCTTTCACCGCCAGCTCCGGCAG
>NZ_JAJDNQ010000019.1 GCF_022340605.1 Thiohalocapsa sp.
CCGGGATCTGCCCCCGGGCTTCCACACGCTATTGGCCGATGGCGAGCGCCTGCGGGTCTTCAAGCGGGTCGGCCCGGCGAGCCGGGCGACGGTGGTGGCGCAGCCGACCGAGGTCCGCGACGAAATCGGCTTGACCGCGGCGAGGCATACCCTGGCGCCACTGCTGTTGCTGCCGCTGTTGATGGTCTGGATGATCGTGCGCATCGTCCGCCGCGAGCTGGCCCCGGTCCGGCGTCTCGCCGCGCACCTGGACGCCCAGCCGGCGGATCGCCCGCGCGCGCTGGGCGACACCGACGTGCCGAGCGAGATCCGGCCCTTCGTGCTGGCCATCAATCGCCTGCTCGAACGCGTGGGCGTGCTGATGGACCAGCAACGGCGCTTCGTCGCCGACGCGGCGCACGAGCTGCGCAGCCCACTGACCGCCTTGGCGGTCCAGGCGCGCAATCTGCGCGAAGCCGCAACGCTGGAGATCATGCGCGAGCGCATCGAGCCGCTACAGGCCGGGATCGAGCGTGCGCACAAACTCACCGAGCAGCTCTTGAGCCTGGCACGGGTTCAGGCGGGGGCGGTGCCGACCGCGCCGGTCGATGTCGCGGTGCTGGCACGCGAGCTGATCGCAGACTACCTGCCGCTGGCCGAGTCTAAGGGCATCGATCTGGGTCTGGATGAGCTCGCGCCGGTGCGCATCGAGGCCGCGCGCGAGACCCTGCGCCTGGTGCTCAAGAACGGCCTGGAGAACGCCCTCAAATATACCCCGTGCGGCGGTGAGGTCACGGTGCGCCTCACTGCGGACGCGGGTGAGGTGGTCATCGAGATCCTCGACGACGGCCCCGGCATCCCTGCGAGCGAGCGCGAACGGGTGTTCGACCCCTTCTATCGCACGCTGGGGACCAACGGCGAGGGCAGCGGCCTCGGACTCGCCATCGCCAGGGAAGCCGCTGCCAGCTTAGGCGGCAGCTTGAGCCTGCACGATCGGATGCCCGGGGTCGGACTGATTTTTCGCTATCGCCACGGACATCAGTGCTGCTGATCGTTTGCTCGGGTCGAGATACTCCGGCAGAAACAGCGAGATCTGCGGGATGTACGTGATCAGCATCAGGAAGAACAGCAGGAGCAGCATCCACGGCAGCACCGACTTGATGACCCAGCCCATGGACTCCCCGGTGATGCCCGCCGTCACGAACAGGTTCAGGCCCACCGGCGGTGTGAGCATGCCGATCTCCATGTTCACCACCATGATGATGCCGAGATGAATCGGGTCGATGCCGAGCTGCGTGGCAATGGGGAACAGGATCGGCGCCATGATGAGCAGGATCGCCGACGGCTCCATGAAGTTGCCCGCCGCCAGCAGCAGCAGGTTCACGACGATCAGGAACATCCACGGCGAGAGCCCGAAGCCGACGATGGCCTCGGCGATGTGATGCGGGATACGCTCGGTAGTGAGCACGTGCGCGAACAGCATCGCGTTGGCGATGATGAACAGCAGCATGATGCTGACGCGGGCAGCGTCCAGTACTGTTTTGCGTACCTCCGCGTCGCCGACGCTTTGCACCAAGGCCAACGGAACCTGCCAGGTATTGCGCAGCAGCGTGGCACCCGCGCCCTCGCCGTTCTTGTGCCACGGCGTGTCCTTGAGCGGCCCGATATCCCGATAGCCGATCACCGACACCAGGAAGGCATAGACGGCGGACACCGCCGCCGCTTCCGTCGGGCTCGCGATGCCGCCATAGATAGAGCCCAGCACGATGACGATGAGCAGGATGCCGCCGGAGGCGCTGAAGCCGGCCGCGGCCACCTCGCGAAAGCCGGGCCAGGGCTGCGACGGCAGTTGCTTGACGCGGGCGACGACATAGATGGCCAACATCAACAAACCGCCCATCAGCATGCCGGGAATGAAACCTGCCATGAACATGCGCGCCGCCGACACCTCGGTGGCCGCCGCGTACACCAGCATGACGATGGAGGGCGGGATCAGGATGCCGAGCGTGCCGGCATTGGTGATGACGCCGGACGCGAATGACTTCGGATAGCCGCACTTCACCATGCCCGCGATGACGATGGTGCCGACGGCCGCCACTGTCGCCGGCGAGGAGCCGGATACCGCTGCAAACAGCATGCACGCCAGCACCGAGGCCATGGCCAGCCCACCCTTGATGTGTCCAACAACGCCCACGGCAAAGCGGATCAGCCGCTTGGCCACGCCGCCGGTGGACAAGAACTGCGAGGACAGGATGAAGAACGGGATCGCCAGCAGCGTGTAATGCCCGGACAGGGACTCGAACAGCTTGAGCGCAATGGACGCCAGCGAGTCGTGCGAAAAGAAGAGGATGGTGACGATGCTGGAGAAGCCGAGTGCGAACGCGATCGGCATCCCCAGCAGCATACAGCCGAACAGCAGCAGGAAGAGCACCGCGGTGGTCACGCCCCGCCCTCCCCGGCACCATCAGGCCGCCGCCCGCCCGTCGTCGGGTCAGCGTCGCCGCCGACGGACTCGCGCAGCTCGCGGGCGAGGTGCATGCTCTCCATGGCCTCGTCCACGTGCTGGAAGTCCATCGCTGTGCCCCGAATCACCCGCCACAGCAACCCCAGCAGCCGCAGGCTCAGCATTACCAGGCCGATGAGCAGGATGCTGTGCGCGATCCAGGTCTGCACCGGGATGTCCTCCAGCTCGATGCCGATCATGTGCATCTTCGCCAGGTACACCCAGGAGCCGTAGATGAAGAGCCCGCAGTACACCAGCGACAGCAGCACCGCGACGCCAGTCAGGATGCGCCGCCCCAGCGGCGGAAACAGCCGCACGAAGGCATCCACGCCGATGTGCGCCCCGGTCTTGAGCCCATAGGACACGCCGAAGAGCACGAACCACGCCGATAGCTGCAGCGTCGCCTCCTGCCCCCAGCTGATGCCCTTGCCGAAGCCGAAGCGCAGGATCACCTCCCAGAACACCAACAGCGTCATCGCCACCAGCAGCAGCGAGATGATCGCCTCCTCGGTCTTCTCGATGATGCGGCGGATCATCCTGCCTCCTCACCAAGTGCTCTCGGCGCTCGGGTTTCGGGTCAGTCTTGGTTAGACTGATACGCCGACTTGATCAGCTCAGGGCCGATTTCCTTTTCGAACTGCTTCCAGACTGGCTTCATCGCATCCACCCACTGCGCACGCTCCGCGGGCGTCAGCTCGATGATCTCGGTGCGGCCGCTCTCGGCGATACGCTGTTTGTCCTCGACGGACTTGTCGGCCGCCACCTCGTTGCCATAGGCAAGCGCCTCGTCCAGCGCCTCCCTGACCTGGGCGCGCTGCTCGTCGCCCAGGCTGGACCAGAACTCCTTGGAGGTCACGACCATGTAATCCAGCAGGCCGTGGTTGGTCTCGGTAATGTAAGGCTGAACCTCGTAGAACTTCTTCGAGTAGATGTTCGACCAACTGTTCTCCTGGCCGTCGAGGGCCTTGGTCTGCAGCAACGTGAAGACCTCGGAGAAGGGCTTCTTGATCGGCGTGGCATCCAGCGTCTCGAACTGCGCCTCCAGCACATCAGAGGACATGATGCGGAACTTGAGCCCCTTGGCGTCTGCCGGCACCCGCAGCGGCTCGTCGGCGCTCAGTTGCTTTAGGCCGTTGTGCAGGTAGCCGAGGCCCACCAGGCCCTTCTTGCTGAGCGAATCCAGCATCTTCTGGCCCTGCTCGCTCTGCTGGAACCGGTCCACGGCGTCCATGTCCTGGAACAGGAACGGCAGATCGTAGAGCGCCAGCACATCGGTGTAGCGGCTGAACTTCGACAGCGCCGGTGCGGCCATCTGGACGTCGCCCAGCAGCATCGCCTCCAGCACATTGTCATCGGTGAAGAGCTGCGAGTTGGGGTAGACCTCGACCACGACGCTGCCGCCGGTCTTCGCGGCCACCAGTTCTTTGAACTTCTCCGCCATCTTGCCCTTCGGCGTGTTCTCTGCCACCACGTGCGAGAACTTGATGACCACCGGCTCGTCGGCCAGCGCGAGCGAATTGAACGCGAGGGCGGCCAGGCCGACGGCCGCCGCGGTGAGAATTGCCTTCATGGTGCCTCCGCAGTAGTGCATGTGCTTGCCGTACTCCTTCCGGCTTCCCCGATAAGGAGATCCGGCCCCGGAGCATACTGCAAAGGATTCATAACCGCCCGGGCACTGGACGGCATTGCCTGACACGGCGCAATCGCCGGCGGTCGGCTCGCGTATGTGTCGTGGGAGCGGCGTCCGCGCCGCGATCGGCACGCTGCAAGACGCGGCCGGGAGCAGCCAGCGGGGCGCGCAGCCGGAAAGAGAAGAGCCGCGGCCGGGATTGGGGCTCGAAGATAGGACGGTAGGTGGCGGAGAGGGAGGGATTCGAACCCTCGATAGGCTATTAACCTATACACACTTTCCAGGCGTGCTCCTTAAGCCACTCGGACACCTCTCCGGGGGTGCGGGTGACGCCGTTGTGCGCTACCTGAGGCAGCGGCCCGTAGCGGGAGGCGCGACCGCGAGCCCGCTAGAATAGGCGATCCGCCCGGTGATTTCAACGCACACGTCATGCCCCTGCCCCCCGATCTCACGCGTCCTTCCTTGGTGTCCGCCGCCCAAGCCCCTTCGCTCGCCGAGCAGGCCGATCCCCAGCGCCTGTACGAGCGCTCCGTGCAATGCCCGGAGGCGGAGGTGGACTTTCTCGCCGCGACCTTCCACCGGCTGCGCGGCCGCGATGCGCGGCACCTGCGCGAGGACTTCTGCGGCAGCGCCGCCGTTTGCTGCGAGTGGGTGCGCCGGCACGCCGGCAACACCGCGCTGGGCCTGGACCTGGACCCGGCGGTGCTGGCCTGGGCCGCGGCACACAACCTGCCCGCGCTGGACGCCGACCAACGCCGGCGTATCCGGCTGTGCCAGACGGATGTGCTGACGGCTCCCACCGACGGCGGCCTGGACCTGGTGGCGGCGATGAACTTCAGCTACTGGCTGTTCCGTGAGCGCGCCTTGTTGCAGGCGTATTTCCGTTCCGTGCATCAGGCGCTGACTGCGGACGGCGTCTTCTTTCTGGACGCCTACGGCGGCTACGATGCGTTCCGCGAAATCGTCGAGGAGCGCACTGTCGAGGACGACGCCGGCAGCTTCACGTACCGCTGGGAGCAGGCGCGGTACAACCCCATCGACGGCAGCATGGACTGCCATATCCATTTCGCCTTCGCGGACGGCTCCGAGCTCAGGCGCGCCTTCAGCTATCGCTGGCGGCTTTGGACGCTGCCGGAGATCCGCGAGCTGCTGAGGGAGGCCGGCTTCGGGCACGTCGTCGTCTACTGGCAGGGCTGGGACGAGGATGGCGAGCCGGACGGCCGCTTCGAGCCCACCGAGCACGCGGACGCCGACGCCGGCTGGATCTGCTACCTGAGCGCCGAGAAGGGCTGAGCACCGAGAAGGGCTGAGCACCGACGTCAAGACCGTCGAGGATGGCGCACTTTACTGCATCCATGTTTCTAGGACCTAGCTCACGCAGAGGTCGCCTTCATGCTCAGATAATCTTTCATAAGAATGTAGGTTGTAACTCCTATTGATGTATAAGTGTTTCCCCTTCATCGCAGACTAAACTGTGACCTCGTGACGCTCTGTAAAAACCGCGCAAAAATGTCAGCATTGGACAACTCGCAGCAGGTATCGCCCGACGGCGATACGGTTCGTATCGGTCTGCTCGAGGACGACCCGGTGATCGCCGGCCTGCTCACCCTGACCTTCGAGCAGGCGGGCTGGGCCTACCGGCACTTCGCGCGCGTGGGCGACATGACCGCGGCCCTCGAGACGCAGCGCTTTGACCTGCTGATGCTGGACTGGTGCCTGCCGGACGGGCAGGCGGATAGCGTCATCCGATTCGTGCGCAACTGCCTCGGCTGGGACCTGCCGATCGTCGTCGAGAGCGTCAACGACGACGAGCAGTTGATCGTCAAGGCGCTGGAGATGGGCGCTGACGACTATGTGGTGAAGCCGCTGCGCATGTCGGAGGCGCGCGCGCGCATCGGCGCGCTGCTGCGCCGCGCCCGGCGCGATCGGGCCCGTCTGCCTGCACTGGGCGCCTACCGCATCGACGAGGTCAATCGTCAAATCTACCGCGAAGGCGAGCGCCTGTCGCTCACGGCGCTGGAATACGCGCTGACGCAGCACTTTTTCCATCACCCGAACGAGCTGCTCTCGCGCGAGCACCTGCTGACCGAGGTCTGGGAGCGCAACCCGCGGGTCGACACGCGCACCGTGGACGCCCACGTGAGTCGCCTGCGCAGGAAGCTCGGCCTGGGCGCCGCGACGGGCCTGCAGATCAGCACCCTGCGCGGCTACGGCTACCGGCTGGAGCAGGTGGGTTGACCCTGCCCAGGGGCATAGGGCGCCTGACCACGGGCTGAGGCCACGGTCGCAAGCGCGCGGGCCAGTCCGGCGTTGTGCCCGTTGACGGATCTGCCGCGCGTCCGTTGCCGGTTCAGAGCCGCTCCGAGGCCCCGATCGGACACAGGATGAGCCGTTCCAGCAGTCGGGGGTCCTCCGCCGCGGCCGCGACCACCCGCCGCGGGGGCTCGCCGAGCCATTCGTCCGTGAGCTGATAGGTGCCCCAGTGCATCGGCAGGATACGGCGGGCGTCCAGGTCGGCGGCGGCCCGCAGAGCATCCTCCGGGTTCATGTGCTGCCGGCGCATGAACCATTCCGGCTCGTAGGCGCCGATGGGCAGCAGCGCCGCGTCCGGACTGCCGAGCCGACGGGCGATCTCCCGGAAGCCCGCGAACCAGGCCGTATCGCCGCTGTGATAGACGCGCCGGCCGTCACCTTCGATGACGAAGCCGCCCCACAGCGTGGCGTTGGTGTCGAGCAGCCCGCGCCGGCTCCAGTGCTGGCTCGGCACCAGCGTGATGCGGACCTTGCCGGCGTCGACGCCCTGCCACCAGTCCAGTTCCCTGACGTCCCGGTAGCCGAGCCGGCGCAGTGCGGCGGCCAGCCCCAGCGGCACGACAGCCAGCGGTGCCGCCGCGAAGTGTCGCAGCGTACGCAGATCCATGTGATCCCGGTGGTTGTGCGTGACCAGCACGGCGTCGATACGCGGCAGGTCAGCGAGCGCCACGCCCGGCGCGCTGCGGCGCGGGACTACCCCCGCGACGACCCGCGCCCAGATCGGGTCGATGAGCAGATTGACCCCGGCCAGTTGCACCAACCAGGTGGCGTGGCCGACCCAGGTCAGCAGGGGCTCCGATACATTCCGGCGCAATGCGGCGCCGTCGTTCGCGACACGTGGCGCCTCGAACGGCCGCCGATCCGGCTTGCGCCGGCCGGCCAGGCGGTCCAGCACGCCCCATTTGAAGACAGCCGACGCGCGGTGGGGCAACGAGCCGTCGAGGTTTCGGTAGCGTGGTCTGGTCAACGAGCAGTCGCCTGCAAATGCGTGCCGCGACAAGTTGGGATGCGCAACCGGCTGAGAGGATGCGCAGACAACCTTGCGCCGACTTGTATCACGCGGCAGGTCTTGCTGGTCTTGTTCACATCCGCTCAGGCCGACGACTGCCGCCCTAGCACGTAGATCTGTGCGGAGCGTTCCAGGAGCGCCGCACGCTCCAGCGCCTGCGTCAGGTCTTCGCCCCAGGCGTAGGCGCCCTGCCCCGCCAGAATGCAGACGGGCGCGTCCACCAGCCGCTCGGCGATGGCCGCGGGGCCCTCTTGGGCCAGCTTGGCAGGGTCCAGGCTCAGTGCCGGCACGTCACCGAGCAGCGCGACGCCATCCGCGTCCAGCGGCTGGAAGCTCCGCCCCTGAAAACCCGCCGCGGCCGTGTAGGGCATGCGCGCGCCGATGATGGCACGCGCCAGCGGCTGCGTGCTGTAGATACGGCGGTGGATGGTGGCCTCGATGCTGGCGATGTCCGGCACATCGGCTGGCGCGTCGGCCGGCGCCTCATCGTCGGCGGCGGCCACCAGATGCACACCGACGGCGTCCACGTCGGGGTCGTCGCCGGCGAGCGCGATGCGCGCCATCCAGCAGCGCTCGCCGATGCGGATGGAGAGCCAGCCGGCGCGCGGCCCGGTGGCGGCATGGCGGGTCTCGCGGCAGCGGCGCAGCAGCTCATCACGCGGGTCCTCGCCGCTGAAGCGCCCATCGGCGAGCTGCGCCTGGATGAAGTCGGCGATGGCCTCGGTGTCGGCGATGGGCAGGCGCACCGGCGCAGCGTCGGCAGGGAGCTGGCTGTCAGTGGCCACGGCGATGATGTCCGGGTCGTTCGGATACAGCGGCGCCTTGCCGGTCGCGACGCGATGCACCTCGATTTTCGGATGCCGCTCCTGGCGAAAGCCCTCCACCAGCACCAAGTCGAGCCGCTCGGCATCGAAGCGCGCCGCCAGCTCCGCCAGCGGGGTGCGGCCGTCCTCGCCGCGCCGCGGCGCATAGTCCATGAGGCCCCAGCCGTCGGCGGCGGCCAGCACCACCTGCTCGGCGCCGGCCTCGGCCAAGTCGTGGCTATCCTTGCCGGGGTGGTCCAGGCTCAGACTGTGATGCGAGTGCTTGATGTAGCCGACGCGCAGGCCGCGCTCACGCAGCAGCGGCACCAGCTTGCGCAGCAGCGTCGTCTTGCCGGTGCCGCTGGGGGCGACGAAACCCACCAGCGGCACGAATCGTCTGCTCATGCTTTACTCCCGGATCTCCGCCGAGCCGCGGTCGCCGCCGAACGGCGGCTGTTGCGCTGCTTGGACATTTGTCGGTTCAACACGCACAATTTCCACATCGTTGGCGCGCCGCATCCGCGACATGACGCGGTTTGCGGGCCGCTCGCGGCCGTCGGACGCCGGGCCGTCGTACGCCCGCGCACCCGGCGTCACGCCAGATTCCGATTCCACCACCAAGCGATTTCCAAATCCAAGAGCCACCGCAACAGTCACAATGGCGCAGTACATCTACACCATGAACCGCGTCGGCAAGGTCGTGCCGCCGAAGCGTGTCATTCTGCGGGACATCTCGCTGTCGTTCTTCCCCGGCGCCAAGATCGGCGTGTTGGGTCTGAATGGCGCCGGCAAGTCCACGCTGCTCAAGATCATGGCCGGCATCGACACCGAGATCGAGGGCGAGGCACGCCCGCAGCCCGGCATCAACATCGGCTACCTGCCGCAAGAGCCGCACCTGGACCCGGACAAGGACGTGCGCGGCAACGTCGAGGAGGCCGTCGCCCACATCAAGCAGGCCCTGGAGCGCCTGGATGCCGTCTACGCCGCCTACGCCGAGCCGGACGCGGACTTCGACGCCCTGGCCAAAGAACAGGGCGACCTGGAGAACCTCATCGAGGCCACCGACGGCCACAACCTGGACCGCACCCTGGAGGTGGCCGCCGACGCACTCCGTCTGCCGCCCTGGGACGCGGACGTCGGCAAGCTCTCCGGCGGCGAGCGCCGCCGCGTGGCCCTTTGCCGGCTGCTGCTCTCCAAGCCGGATATGCTGCTGCTGGACGAGCCAACCAACCACCTGGACGCCGAGTCCGTCGGCTGGCTGGAGCGCTTCCTGCACGACTACCCCGGCACCGTCGTCGCGGTGACCCACGACCGCTACTTCCTGGACAACGTTGCCGGCTGGATTCTGGAGCTGGACCGCGGCCACGGCATCCCCTGGCAGGGCAACTACTCCAGCTGGCTGGAGCAGAAGGAGCAGCGCCTGGAGCAGGAAGAAAAGGCCGAGCAGGCGCGCATCAAGGCCATGAAGCACGAGCTGGAATGGGTGCGCGCCAACCCGAAGGGCCGGCATGCCAAGAGCAAGGCGCGACTCGCGCGCTTCGACGAGCTGCAGTCGCAAGACTTCCAGCGCCGCAACGAGACCAACGAGATCTACATCCCACCCGGCGAGCGCCTGGGCGACCTGGTGGTGGAGGCCAACGACCTGCGCAAGGGCTATGGCGAGCGGCTCTTGTATCAGGATCTCAGCTTCAACCTGCCCAAGGGCGGCATCGTCGGCATCATCGGCCCCAACGGCGCCGGCAAGACCACGCTGTTTCGCATCATCACCGGGCAGGAGCAGCCGGACGGCGGCGAGCTGCGCGTCGGCGAGACCGTGGACATCGGCTACGTGGACCAGAGCCGCGACGCGCTCGATGACAGCAAGACCGTCTGGGAGGAGATCTCCGGCGGTGCCGACAACATCATCGTCGGCAAATACGAGATGCCCTCACGCGCCTACGTGAGCCGCTTCAACTTCCGCGGCGGCGACCAGCAAAAGCGCATCGGCGACCTCTCCGGCGGCGAGCGCAACCGCGTGCACCTGGCCAAGCTGCTCAAGAAGGGCTGCAACCTGCTGCTGCTCGACGAGCCCACCAACGACCTCGACGTCGAGACCCTGCGCGCGTTGGAGGAGGCCATCCTCGCCTTCCCCGGCTGCGTGGTGGTCATCAGCCACGATCGCTGGTTCCTGGACCGCATCGCCACCCACATCCTCGCCTTCGAGGGCGAGTCGCAAGTGACCTGGTTCGAGGGCAACTACGCCGACTACGAGGCCGACCGCCACCGCCGCCTCGGCGACGAGGCCGACCAGCCCCACCGCCTGCGCTTCCGGCCCCTGGACGCCTGAGTTGGCCACGCCCGAGCCGTCGTCCGCGGCACACCATGTCGCCTGATCCCGCCGGCTCCGAGCTCGCCGTCGACGCACCCGACGGTGACGGCGCGGTCGAGCACCGGCGGCTGCGCGGCTGGCTGCTTGCGGTCTGCGCGCTCGTGCTGGGCATCGGCGCCCTCCTCATCATCGAGGGCGTGCGCACCGTGCACCTGGAGCATGCGCTCGCGGCGGAGCGGGCCGGGCACGGCGTCGCCATGGCCATGGCGCGGGCGCTGGATGGTGAAGGCGCCCGTCTGCGCCGGTTGCTGGCGAGCCAGCGCCCGGCATTGGACGCCCTGCCCGGCACCCCGGCATCCGAGCAATGGCGGGCGGCAGCCGCAACGCTGCTGCGCCGCAGCCTGCCGGACCTCATCGACTTGGCCGCGACAACCCAGACGCCGGCAGAGGGTCCGGCGACGCGGCTGCTGGCGGGCAGCGCGGCACCGCTCCTCGGGCACAGGCTGTCGCTGGCCGGCACGGCGCTGGAGCTGCGCCTGCCCTGCGAGGGCGTCTGCCGGCCCGAGATACCGGCCGGCACCACTGTACGGCTCAGCCATGGCGGCGACAGCTGGCTCCTGCCGGTGCCCGTGGGGGAGGCCTGGCGGCAGGCCCGTGCCGGGGCGACGACCGAGGCCGCGGCGGCGCGGCCGGCCGCGGCGGCGACGCCGTTGCCTCGAGGGGCGGTGCGTATGCCGATTCTGCAGCCCGGCGCCGCGGACTGGGCGATCACCGTGCATTCGCCGGTCGGGCTCGCCGTGCCGCCGCTCATCCTGGCCACGCTGTTGACCGTGCTGCTGACCGCCGCCGGCGGCCTGCGGCTATGGCATGGCAGTCGCCGGCGCGAGCGCGACCTGGTGCGCGAGCAGCAACGCCTCTGCGCCAATCAGCGCAAGCTCGAGGCCATCCTCGACAGCGCCACGGACGGCATCGTGATGCTCGACGGCGGCGACCGCATTGAGCTCATGAATCCCGCGGCGGAGGTGATGTTCGGGCGCCTCGAGGCCGACGTGATCGGCGCCAGGGTGAGCGCGCTGCTGCCGGACATCGCCGTCGTGGAAAGCTCGCTGGCGCCGGCCGGGCGTGCGCCGCAGGGCGTGTACGATACCCAGGCGCTGCGCGGCGGCGTCGATGCGTTTCCGGCGCGTATCGCCGAGCGCCGATTGCTGCTGGACGACGGCCCACGCCGGCTGCTGCTGGTGCAGGATCTCACCGAGCAGCAGCGCCAGGCCGAGCAGATGGCCTTCCTGGAACAACGCGACGTCATCACCGGCCTGCTCAATCGCAGCGAGTTCGAGCGCCGCATGGCGCGGCTGCTGGCCGAGGCCGTGGGCAGCGAAACGCCCTATGCCCTGTGCTACATCGACATCGATCAGTTCAAGGTCATCAACGACACCGTCGGACATGCCGCGGGCGATGCCCTGATCGGCCAGCTGGCGAAGATCATCGAAGTGAAGCTGGAGGCCGCGGTGCTCGTCGGCCGCCTCGGCGGCGACGAATTCGGCGCCCTGTTCGCCGAGCGCAACGAGTCCGAGGTGCTCGCCATCTGCGAGGATCTGATGCAGACGGTGCGAAACTTCCTGTTCACCTGGCGCGAGCGCTCCTACGACGTCGCCATCAGCATCGGCGTGACGGCCTTCCTGCCGGAGCACGAAAGCCCCGAGGCCGAGCTGGCCAAGGCCGACGTCGCCTGCCATATGGCCAAGCGCGAGGGCCGCGACCGCGTTCACGTCTATCACGACAGCGACGTATCGCTGGTCCGCCATCATGGGGAAATGCACCTGGTATCGGCCATCTCGCAGGCGTTGAGCACCGGGCACTTCCGTCTCTATGCCCAGCCCATCATCCCGCTGACCGGCGCCGTTACGCTCGCCGAGGCGCGCCCCAGGCGGACCCATTACGAGATCCTCGTGCGCATGCTCGACGAGGCGGGCCAACTGGTGGCGCCGGACACCTTCATTCCCGCCGCCGAGCGCTATATTCTGATGCCCGCCGTCGATCGCTGGGTGATTCACCAGCTCTTCAGCACCCAGCAGGAGCGGCTGCGCCAATGGCACGAGGAGCATCCGAAGCACTTCCTGTTCGCCGTCAACATTTCGGGCACCTCCATCAGCGATGAGAGCTTCCTGCCCTACCTCAAGCGCCAGTTCGAGATCCACGACATCCCCCCGGCCAGCATCTGCTTCGAGGTCACCGAGACCGCCGCCATGCGCAGCATCGCGCAGGCCAAGAGCTTCATCGGCGCACTGGCGGAGCTTGGCTGCAGCTTCGCGCTGGACGACTTCGGCAGCGGGTTGTCGTCGTACGCCTACCTGCGCGAGCTGCCGGTGCAATACTTGAAGATCGACGGCAGCTTCGTGCGCGACATGCACAACGACCCGGTCAACTACGCGCTGGTGGCGTCCATCAACCAGGTCGCCCACGTGCTCGGCCTCAAGACCATCGCCGAATGGGCGGAGAGCGAGTACGTGATCAACCAGCTGCGCGCCCTCAACGTGGATTTCGTCCAGGGCTTCGCCATCGGCACACCCCTGCCGGTGGTGGAGTGCGACACTGATCTCACCGCCGGCGTGTCCGGCCTCGCCACCTCCGTAACCAGCCATGCCTGATGTCGATGACCGCCTAGTTCGTCTGCTGGATCGGGCGGAAGCCCTGTTGGAACCAGAAGGAATCGCGGCGGAAGCGTTGCTGCCGCTGCACGGGCTGCTGAAGCGGACCGAGGGCCTGCTGGGGCGCATCGAGGGCCACCTGCCGCCGTCCACCGAGCCGGACTGGAGCGCCCATGCCTGGCGCTGGCGCCGCGGTGCCGGCGGCCTTGGCCAGCGCGGCTGGCTGGAGCCGGTGCACCGCCCGCACGCCCTGCAACTTTCCGATCTCTGCTGCGTGGACGCCCAGCGTGACGAGATCGACCGCAACACCCGCCAGTTCCTGGCCGGCGCCGGTGCCAACAACGTCCTGCTCTCCGGCGCCCGCGGCACTGGCAAGTCCACGCTGGTGAAGGCGCTGTTCAACAGCTACCGCAGGCAGGGCCTGCGGCTCATCGAGGTGGACAAGGACGAGCTCGCCGACCTGCCCAACATCCTGCCGCTGCTGGAGGACCGCTACGAGCGCTTCATCCTATACTGCGACGACCTCTCCTTCGAGGCCGGCGAAGGCAGCTACAAGGCGCTCAAAGCGGCGCTGGACGGCTCCATCAGCGCGCCGCCCGACAACGTGCTCATCTACGCCACCTCCAACCGCCGCCACCTGCTGCCGGAGTTCCAGCGCGAGAACCGCGAGGCGCGCATGGTGGACGGCGAGATCCACCAGGGCGAGAGCGTCGAGGAGAAGATCTCGCTGTCGGACCGCTTCGGGCTCTGGCTCTCCTTTCAGCCCTTCACCCAGGGCCAATACCTCACCGTCTGCCACCACTGGCTCGAGCGCCTGGGCGCGGCGCGGGTGGACGGCGCCGACGTCGAGCGCGCCGCGCTGCAATGGGCGCTGCGGCGCGGCTCGCGCAGCGGCCGCACGGCCTATCAGTTTGCCCGCGACCGCGCCGGCCGCGAGCGCTTGGCCGCTGCCAAATGACCGCGTGGGAGCGGCACTCCCGGTGCCGCGACGGGCAACCGCCCGAGGACAGCGCTTGCCCCACCCGCCAGCACCGACGCATCGCGCCACAAGAAGTCGCGCCACAAGAACAAGTGGCGCTCCCACAAGCGCCGGCGGCTGCTGTGCCCGCGGCACGCCCGCTGCCGCGACCATCATGCCCGCAAAACAGACCACCACCGCAAGCAAGGCAGACAGGAGGCTCCACCATGACCAAGTCCGTTTCCATCCCCCGCATCCGCTACCGCTGCGTCGGCGAGGATGACTACATGCTGCACATCGACGTCACGGACGACGGCGCCTTCACCATCGACTGCGGCGACTACACCAGCCGCAAGCCCACGCGCGGCAAGCTCGACCGCGCCCAGGCGCAGCAACTCGCGGAGCTGCTGGCGGCGCTCGGCGAGCCGCGTGAGCATCCGGCCCCGGAGGACAACCCCTGCTTCGTCGCCGAGCTCACCGTCGGCGACGGCCGCTCGGTGCGCCACTACCGCTTCTGGGAGGGCGCGCTCGACAGCGACCCGGACCTCAAGGCCCTGGTGCGGCTACTCGAGGTGCTCGGATGACGGAGTCCGCCGGCGCGCGGCCAATGGACGCCGAGCGCCTCCTCGCCATTGACGCCGCCCACGTCTGGCACCCCTACACCTCCACCACCGACCGCGACCCGGTCTACCCGGTCCGCGGCGCGTCGGGCTGCGAAATCGAGCTCATGGACGGCCGTCGTCTCGTGGACGGCATGTCGTCGTGGTGGTGCGCCATCCACGGCTATAACCACCCGGTACTCAACGCCGCCGCCACCGAGCAACTCGGCCGCATGGCGCACGTCATGTTCGGCGGACTGACGCACGCACCCGCCGTCGAGCTGGTGGAGCGACTGGTGCGGCTCACGCCGGAGCCGCTTCAGCACGTGTTCCTGTGCGACTCCGGCTCGGTGTCCGTCGAGGTGGCCATGAAGATGGCCCTGCAATACCACCAGGCCGCCGGCCGCCACGAGCGGGTGCGGTTCCTGACGGTGCGCAGCGGGTACCACGGCGACACCTTCGACGCCATGTCCGTCTGCGACCCGGTGACCGGCATGCACGGTCTGTTCGAGCGCGTGCTGCCGAAGCAGGTCTTCGCCGCCGCACCGGCGCCGCCCTTCGGTAGCCCCTGCACCGACGCCGACATCGCCGAGCTGGCCGGGCTCATGCAGCGACACGAGCGCGAGCTGGCGGCCGTGATCCTGGAGCCCATCGTCCAAGGCGCCGGCGGCATGCGCTTCTATGCCGCCGACTACCTCGCCCGCGTGCGCCAGCTTTGCGACCGTCACGGCCTGCTGCTGATTCTGGACGAGATCGCCACCGGCTTCGGGCGTACCGGCCGACTCTTCGCCTGCGAGCACGCTGGTATAGCGCCGGACATCATGACCCTCGGCAAGGCGCTGACCGGCGGCTATCTCACCGCCGCCGCGACGCTCGCCACGGCCGAGGTCGCCGACACCATCTCCGCCGGTACCCCCGGCGCCTTCATGCACGGCCCAACCTTCATGGGCAACCCGCTCGCCTGCGCCATCGCCAACGCGAGCATCGACCTGCTCCTGTCCCGGGACTGGCAAGGAGAAATCGCCCCCATCGAGACGCGCCTGCGCGCGGGCCTCGCGCCCTGCCGGGAGCTGCCCGGCGTCGCGGACGTGCGCGTGCTCGGCGCCATCGGCGTCGTGGAAATGACCGCGCCCGTGCCCATGCGCGCCGTGCAGCGGCGCTTCGTCGAGCGCGGCGTCTGGGTCCGCCCCTTCGGCCGGCTCATCTACCTCATGCCGCCCTACGTCATCAGCGGCGCACAGCTCGAGCAGCTCTGCACGGCAACGCGCCAGGTCGTCGTAGAGCTGGCCAACGGCGAGCTCACCGACGCCTGACGCCCCTTGGGAGCAGACCCCTCTTGTGGGAGCGGCACTCCCGGTGCCGCGACCGGCGGCCGCTCGAGGAGCAGAGTTACCCCATCCTCCAGCGCCCACGTGTCGCGCCACAAGAAGAAGTGGCGCTCCCACAGACGCCGATGCGCGTTGTGGCAGCGGCACGCCCGCTAGCGTGGAGCGGCACTCCCGGTGCCGCGACCGGCGGCCCTCAGCGCCCCTCCAGCGCCGGAATGACCTCCCGCTCCACCAGGTAGTCGATCACCTGGTGCGCCAACGTCTCCGGCGTGCGATCCCACGAGTGCAACACCAGCTCCGGGGACTCCGGCGCCTCGTACGGGTCATCGATGCCGGTGAAATGCTTGATCTCGCCGGCGCGCGCCTTCTTGTACAACCCCTTCGGATCGCGCTGCTCGCAGATCTCCAGCGGCGTGTCCACGAACACCTCGATGAACTCCCCATCCGGAACCGTCCGCCGCACGCGCTCCCGATCGATCCGATACGGGCTGATGAACGCCGTCAGCGCAATCACCCCGGCCTGGCAGAACAGGCCCGCAACCGCACCGATGCGGCGGATGTTCTCCTCCCGGTCCACCGCCGTGAAGCCGAGCCCGAAGCGCTGCGCGAAATCGTCCCCGTGGGCGTCGCGCAGGATCCCCGGACCGGCGTTCAATGCATGGCGCACGTTGTCACCATCCAGCACCGCGCTGTGGAAGCCGTAGCCCCACAGCAGGTGATCCAGCGTATTGGCCACCGTGCTCTTGCCGGAGCCCGACAGCCCCGTAAACCAGATCACGCAACCCTTATGTCCATTCAGGCGCTCACGCGCCTCCCGTGTCACCTGGTGCTCATGCCAGGTCACGTTCGTGTCATTCGCCATGGATATTGTCTCGAAAGCGGAAAAGCTGCTACGGAAAGGGAAACCGGCCGATCCGTCCAAGCAGGGTCGGGATAAGTCCGGAGCGTCGAAGTGTAGCGACCCTACCCCATAACCGCCAACCGCGAAAACATCCCCGGCATTCGATAAATGCGCCCGCCCATCGCCGCGGCCTGCCGAGCACACACGCACCGTCGCCGCGGCAGTCGTTTGGGCATAATGCGGTGCACGCTTCCGGACCTAAAGACCCGCCAGGGCGATGGACAAACTGCACCGCATCACCCAGCTCAAGCGCATCCTCGCCGGCCGGCGCACACCCATCACCCTGCGCCAGCTCATGGACCGCATGCAATGCTCCGAGTCCACCGCGCGACGCGCGCTGTACAGCTATCGCGACGACTTCGGCGCCCCGCTCACCTTCGACCGCCGCAGCGGGGGCTGGTCCCTGACCGGCCCACTGCCCGACGCCGCCGACGAGGTTCCCGGGCTTTGGTTCACCACCACCGAGCTGCACGCGCTGCTCGCCGCCCGCGAGCTGCTGCGCGAGCTTCAGCCCGGCCTGCTCGCGGCACAGACGGCACCCATCGCCAAGCGCATCGAGCAGCTCCTCGCCCAGCGCGGCATTGCTCCCAAAGACCTCGCCCGTCGCGTCCGTCTGCAAGCCCCCGGCATGCGCCAATGCGCCCCCGACACCTTCGCGCTACTCGCCCAAGGCCTGTTCGAGCGCCTGCGCTTGCGCATCCGCTACAGCCCGCGCAGCCGCCCGACCACCGCCAACGAGCCCAGCCGCGACATCTCCCCGCAGCGCTTCACCTGGCTACGCGGCAACTGGTACCTCGACGCCTGGTGCCACCGCGCGGACGAGCCGCGCCGCTTCGCCGTAGAGCGGGTCCAGACCGCCGAGCTACTCGACGAGCCGGCCATCGAGCTGGCGCCGGAGGCGCTCGCAGCCCGCTGCGACGACGCCTACGGCACCTTCACCGGCACCCCCACCAACACCGCCGTCCTGCGCTTCACCGCCCACCGCGCCCAATGGGTCGCCGAAGAGCACTGGCACGACAGCCAACAAGGCAGTTGGCTCCCCGACGGCCGCTACCAGCTCACCCTGCCCTACGCCCGCCACGAAGAACTGCTGATGGAGGTGCTCAAGTACGGGGCGGACTGCGAGGTGATGGCACCGGCGGAGTTGCGGGCGGCGGTCCTGGAGCGGCTGCGGGCGGCGCTCAATGCCTATGCTGACCCAGACTCCCGATAGCCAGGCCCGCGCGGCGAGCACCACGATCACTCACAGGAAAAGCCCGATGCCCGAACCCGATTGGCAAGAAGACGTCAGGCGCTGGAGACAGCTGCCCTCGGAAGAACAGCTTCGGATCAGCCTGCGCCGCATCCCGCGCAAGGTCGCCCGGAGCATGGCCTTCGAGGGCGAGCCGGTGGACGAGCGGATGCTCGAAGCTGAACTGGAGCGCATCCTCGCGTCTCGTGACGTTCCCATCCGACTACAGCCGCGCGGTGCCGAGCGCTCGTCGCCCCATGTCGCAGAACAGGACAAACCGCTCCGCCACAAGGCAACGACGGCCTCAGACCAGGGTCAAAGTGACGTATAGTTTGCACAGTATCCGTACGTCATTCAGCCCCACAGCGCCATGAACGCCAAGCTCACACTCAGACTGGACGAACACCTGATCGCCCGCGCCAAAGCCATCGGCAAGGCCCAAGGCAAGTCCGTGTCGCAGTTGGTCGCGGACTATTTTGCCGCTCTCGATGCACAAGTCACCTCCGGCGACACCGCGGAACTCCCGCCGGGCGTTCGGTCCCTCGTCGGCGTGCTCCGCGGCAGCCAGGGCGGCGTTGACGACTACCGCGAGCATCTCGCGGACAAGTACCTCGGTTCGAAGAAAACGTCTTCACTTTAGCGAGACGTTGTCACAGGCAAGGGATTTGCCTAGCCTGTTGTCAGGGATGCCGCCCTCCGCCTCGGCGCGGGCTTCATCGCAGTACGTTCGCGAGCCATTTGCCCGAATCGGACTCGGCACCTTTCCGGGGGCACGCCCCCGGCCTCTTTGCTGGCAACCAACTGCTGGCGCTGCCGCCAGGGAGCCTCGCGCCAACCATGAAAGTGCTCATCGACCTCAACGTGATCCTCGACGTCCTCTTGAAACGCGAGCCGTATCACGCGGATGCCGCCGCCGTTCTGGCACTCGCCGAGCGCAGGAGCATCGAGGGCTTCATCTGCGCGGCGTCCGTGGACACGCTCCACTTCCTTCTGAAGCGCGAGACGGCGCCCGCCGACGCCCGCGGGCACCTGCGCACCGTGCTCTCCATACTCGCAGTCGCCGACCTCACCGCCGACTGTGTCCGCGCCGCCTTCGACAGCGGCTGGCCGGACCTCGAGGACGCCATCGTCTACGAGAGCGCCCGCCACGCCGGCGCAGAAGCCGTCATTACCCGCAACCAGGAGGATTTCCGGCGCGGGGACCTGCTGGTGCTGTCGCCGACGGAGTTACTCGCGCTCAGGCAATCTCAGG
>NZ_JAJDNQ010000031.1 GCF_022340605.1 Thiohalocapsa sp.
CCTCACTCTCTTTCGCTGTTCGGTGGATGCTCGGCCGCCGTCTGCACGGCGGTCACCGTCTCCGCCCGTCACTGCTCGCCGGCATGCCCGCGGTCGCGCGTGGGCGACACCTTCCGCCCCGACTGCATCCGGCCACGGACCAGCCGCGAGCTGGCACGCGTCGGCGCGATGCCGCCGGCTCCACCTCGCCGACGCGCCTCGACCTGTGCCGTCGCGATCCGCTCGCGCCCTGCGCCGGAACGAACGGGCAGGAAAAAGCCTAGGCTTGGTCGGCTTAAGAAAACCTTAAGGGGATGCAGGTGTATGCCTCATCAATTCATCAGGAGAGGCTGACCGGGGCGTTACCGCCGATGGCGGCGACGACGCGGCGTGACCGCCCGCCCGCGCAGCATCGGCACCGGGGCGCGGCCGTCGTTGCGGTCAGGGGATTGCCGGCTTAGCATTGCGTGTTCAGCGCCGGTCGCCGGGCTACTCTCCGGCAAGGCCGCTTGTCGCCAGGCATGGCGACCAGGCCGCATTGCCGACTGTTCGACACCGGGTTGCGCCTTGGGCGCGGCCGTCACCCGCGCGGGCACGCGCGGGCCACCGCGGCATCGACCGGCCAAGCGGCCGTCGCCGGCATCGCGCCCCGTTTTCCACCGTCCCACCACAGTTGCTCCACCACCACCCGTGCGCCTGCTGCTCGTCGAAGACGACCATCTGCTCGGTAGCGGATTGCAGATCGGCCTCCAGCAGGAAGGCTATCGGGCCGAATGGGTGCGTGATGCCGGCGCCGCGGCACATGCCCTGCGGTTGGAGCCGTTCGACGCCGTGGTGTTGGATCTCGGGCTGCCGGATCGCGACGGCATGACCCTGCTGCGCGAGATCCGCCACCAGCAGCTCGACGTGCCGGTGCTCATCGTCACCGCGCGCGACGGCCTCGACGACCGGGTCGGCGGTCTCGACGCGGGCGCCGACGATTACCTGATCAAGCCCTTCGATCTGTCCGAGTTGGCGGCGCGGCTGCGCGCGCTGGTGCGCCGCAGCGGCGGCCACGCGTCGGCCGCGCTGCGCGCCGGCAACCTGACCCTGAACACGCACCATCGCGAGGCGCTGCTCGACGGCCTGCCGCTGGCCCTGTCGCCGAAGGAATTCGCGCTGCTGGAGATGCTGGCGGCCCAGCGCGACCACGTCGTGGCCCGCTCGCGCCTGCAAAACAGCCTCTCCGACTGGGGCGAGCCGGTGGAGAGCAACGCGCTGGAGGTGCATATCCACAACCTGCGGCGCAAGCTCGGCCGCACGCGCATCGAGACCGTACGCGGGGTCGGCTACAAGCTCGTCTCGGAGCCCGCGCCATGATGTCTATCCGCGTCCGGCTGATGGTGTCGCTGCTGGCGCTGTGGACGATCATCTGGGGCGCGATCGCCCTGATCGCCGTCGAGCGCGCCAACCACGAGGTCGAAGAACTCCTCGATGCGGAGCTCGCCCAGATGGCGCTGGTGCTGCGCAGCATCGGGCTGATCGGCGACCTCGCGGACCTCGGCCCCCAAGGTCAAAGCCTGGCCTCCCTCGGGCACCCCTACGAAACCCGGATCAGCTTCCAGGTCTGGGACGGCGACGAGCTGCTCGCCCGGCTGGGCGCGGCGCCCACGGCGCGGCTTGCCGACCGGCTCGGCTTCACCGACCAGAGCGTCGGCGGGCACAGGTGGCGCGTGTTTGGCTACCGCTGCGAGCAATCCGGGCGCGTCCTGTACGTCGCGCAGGACTACGCTATCCGCCGGGAGCTGGTGCGCTATCTCACCTTCAACGCCTTGCAGCCGATCCTGTGGTCCCTGCCGCTGGCCCTGCTGCTGATCTGGCTCGCGGTGAGCGACGGGCTGCGACCGCTGGCGCGGGTGGCGCACGCCGTGGAGGCACGCTCGGACCGGCGGCTTGAGCCGATCCCGGATGACGCAACACCGCCGGAAGCACAACCGCTCATCAAGGCACTGAACGACCTCATGCAGCAGGTGCGCCGCAGCCTGACCCTGGAGCGGCGATTCTCCGCCGACGCCTCCCACGAGCTGCGGACCCCCTTGGCCATCATTCGCACCCATGCGCAGATCGCGCGGCGGGCGGCGGAGCCGGCGCAATTGCAGCAGGCCCTCGACAACATCTCGCGCGGCGTCGTCCGTGCCACGCGCGTGGTGGAGCAGATGCTGGCCCTGTCCCGGATCGGCCAGGACCGCTCCCGGCACGAGGGTGACAGCGCCTCGCTGCTGCTCGCCGTCACCGAGGTTGTCGCGGACCGGCAGACCGTGGCCGAGAGCGCCGGGCTCAGCCTCCAGCAGCAGGTGCCCGCGGACGACACTTGCGTCGTCGGGGTTCCCGCCTCCATGCTCATGATCCTGGTGGCGAATCTCGTCGACAACGCGATCAAGTTCACGCCCGCGGGCGGCACGGTCCGGGCCGAGGTGGAATTGGTGGGCAACGCGATACGCCTGACGGTCACGGATACCGGCCCCGGCATCGCCGCGGATCGGCGCCAGCACGTGTTTCGGCGCTTCCATCGCGAGCCCGGCCAGACGGAGCCCGGGGCCGGTCTGGGCCTTTCCATCGTCCAGCGCATCTGCGACCTTCACCGCGCGCGCATCCGCCTCGACGACGCCATGCCGGCCGGCGCCGATGGCACCGGCCCCGGGCTGCGCGTCGACATCCTGTTCCCGAGACCGAAGGCCACGACTTGACTACAACCCGCACGGCGCTGCTCACGGCGCTGACCATGCTGGCCTTCGCGGCCAACGCGGTGCTGTGCCGGCTGGCGCTGCACAACGGGGCTATCGATCCGGCGAGCTTCTCGTCCGTGCGCGTCGTCTCCGGCGCGCTCATGCTGGCGTTGCTGGCCTGGCCGCACTGGCGGCGCTCGGGCCTGCCGCGCGCGGATTGGCGCTCGGCGGCGGCGCTGTTCAGCTACATGATCTGCTTCTCCGTCGCCTACCTGTGGCTTCAGGTCGGCACCGGCACGCTGATCCTGTTCGGGGCGGTGCAGCTCACCATGTTCGTGGTGGCGCTGCGGCGCGGCGAGCACTTCTCGGCGCTGTCCTGGCTCGGGCTCGGGCTCGCGGTACTGGGGCTCGTTTACCTGGTGGCGCCCGGGGTCACGGCACCGGACCCGCTCGGCGCCGGGCTGATGGCATTGGCCGGTATCGCCTGGGGCATCTATACCCTGCGCGGCCAGGCCGTCACTGATCCGCTCGCGGCCACCGCGAGCAACTTCCTGTTCGCGGTGCCGCTGGTGCTGGCGGTGAGCGTGCCGTTCATCGGCCGGCTGCACGCGGCCTGGCCCGGCGTCGCGCTGGCGGTGGCGTCCGGGGCCATCGCGTCGGGGCTCGGCTACGCCCTCTGGTACTCGGCGCTGCCGGGGCTCAAGGCCACCAGTGCCGCGACGGTGCAGCTCTCGGTGCCGGTGATCGCCGCATTCGGCGGCGTGCTGCTGCTGGCGGAGCCGGTGACCCTGCGCCTCGTGCTGGCCTCGGCGGCGACCCTCGGCGGCGTGGCCATCGTGCTGCGGCGCCGGGCGGCGCGGGGGTGATGGGCGGCTGCCTGCCGCTGGGCGGTGGCTCGGGGCTTGGAGTGCTGCCTCGCGCCCGGTCGCGGCACCGAGAGTGCCGCTCCCACAAGACCGGGCGTGCCGCTTTCACAAGCGCCGCTCCAGCTGTAGGTCGGGTTACGCTGCGCTAACCCGATCCCTCGGACGCGCCGGCGCGGTGGGAGCGCCACTGCCTTTTGTGGCGCGATGAGGGCCGCGCTGTTGCCTGCCGTTGGGTGGTTACTCGGGGCTTGGGGTGCTACCTCGCGCCCGGTCGCGGCACCGAGAGTGCCGCTCCCACAAGACGCTAGCCTCGCGCCCGGTCGCGGCACCGAGAGTGCCGCTCCCACAAGATCTGTGGGAGCGCCGTCCTCGGCGCGACGGGCGGCCCGCCGCAGACTGGCTACGCGCTCGCGGCGGGCCAGCCAAGCCGCTCCGCCAAGGCGGAGGTGCGTTGCACGCGGGTGGCGCAGGCGTGTTGCAGCGCCGCGCTGCCGGCGTGCACGGTGACCCGCTTGCGGGCGCGGGTGACGGCGGTGTAGAGCAGCTCGCGGCTGGCCAGCGGGTGCGGGTCCGGCGGCAGCACCAGCAGCACCTCGTCGAACTCGGAGCCCTGGCTCTTGTGCACCGTCAGCGCGTAGGCGCAGACGTGGGGCGGGAGCTGGCGCACGGACAGGGTGCGCAGCTCGCCGTCCGCGGCGCGGAAGTGCGCCCGCAGACGCCCGGCCGCGTCTTGCCAGAGCAGGCCCACGTCGCCGTTGTAGAGGCCCACCTCGTAGTCGTTGGCGGTGATCATCACCGGCATGCCGTGGTGCAGGGCATTGTCGCCGACGGCACCGGTCACCTTGCCGCTGACCTTGTCGTGGTTGCGCAGCCGCTCGGTGATGCGCACGTTCAGGGTCTCGACGCCGAAGGGTCCGCGATGCAGCGCCGCCAGCACCCGGGCGCGCTCCAGCAGGGCCAGCGCGGTGGCGGGGTCCGTGGCCCCGAGCACCGGGGCGAAGCGCTCCACGGCCCAGTCGATGCAGGCCGGATGCAGCGCGTCCGCGGGCGGCGCGAGACGGGTGATGTCGTCGTGAGCGTCGCCGTCCAGCAACGCGAGGGCAGTGGCGCCGTCGCCGGCGTTGACCGCCCGCGCCAGGGCGCCGATGCCACTGTCGGCGCCGAAGCGCCAGCTGAAACGCAGCAGCGCGACGGCGGCGGCAATTGAGGCTGCCTCGGGTGCATCCACGGCGTCCGCGCCCGCCGCACCTTGACCATCCCCTTCCCCACCGGCAACGGTGGACAACGCCTGCGCCGGTGCCGCCCCCACCTCCGCCAGCAGCTGCACCTGCTCCGCGCCGTAGCGGATCGGCTGCCCGCGGCCGGTGATGTCGCCGAGCACGTTGCCCGCCTCCACCGAGGCGAGCTGGTCGCGGTCGCCCAGCAGCACCAGCCGGGCGGCGCCGGGCAGCGCCGCCAAGAGCCGCGCCATCAGCGGCAGGTCGATCATGGACGCCTCGTCCACCACCAGGCAGTCCACCGGCAGCGGGTTGTCGGCATCGCGCCGGAAGAGGCCGTCCGCGCCGAACCCCAAGAGCCGGTGGATGGTCTGGGCCTGCTCCGGAATGCGCGCAAGGATGTCCGGCGCCACGCCGCCGGCGGCTGGATTGGTGCTGCCGGCGGCTGGATTGGCGCTGCCGGCGGCTGGATTGGCGCTGCCGGCGGCTGGATTGGCGCCGCCAGCGGCGAGGCGCCCCTTGCCGGCACCGATGGACTCGGTGAGCCGCGCGGCGGCCTTGCCGGTGGGCGCGGCGAGCGCGATGCGCAGCGCCGGGTCCTGCTCCAGCAGCAGCGCCAGCACCTTCACCACGGTGGTGGTCTTGCCGGTGCCCGGACCGCCGGAGATGACCGCGAAGCGGCGGGTGACGGCGATGGCGGCGGCGATGCGCTGCCAGTCCGGCCTATCCGCGCCCGATGCAGCCGCGCCCGACCCAGCAGCGCCAGACTCCGGAAAGAGCCGCGCCAGACCGTCCGCGAGCCGAGACGCGTCCAGGTCCGCCGCCGGCGCCAGGCGCCCGAGCAGCGCCGCCGCCACCCGGCTCTCGAAGTGCCAGTACTTGCCCAGATAGAGCCGCTCGCCGTCCAGGATCAGCGGGGCACCATCACCCGGCTCGCCGAACCAGGGGCAGGCCCTGAGCGCCGTGAGCCAGTCGGCCAACGCGGGCGCGACGGGGCCGTCTACCTCAGGGTCGGCGGCGTCCGCGAACAGCACCCGCCCGGCTTGCTCGGCGAGGGCGACGCAGACGTCGCCGTCGAGGTTCCGGGCGCTCACCAGGGCCGCGCTCAGCGCCGGCAGGCTCTCCTCCCCTGCCCCGCTGCCGCGGCCGACAAAGCGGGCGAAGTAATAGGCCAGCGGCGGCAGCCGCCCGGCCTCCATCAAGGAGTACAGCGACGGGGTCATGACGCGTCACCTCCGGCGGCGGCATCGCCCCACGGAAAGATCTTTCGGTCCAGGGTCTCGATGAGCCCAAGCGGCGGGCGGGCGAAGAACACGCCGCGCTCGGGGCCGGTGCGCGGGCGCATGCCGCGCAGGAAGAGATAGAAGACGCCGCCCAGATGGCGCTCATAGTCATAGCCCGGCAGCCGGCTGCCCAGGTAGCGGTGCAGCGCCAGGGTATAGAGCAGGTATTGCAGGTCGTAGCGGCGCTCCAGCATCGCGCTGCCGAGGGCCGCCGGCGCGTAGTCGTCGAAGCGCGGGCCGAGCAGGTTGCTCTTGTAGTCGGCGACGAAGAAGCGCCCGTCGTGCTCGAACACCAGGTCGATGACGCCGGTGACCATGCCGGCGAAGCTCGCCGCCGTGAGCGCCGGCAGCGGCCGCCCCACGTGCTCGGCCAGCAGCCGGTTCAGGGTTGCGAGGTCGGCGCGATCGGTGGCGAGATCGAACGCCAGCTCGTTCAGGCGCCGCGCGCCGGGCAGGTCGGCGAGCCGGAGGCCGTCGGCGGTGAGCGGGGTTTGCACGGCGCGCTCCAGCAGCAGCGCCGTGTCGGCGCCGTGGCGGCGGTGGTCGAGCCCGAAGCGGGCGGCGAAGCGCGCGCTGAGCTGCTCGGCCTGGGCGGCGATGTCGCCGGTGAAGTCCAGGTGCTCCAGCAGCAGGTGCAGGAAGGTGCCCACGTCGCTGCCGGCCGGGAAGCGCAAGGCCGGGTCGTCGTCCGCGCTCGCAACAGCGATCTCCTCGGGCAGGGCCGCCGCCGACTCGTCGTCGATGCGCTCGCCGAGGCCGGGCGGCACCGCGTGCAGGTCGCGGGTCAGCGCGGAGAAGCTGGTGATGCGCCAGCTCGTGTCGATGCGGCCGGTAAAGTCGCGGGCCGTGGGCAGGGCACCATCGTCGACGGCGGCGAGCCGCGCCGACGTGACCGGCTCCGGCAGCGGCGCGAGCGCGACGGCCCCATCCGCCGCCTCCGCCAGCGCGGCCAGGTCCGCGTCCAGCGTGGCGAGGCCGGCGAAGGCGTCCGGCGGCCCTTCCCTGAGCGCGGCGGCGTCCTGGTGCGGATGCAGCAGCCAGCCGAGGGCGGCGCGGCCGGCATCGGCGCCGCGGCTCGCGCTGCCGGCGCGGCCCCAGACGACGTAGATGGCCGACTCGGCGCGGGTGAGGGCGACATAGGCCAGGCGCACGTCCTCGGCCAGGCGCTCGCGCTCGGCAAGATTGAGGTGCGCGGCCTGATCGTCGGAGCCGATGTCGAGACAGGCCATGCCGTCGGTGTCACGGTGGAAGCGCAGCGGCTGCTTGTGATTCGTGGCCTTGCAGTTCCACAGGTCGGGCAGGAACACCACCGGGTATTGCAGGCCCTTGGCGGCGTGCATGGTGACGATCTGCACCAGGCCGGCGTCGCTCTCCAGGCGCAGCTGGAGCTCGTCGGCGGCCTGCTCCGCCTGCTGCTCGCGGCGCTGGATGCGGAACCAGTTGAGCAGCGCGTCCATGCCGGGCTGCGCGTGGGCGGCTTGCTGCAACAGCTCACCGAGGTGCAGCAGATTGGTGAGCCGGCGCTCGGCGTCGGCGTCGGCCGCCACCCGCTCGGCGATGCTCGCGCCCTCCGCACCCGTCGCCCAGAGCAGGCGCTGGAACATGGCCATGAAGCCACGCCGCTGCCAGGCCTCGTGCAGCGCCAAAAGCCAGTCCACCCAGCCGGCCCAGGCGAGCTCGTCGCCGGCGATGCGCGCGATGTCGGCGTAGCCGAGGCCGATGAGGCCGGAGGCGAGCGCAAGCCGGGCGAGGCCGCGCTCGCGCGGGTTCAGCGCGGCGGCCAGGAGCGGCTCCAGCGCCGCGGCCTCGTCGCTCGCGTAGACGCTGTCGCGCGCCACCGAGACGGCGGCGACGCCACGCGCGGCCAGCACCTGGCGCAGCGTGGCGCCGTCGTGGCGGGTACGCACCAGCACGGCGATGTCCCTGGGCTTCAGCGCCCGCTCCTCGCACACATGGCCGTCCGCGTCGCGCTCGACGAGCCGCGCGCCGCCATCGCGGGCAGCGGCCAGCAGCCGGACGATCTCGTCGGCGACGGCGGCATGGGCCAGCTCGGTGGCCCGGGCCTTGCTGGGCGGCTTCGACTCGCCCTTGGCATTGGGCACCTCGGGCAATGTCCACAGCGTCAGCGCCGGGCGGTCGGCGCCGCGGTCCATCAGGTATCGATGTGCCTTGTCGGCGGCGGCGCTGGGCGTGAAGCCGATGGTGTCGCCGAAGACGAAGGCGTCCCGCGCGCGCCGCGTGAACACGCTGTTGACCGCGCGCACCACGCCGGGGGTCGAGCGCCAGTTGCATAGCAGTGTCGCCCGGGCATCGGCACCGAGGCGTCCCTGCGCCGCCATGTAGGTAAAGATGTCGCCACCGCGGAAGCTGTAGATGGCCTGCTTGGGGTCGCCGATCAGGTACAGCCCGCGGCCCGGGCCGTCCAGGTACAGCCGCTGGAAGATGTCCCATTGCAGCGGGTCCGTGTCCTGGAACTCGTCGATCATGGCCACCGGAAAGCGCTCGGTGACAGCCGCCGCCAACGCCGCGCCCGCGGGGCCGGCGAGGGCATCGCGGAGATGGGTCAGCATATCGTCATAGCCCAGCAGGCCACCGTCCGCCTTCGCCTGCCGGACCTGCGCGTGGGCAAATTCGGCAGCGTCCGCCAGCGCGGCGATGCGCAGGTCCCGGTGAATGCCTTCGAGCGTCTCACGGACCTCGCCGCAGCGGGCAAAGAAGGGGTGGTCGAGAGCAGAATCGGTCTTGTTCTTCTTGAGCTGGCCGCGGATCACGGCGGCGTCGAGCACCTGGAAGGACGGCGGTGGAGGCGCTGTGGGCGCGGCGGCAAAGTAGGCGTCCAGCTCGGCGAAGCGCGCCGGCAGGCTGTCCTTGTGGAACGGGCCGTCCTTGGGGCGCTTCAGGGCATTGCTGTCCATCAGGGCACCGGTGATCCGCTCGCGCTCCCGCCGCCACCGCGTGGCGATCTCCGCCAGCGCCGGCAGCAGCGCATCGAAGCGCGCGAGCACCGCCGACGCGCCGCAGACCGCGGGCAGGAGCTCGGGCTTGGGCGTACGCAGCAGGGGCTCCAACCGCCAACGGAAGCCTTCGAGGTCGCCCACGGCCTGCTCGAACAACTGCGCCTTGGCCGCATCCAGCGGATAGGCGGTGCGCCGCCACCAGTCCTGCACCGCGGCGCGCCAGAGCCCGCTGTCGTCGGTGAGGACTTCGAGGCCGAACGCCTGGCCGCTGTTGAAGGCGAGCTCGGTGAGCGCCCGCTGGCAGAAGCCGTGGATGCTGGACACCGCCGCCTCGTCCATGGCGCGTACCGCGAGCCGGAGCCGGCGGATGGCGTTGTCCACCTCGCCGCGAGCGCGCAGGTCGTCGGCAAGGAGCTGCAGGAACCCGTCCCCGCTGGTGCCGTCCAGATCCAGCAGCGCCAGCGCGTCGGACAGCCGGGCGCGCAGGCGCCCGCGCAGCTCGTCGGTGGCCGCCTTGGTGAAGGTGACCACCAGCACCTCGCCCACGTCGCGGCCGTCGAGGATCTGCCGCAGATAGAGGTTGGCGATGCTGTAGGTCTTGCCGGTGCCGGCGCTGGCCTCGATGAGGTGCACGCCGGTGAGCGGAAAGGCGAGAACCGCCGGGTCATCCAGGGCACGCGGGCTCATGCGTCCTCCGCCGCTGCCAGCAGCGGGCTGTACAGGGCGAGCGCCAGTTGCTCGAACTCGGGGGTATCGAGGGGATTGCCCGTCACATCCCGCAGCATGAGCTGCACGTAGTCGTCGTCGCCGTCGCCGGCGACCTGGCTGAACTCGCTGGTGGTCCAGGCCTTGCCTGCCTCCTTGCGGGCACGTTCCCGGGCACTCGGGTCGTCGGCATCCCAGCACTCGGCGAAGGCGAAGCTGGCCTTGGGGAATATCGGCAGCGGGCGGTGCGCCCCCTGCCAGTACAGCGCCACCAGCTCGCCGAGCCGGGCGCGCGCCTCGGCCCGCGGCGGGGCGTTGCGCAGCGCGAAGCGGTCCTGCTCGGTGAGCAGCACCGACGGCTGCGGATCTTCCACCAGCGACGCGTCGGCCACCGCCCAGCGCGCCAGGTGCGCGAGCCAGAGCTTGAGCCGGTCCTCGCCGCGCAGCCGCCCGGCACGCCAGCGCAGCAGCCCGAGGTCCGGATAGAGGCCGCCCACCTGCCCCGTGAGCCGCCAGGGGCCAGCCGGGTCGGTATCGAACGTCAGGTCCAGGTCCAGGCGCGCGGCCCGCTGCCCGGCATAGGGCGCCAGCGCGTCCTCCAGCGGCGCCAGCCGGCGCTCCTGGCGGGACAGCGCCAGATCACCGAAGGCGCCGTGGGGCAGCAGGCCCTCGGCGGAAAGCTCCGCCGCCGTGGCGGGCCGCTCGGCGAGCCGATCTTCCAGCAGCCGCGTCCTGAGCTGCCAGGCGGCGAGGCTGTCCAGCGCGAAAGGCTCCTCGTCGGGCGCCAATTCTTCGTCGCGCAGGTAGACGCCGAGGCGGGTCTGCACGAAGTAGCGCACCGGGTGCGCCAGGAAGCGCTCCAGTTGCGTGAGCGTGATGTCGCGCATGGCCGCCGGGGCCTCGGGCAGCGTGGCGGCGGGCCAGTCCACGGGTGCCGCCGGCGCGGCCGCCGGCTGCTGCATGTGCCGGGCGATGCGGCACCAGTCGGCGTCGAAGCTGCGGTGATCTTGGTCGTTCGGCGAGTCGTCGGGCTCCAGGAAGCGCACCGGACTGAAGGGCTGTAGCGCGTGCTCCCGGGTGATGGCCTTGCTCAGCGGCTCGCCACTGTCGTTGCGGCTGAAGTACTGGTCGATGTGGTCCAGCAGCTCCCGCAGCAGCACCGACGGCTGGCGCTCGGTGTTGTTGCGGGCGTCGCGGCCGACGTAGCTGAGGTGGAGCCGCCGGCGGGCGCCGAGCAGGGTCTCCAGGAACAGGTAGCGGTCCTCATCGCCCTTGCGCGGGTCGCCGGGCCGCCAGGTACGGCGCATGGGGTCGAACTCCACCGGCCGGTCCTGGCGCGGAAAGGCCTCGGCGTCCAGGCCGAGCACGCAGATGACCGGAAACGGCAGGCTGCGCATGGGGCGCATGCCGCAGAAGGTAACGCCACCGCTGAAATAGCGCCCGCCGCGGTGCTCGGTGAGCGCGCCGAGGCGCTCCGTGAGCCATTGGCGCACGAGCTGCGGGCTCAGCGGCTCGTCGATGTCGCCGGCCTCCATGGCCAACTCGGCGACGGCGTCGCGGATGCGCTGAAGGCGGCCGTCGGGATCATCGCGCTCGCCGAAGAGGTCCGCCAGCAGGTGGCTCAGGTCACGCTGCCAGACCGCCGCCGGGCGCGCCGCGGCGAGCTGGGTCGCCGCCTGCTCGAGCCGTGACAACAGCCGCCAGAAGCCGCCCAGGGCCACCGCGGCGCCGCCCTCGACGCCGGCCACCGGCGCAATGCCGGCGAAGCACCCTGCTCCCCCGGGCTCGCCGCCGAGCGCATAGCCGGCGAAGACCCGTTCCTCGGCCTGCGCCCAGGTGTTCTGCGCCATGGCCGGCAGCCCCAGCCGCGCCTTGTGCGCCCCATCCAGCCCCCAGCGCAGGTTGGCCGCCGCGAGCCAATCTTTCACCTGCGCCACGGCGTCGGCGTCCAGCCCGAAGTTTGCCGCCAGCGCCGGCACGTCCAGGTAGGACAGGACCTCGGACTGGGTGAAGCGGCTCTCGGGCAGCGCGAGCAGTTGGAGGAACACCCGCACCAGCGGGTGCTCGTCGGCGGCGGCGATGTCCGACAGGTTCCAGGGGATGTAGCGGCGCGCCGCATCGGGCGTATCGCCGGCGGCAGCCTCCGGGCGGTGGCGGTCGAACACCGCCTCGATGTCCGGGGCGTAGCGCCCGATGTCGGGCACCATCACCAGGACGTCCTCGGGCCTTAAGTCCGGCTCGGCCGCGAACATGGCCAGCAGCCGGTCGTGCAGCACCTGGCATTCCCGCGCCGGGCCATGACAGACGTGCACCTGCACGGAATCGTCCGGCGTCAGCGCCTGGGGCCCCGCCGGCACCGGTGTCAGCGCGAACAGGTCTTGCTGCAGCCGCCCGAGTAGGGTCTCGGGCCAGTCGGTGGCGTAGGCGTCCTGCTCCTCCAGCGCGGTCTCACCCTCCAGCAGCAGATCTTGCAACGCCTGTCCCTGCCGGCCCCAGGAGCCGAGCAGCGGGTTGCCGACCTCCCACAGGTCAGCATCGTCCGGCTGCGCCAGGCGCCGGCGCGCCAGGGTCTTCTGCGAGACCAGGTCGGACCAGAACTGATCGCTCGGCGTGTGCAGATACAGCTCCACCGGGATGTGCCGCGCCAGCGCCTGGAACACCTGCACGAAGATGGGCGGGAGGCTGGAAACGGCGAACAGCGCGAGCCGCGCCGGCAGCGCCGCGCCGACGGCGGGTGTATCCAGGTGCGCCAGCAGCCGGTCCAGCACGGCGACCCGGTGGACGGTCTCGCCGCCGGCCACCAGGCACTGCCAGAGCAGCGGCTGCCAGGGGTGCTCGACGGAGTCCGTCGCCTTGTCCTGCATCCAGGCGCGGATCAGCCCGGGCCGGTAGAGCTGGCAGCGGTCGAAGACGTCGGCGATGCGTGCCGCGAGCTGCCAGCGCTTGCGGCCGTCGGTGTCGTCCCGGAGATAGTGCCGCAGGGCGGCGAAGGCGCGCTGCGGCAGCAGCTCGGGCAACAATGCGAAGATGCGCCAGGTCATGGCGTCGATGGACAGCGGATCGGTCTCCGGCAGCTCGCCCAGCAATTGCCGCGCGAAGCCCCAGACACAGGATGCCGGCAGCGGATAGCGCACGTTGGCCGCCACGCCGCAGCTCGCAGCGAGCCTCAGGTTGACCCAGCGCGCCATGGCGGGGCTCGGCGTCACGACGGTCTCGGCCGTGAACACCGACGCAGGTGGCGCCGACACCAGCCGCCGCGCCAGCTCGGCGAGCAGGTATTCCACGCGGTTGGAGCGGATCAGGGTGAGCATGGCAGCGGGGCGAAACGACCTGTATGCGAGCCGGATGGCCGGCGACTCTGGAACGGCGGCTGGAACGGCGGGCAGTCTAGCGCTGCCGGTGGCTCAGCAGGTGAGCCCGTGAGCATCGCGCCGGCAAACACTCGCCGTCAACGCAGCGTCCGCTGGTTGTGTGCGTGGGAGCGGCGTCCCCGCCGCGACAGGCCGCGACAGGCCCCGAGCACGGCTACGGACATCAAGGGACTGTCTCGTTCAATCGCCGCGGCTATGATGGGGCCTTGCCAAATCCCGCTCACGACACGACAACAGCCCCCGAACACCCCATGGAACGCGCCTACCGCCTCATCATCTCCTGCCCGGACCGGGTGGGCATCGTCGCCGCCGTCAGCGACTTCATCGCCGCCCACGGCGGCTGGATCACCGAGGCCCACCATTACACGGACCCGGAAAGCCAGTGGTTCTTCATGCGCTACGTGGTGCGGGCAGCGTCGCTGCCGTTCGGGCTCGAGGAGCTGACGGCACGCTTCACGCCGGTGGCGGAGCGCTTCGCGATGCAGTGGTCCATCTACGACACCGGCCGCAACAAGCGCGTGGTGCTGCTCGCGAGCAAGCAGGCCCATTGCCTGTCCGACCTGCTCTATCGCTGGCGCAGCGGCGAGATGGATTTCGAGATCCCCTGCGTGCTGTCGAACCACGATGAGCTGCGCGGCTACGTGGAGTGGCACGGGCTCAGGTACTGCCACTTCCCGGTGGACCCGGCAGACAAGGCAGCCCACTTTGCGGCCGTGGAGCAGGCCCTCGACGAGGCGCGGCCGGACGTCATCGTGCTCGCGCGCTACATGCAGATCCTGCCGGAGCGCATCTGCGCCCGGCACCCGGCACGCATCATCAACATCCACCACAGCTTCCTGCCCAGCTTCGTCGGCGCCCGGCCCTATCACCAGGCCGCCGCCCGCGGCGTCAAGCTCATCGGCGCCACCTGCCACTACGTCACCACGGAGTTGGACGCAGGCCCCATCATCGAGCAGGACGTCGTGCGTGTCGGCCATCACAACACGGTGGACGACATGATCAGGCTCGGCAAGGACGTCGAGAAGCAGGTGCTCGCGCGCGGGCTGCGCTGCCACCTGGAGGACCGCGTGCTGGTGCACGGCAACAAGACCATCGTGTTTGGCTGATGCTCATCGTCGTTGGCGGCACCCGCAGGGGGCGAGGCTCCGGCATCCGTCAGCCATGGCCCACTTCCCGCAGGATGCGGTAGACGCTGCTCGCGCTCAGCTTTGCGTTGCGACTGTGGCGCAACTCCTGCGCAATGCGCCGATAGCCGAGCCCTGGGTGCAGGTAGGCATACTCGATGACGTGCCGGCGCTCCTGCTCGGAGACCCAGTTCTTTCGGCGCACCTGGCCGTTGTGGCGGTTCGGTTGCCCCTTGCGGCGGCGCCAGTTATAGAACTTTGCGGCCGATATGCCGAGCCAGCGCAGCAGTTGTGTCGTCTTGGCGGCCCGTGCACCGACCCAGATGTTCACGAACTCCACCACCTGATCGCGCACCTCCGCTGCTATCCATTTCCCACTTAGCGGGCCCCATCGCGCCAAGCGGCGCCGCGTGAGCGCTGCCAGCTCTGCTTCGATATGCCCCTCGACCGCATCGAGCTCGGCACGCAGCGCCGCGATCCGCTCCTCCAGTGCGGCACGCTCGGGCGCCCTTCCCGACACGCGAGCAGCGGCATGATCGACGAATTGCCGCAGCCACCGGTAGTACAGTGACTGCGGGACATCCAACTCTCGACAGACGGTGCCGGGCCGCCTGCCTTCCTGCAGCACCGTCATCACGAGGCCAAGCTTGACCTCCGCCCGGTGCATGTTGTGCGTCGTACACATTGCTTGTTATCTCCCAAGTGGGGCTGCGAAATCCCTGCCCCACTCGGGCGTATACGCTCCGATGTCCCTCCCTGATCGACTGCACTCCACGGGGCAGTATCAAGGCTTTCATCAGGGCACTTGCCCGTGCAATGGATGCACATGTCGAGCAATGCCGACGGAACGTGCGACGCGAATGCGAACGTTCGCTCTCCGGCGTTAATCCGTTATCCGCGTTGACGGTTTCCGCGCATTGCCGCAAAAAACAGTCGGCGACGCACTCCAATTGCAACTGAAGCGGGAGGAGCACATTCGGGAAAGCGGCACCGACAGCGATATACACTTTCAGTGTCCGACAAAACGCGCTCGCCGCGACCGGGCGACCGGGCGACCGGGAGGACAGGCTATCCAGGAGACCTGCGGTGCCTCAGCAGCGCGGGCGCGCGCCGGCGCCAAGCGACCCTTCAGCAGTTTTCGGCTGGGGCTAGCGGCGGATCAGGCTCTGCCAATGCCTGGCGGACATCTCTCAGCAACCGGCGCCTGCGCGCCAGTTCCATCTCCAACTCACCGAGCCTTATGCGCAGCCTGAACTCCTCGGCCGCGCGCCTGCGGTCGAAGGCATCCGCGCCGGCCGCAAGAAACTCGCGCACCCAGCGCTTGAACAGGAGCGGATGCAGATCATGCTCGGTACAGATGTCCTGCGCCGACACGCGCTGCAGCAAGTGTCGACGGACGACCTCTGCCTTGAAGGCCGCGGAAAACACTCTGCGTTGCCTCTTCGCCATGGCGCTTGAACCTCCGTACGAGTCGATGACGCGGGCCGCGGCGCGCTCTGGCACCGGTGGTCACGCGCTCGCGAACACAGCATAACCCGCGCTCCACTGCGGGTGCGGGCTTACGCCATGGCGATTTAATCCGCAATTGGGCTGACTGAGGGCAATAAATTGCCACATCTCCGAGCGAGACGAACACACAACGTATACGACAGCGCTCCGAGCGAAATTTGAAAGCATCCGCGGCATTTAATCACCAACAGCCGTCATGCGACACGCGGCGACTTATGCTTGCCGCATCTCGTCAGCGTCAGGCGGCAATTGCGCATGCCAATTGGGGCGCGGGAAAGACGCGAGCGAGGCGCTGCCTCAGACCGACAACGGCATGAGGCGGCATGCAACAAACGCCGAGAGCCGAGGGCCGGGGCGGAGCCCCGAAACGCGACCGCACAGCTCGGGTCGACGACCGTTCCGGGCCTTGGCCCTCGGCCCTTTCCGAGTAGGTGCTGCGGTGCACACAAAACTTTACGCATCTGGAAAGATTTCGGCGCTTCAGACGATCCATTAATGGCTGTCACCAAAGCCGGCAGCGGTGCTCATCGGTCCACTGCCCGCACGGTGATCGCTACCCTGGGAGGCTAAAATGGCATTCACTTCCGAGATCGTGCGGGACATCACCGAGACCGCAAAGGCTTTGGGCATCGACGTTGCGGCACTGCTGGCCGTGGCCGAGGTGGAGGGCGACGGCCTGGCCTACGCGGACATCAACGGCCGGGCAATGCCCCGCATCTATTGGAACGCGCACTACTTCTACAAGCTGCTGCCGCCGGCATTACGCGCCGCGGCGGAAGCGGCGGGGCTCGCGGCGCCCCACGGCGGCGTCATCAAGAACCCACACTCGCAACGGGCGCGCTATCGCATGCTGGAGCGCGCACGCGCCATGAACGAGTGCGCGGCCCTGGAGGCATGCTCCTGGGGCATCGGCAACGTCCTGGGGGTCCACTGGCAGTGGCTCGGCTACCCGTCGGTGCAGGCGCTGGTGGGTGAGGCCGTCGCGGGCATCGGCGGTCAGACGCGGCTCATGATGCGCTTCATCGACAAGCGCGGCCTCGGTGATGCGCTGCGCCACCACGACTGGGCGGCCTTCGCGCGCGGCTACAATGGCCCCGGATATCGCCGTCAGCACTACCACGAGAACCTGCACGAGGCGCATCGCCGGCATGCAGGACAGCAGACCGACGCGGTGGACGAAAGCCTGTTGCGCCTCGGCAGCCGCGGCGCCGAAGTTGCGCGCATTCAGCAACTGCTCCGCCGCCTCGGCCATGGGCTGATGCTGGACGGGGACTTCGGCCCGGCGACAACGGCGGCGGTGCGCCGCTTCCAGGCTGAGCACGGGCTCACCGTGGACGGCATCCTCGGGCCGAAGACGGAAGCCGCCCTGGAGGCACTGAACGGCCGCTGCGAGGCCGGTAGACGGCTCAGGCGCGGCAGCCGCGGTGATGATGTCCTGGAGCTGCAACAGCACCTGAACGCCCTCGGCTACGAGCTGGCCGAGGACGGGCATCTCGGCGCGACGACCGCTATCGCCGTGATGCGCTTCCAGCGTGCCGCTGGGCTCGTCGTGGACGGGACGGTAGGACCCGCAACCGCCACGGCGCTGGCGCGGGAGCTTCAATCGCGAGACTTCGCCGTGGCGAGCTGAGGCCTGCACCCGCGCTTGCACCCGCGCCCGGCATCTCGGACCGCGGGTCTTCACTCTTCGGCGCCCGAGCCGCGGCACCCAAGCCGGCAGCACCGGCACGCCGCAGGTCCTCCCGTCGCGACGGGCGCCAATTTGTCCTCGGCCCCCCTCCGCACCTCCCCGAGCCACCCTATCCCGCTGCGGCTCCCGCCAGCATGGCTCGGTAGGCCGGCCAGCGGCTTGGCTCCGCCGCGGGTCCTGCTCCCGGCGCGGCGGTTGCTCACCAACCTTGCCGGATCACACGCTAGCGAGGCGCTGCCTCAGACCGACAACGGCATAAGGCGGCATGCAACAGACGCCGAGGGCCGAGGGCCAAGCCCCGAAACGCGACCGCACACCTCCGCTCGACCGCTGTTCCGGCCCTTGGCCCTTTCTGATAGGTGCTGCGATGCACACAAAACTTGACGCATCTGCAAAGATTTCGGCCCTGCAAGCAATCCAGGAAACAGCGGCTACAACGCCCGCCCCATCATCAGCGCATCTTCCCGCCGGCTCGGATCGGCATCCGCACTCGGGTAGTAGCCCTTGCGAAGGCCAATCTCGTCGAAGCCCTCACTGCGGTAGAGCCTGATCGCGCCGGCATTGGACATCCGCACCTCCAGAAAGGCAGAGTCGGCCTCCTCGCGGCGCGCCAGCGCCAGCAGCCGCCGCAGCATGCGCCGGCCAATGCCGAGCCGCTGGAACAGCGGGTGCACACAGAGGTTGAGGAGGTGGCATTCGCCGACGGCGACGGACATGATGCCGTGGCCGACGATCATGTCCCGGGTCTCCGCCACCAGGCAGGTGTAGCGCACCCGCAGACAATCGCGGAAGATGCCCTCGGACCACGGCGAGCCATAGCCCGCGCGCTCGCACACCAGCACCGCGGGAAGGTCCTCCTCGCGCATACCGCGGAAGCTGACGGACATGTCTGTGGGCACGGCAACCATGGCAGACTTCTTACCGGCCCCGGCAGCGAAAAGCAAAAGGGCCAGAATCAATCATGGACGCCGGCAGCGACTCCCCTCTACGCTGTTCGGGCCCCGCCGGGCAACGCCGCTTGCCGCGGCCCGCGGCATTGGACCGCCATGCACGGCATGCCCCTGTTAACACACCCGGGAACCGCAGTCGTCCTTGCAGCGTCAATGCTCTGCATGGGGGCAACTGACGCTTGACTGACCCGGATCATGCCCCGCCGTGATTATCGACGCGGCTTGGACCTGGATCAGTGGTGCCCCGGGCAGTTGCGGATATAGTCGCTGCCCAAGGCAGGCCGCGCGGCGCGCCCGGCGCCGCGAACCCTCCCATCCTCATCACGCAGTCTGTTTTTGCAGTCATTCTCAATTGCGGGAAGTATCCATGTCGCAGCACCAGATGGTCACCCTCGACGGCAACGAAGCCGCCGCCTATGTCGCGCACCTCACCAACGAGGTCATCGCGATCTACCCCATCACGCCGGCCTCGCCCATGGGCGAATGGTCGGATGAGTGGTCCTCCCTCGGCGTAAAGAACCTCTGGGGCACGGTGCCGGACGTCGTCGAGATGCAGAGCGAGGCCGGCGCCGCCGGCGCCATCCACGGCGCGCTGCAGGGCGGCTCGCTGTCCACCACCTTCACCGCGTCGCAGGGACTGCTGCTGATGATCCCGAACATGTACAAGATCGCCGGCGAGCTGACGCCGACGGTGCTGCACGTGTCGGCGCGCTCGCTGGCGGCGCAGGCGCTGTCCATCTTCGGCGACCACGGCGACGTGATGGCCTGCCGCGCCACCGGCTACGCGATGCTCTGCTCGGCGTCGGTGCAGGAGATCATGGACTTCGCGCTCATTTCCCAGGCCTCGACCCTGGAGAGCCGGGTGCCCTTCCTGCACTTCTTCGACGGCTTCCGCTCGTCGCACGAGGTCAACAAGATCGACAAGCTGCCGATCGAGACCATCCGCGCGATGATCGACGAAGAACTGGTCACCGCCCATCGCACCCGCGGCATGAACCCGGACCACCCCTTCATCCGCGGCACCTCGCAAAACCCGGACGTGTACTTCCAGGGCCGCGAGACGGTCAATCCCTTCTACGCCAAGGTGCCCGACATCGTGCAGGCGCGCATGGACCAGTTCGCCCAGCTCACCGGGCGGCAGTACAAGGTGTTCGAGTACATCGGCGCGCCGGATGCCGAGCGCGTGGTCGTGCTGATGGGCTCAGGCATCGGCGCCGCGCAGGAGGCGGTGGAGCACCTCGCCGCCCGCGGCGAGAAGGTTGGTCTCATCAAGGTGCGGCTGTTCCGCCCCTTCAGCCCCAAGTACCTGCTCGCTGCATTGCCAGCGACGGCGCAGAAGATTGCCGTGCTCGACCGCACCAAGGAGCCGGGCGCGAACGGCGAGCCGCTGTACCAGGACGTCGTTACCGCGCTCGCAGAGGCGGTCGCCGACGGCAGCATGGCCGCTATGCCGCGCGTGGTCGGCGGGCGCTACGGCCTGTCGTCCAAGGAGTTCACGCCAGCGATGGTCAAGGGCGTGCTGGACGAGCTCACCCAAGAGCAGCCGAAGAACAAGTTCACCGTCGGCATCATCGACGACGTGGGCCACACCAGCCTGGACTGGGACCCGAGCTTCAAGCCGGACGCCACCGAGGGCGTCACCGCCTGCGTGTTCTACGGCTTGGGCTCGGACGGCACCGTGTCCGCCAACAAGAACAGCATCAAGATCATCAGCGAGGAGACGCCCAACTTCGGCCAGGGCTACTTCGAGTACGACTCCAAGAAGGCCGGCGCCATCACCATCTCGCACCTGCGCTTCGGCCCCAGGCCCATCGACAGCACCTACCTCGTCGGCGAGGGCGAGGCGAGCTTCGTCGCCTGCCACCAGCCGACCTTCCTGCGCCGCTACGACATGCTCGGCAAGGCCAAGACCGGCGGCACCTTCCTGCTCAACTCCGCGACGCCGGCGGACAAGGTCTGGGACGACCTGCCGCGGTCCATGCAGCAGCAGATCATCGACAAGGGGCTCAACTTCTACGTCATCGACGCCTACGACATCGCCGAGAAGACGGGCATGGGCAGGCGCATCAACACCATCATGCAGACCTGCTTCTTCGCCATCTCCGGCATCCTGCCGAAGGACGAGGCCATCGAGCAGATCAAGCAGGCGGTGAAGAAGACCTACGGCAAGAAGGGCCAGCGCCTGCTCGACCGCAACTATGCCGCCATCGACGCGGCGCTGGACGGCCTGCACCAGGTGCAGGTGCCGGACCAGGCGACCAGCGATTTCGAGCGCCCGCCGGTGGTGCCGGACAGCGCACCGGACTTCGTCAAGCACGTCACGGCAACCCTCATCGCCGGCCGCGGTAACGAGCTGCCCGTGAGCCTGATGCCCGCCGACGGCACCTGGCCCACTGGCACCACCCGCTTCGAGAAGCGCAACATCGCGCTGGAGCTGCCGAAGTGGGAAGACGACCTCTGCACCCAGTGCGGCAAGTGCCCGCTGGTGTGCCCGCACGCGGCCATCCGCGCCAAGGTCTATCCGGCGGAGCTCACCAACGACGCGCCGGAGGGCTTCCAGCACGCGGCCATCAAGGGCAAGGACTTCCCCTCCGACTACCATGTCACCTACCAGGTGGCGCCGGACGACTGCACCGGCTGCGGCCTGTGCGCCGAGGTCTGCCCCATCCGCGATCGCAAGGACCCCAAGCGCAAGGCGCTCAACATGCGCCCGGCCGAGGAGCGGCACGCCCTGGAGGTGCCGAACTGGGACTTCTTCCTGTCCCTGCCCGAGTATGACCGCACCAAGCTCGACGGCACCAAGATCAAGCACGCGATGATGATGCAGCCGCTGTTCGAGTTCTCCGGCGCCTGCGTCGGCTGCGGCGAGACGCCCTACGT
>NZ_JAJDNQ010000040.1 GCF_022340605.1 Thiohalocapsa sp.
CTAGATGCAGCCAACACGGCGGATGCGCTTCGAGACCGTGAAAGTATTGCTCGCAACTCTGAAAACGAGCGGATCGTAGCTCGGGTCAGCGATAGCGTAACCCGACAGTCAATGGGTTACCCCGCCGCAGCGTCGGGTTACGCTGCGCTAACCCGACCTACACCGAATACTTTCATGGTCTCTTCGCTTATCCACACTTCGGTGTTCACGTTGTTTCTGAGCCCTTGCTTAGCCGGTTTTGGAGTTGCCATCGGAGCCATGCAACCGGACACGCCCAACTTGGCGCCGAGCACTCACCCGCCAGCCACCAAGAAACCTGCCAGTACGATGCCAACCTGTCAGAGACCCGATCACTTGGAGCGATTGAGGCTGACACGCCAGCGCAACGCCATTGCACTGACCGCGGATCGGGCGTGGATGCTGCTGGACCCCGCGCTGGGCGTGGCAGTCGCATGCATTCGCGACGCCACGATTTGATCCGCCGGGGGCGTTGGCAACCGGCTGAGGATGATGATGAGGAGGAGGTTTTGAATGATGTTGCGTTCCGCGCTGCGCGCCCGATTCGACGCTGCCTGGCTCTGGCTCTTGCGCCGGGCTCGGCTCCACCCCTGGATCAGCGGCGTGGCGGTGGTGACCGCGGTGCTTGGGCTGAGCGCGTGGGTCGGCTGGCTGCTGAACGGTCTGGGCGAGGATTCGCCGGTCGCCTGGCTGGACAAGGCGTTCACCGTGCTCGGTGCGCTGTCTTTGGCGCTGGGCTGGGCGGTGGCGCTGCCGTTGTACGCGGCCCGGCAGGAGCTGGCGCAGAGCTATCGGCGCGCGGGGGTGCCGATGCAGGGGGCGGGCTTTCGTGCCGCGCTGATCATGGCGGGGCCGGAGCCGCTGATGCAGTGGCATCTGTGCCAGATGCGCTATGCGCGGGCGGAGCTGGTGTGGACGGAGCGCACTCGGGCCGCCGCGGGCGCGGTGCTGGCGAGGTTTCCGGAGACGCGGTGCCTGCATGGGCCCGGCGATGTCAACGAGGAGTGCCTGGCGGACGCCTTCGACCTGCCCACTATCAAGGCCCATTGCCGGCAGCTATTGGCGGAGATGCTCGCCCGCTTCCGCCCGGAGGAGATCTGCGTGGATGTCACCAGCGGCACGGCGGTGATGAGCGTCGGCGCGTTTCAGGTGGCGGAGGAGTTGGGTGTTACGAGCATTTATCTGGTGGGCACGCATCGCTCGGGCAGCGGCCAGCCGCAGATCCGCGCGGGGCACGAGGCGGACGCCGATGAGGGGCAGGTGATCATCCTGTCGGATCATCGCCCGGGCAATCACACCACCGGCAGGCAGGGTGATGGCGGGCGCGGCACCCGGTAGCAGGCGGCGCGAATGCCCCGGGGGGCCGGAAGACAGCCACCGAGCAATAACCTGCATGATGACGGACGCATGATCTACTTGCTGAACACCCCGATCCTGACCGCCTACGGCGAGTTCCGCTTCTCCGGGCCGATTGCGCCGGATGATGCCCGCGCGCGACTCGCCGATGGCTTCTTGTCCGCCGTCGGCCATGCGTCGTCGGCGGCATTCCTGTCGCAATTGCTGGGCATGGCGGTGCCGGTGAACCGCGTCAGCGTCGCGATGGAGGCGGGCGACGCGGCGCTGGTTCTGCGCCTGCGCGGGCGGCTGCCGGAGGGGGCGGTGCTGAGCGCCACGGAGATGGCGCAGGTGCCCTATGAGCTGGGCTGGCTCGAGCGCTTGACGTGACCGCGCTGGCCCGCCTGCCGGCGCCGTTTCGCGCCGAGGACGGCGCTCCCACGGCAGGTGCGGCCCGATCGATCTGCCGAGGGCAGCGCGCGCTCGGCTCGGTATCGAGCCGGTGGATTGGTCATCGATCATGACTCGGCCCCGCCCCGTGGGAGCGCCGTCCTCGGCGCGACGGGCGCCCGGTCGCGGCACCGAGAGTGCCGCTCCCACGGGAGTGCCGCTGCCACGGTGCGGGGGTTGTGGGAGCGCCACTGCTGTTTGTGGCGCGACGGGGGCTGGCTGTTGCGGCGGCTTGGGGGTGTTGGGGTCTGGCGCCCTGGCTTGCCGCCCGGTCGCGGCGCCGTCGCGGCACCGAGAGTGCCGCTCCCACGGGAGTGCTGCTGCCACGCCGGCCTGAATCATGATCAACGCCGTGGCTTGCAACCTTGCGCTGGCGGTGTGCGACGCGCGGATCCGTCAGGCTGCGCAGCCGGTGGCGAGACGTGCCGGCGGTGGTGAACGCCTTGCTGCCCGCGCCTTGTTCACGCGGCACTCCGCCCGCGCCTTATCGGCAGGACCTGACTGATGTGGCAGCCCGTCTCCGGCTTCATTAACGCCTACCTGGACCCGATCGGCATCGTGCTCGGGCTCGTCATCACCTTCCCGGTCATCTGGACATGGTGGGAGGTGAGCCTCGGCCGGCGCCGGCGCGAGCGGCGCCGGTTCCGGGAATTCGCCAACACCTGCCGGGTCATGCTGTGGCAGTACGGCGGCGGCGAGTACACCAGCTTCGGGCCGTTGCGGCTCGCCCGCTGACTGGAGGACACCATGACAGAACATCCAACGCCGGCACGTGACGCGGCAGCGACACCGATCCACCTGCTGCTCATCTCCGCCCAGGCGACGCCCAACCTCACCCCGGCGCTGGACCCGGACGTGCGCCCGGCGCGGGTGGTGCTGCTGGTGAGCCCGGACATGGCGCGGCGGGCGGCCTGGCTGGAGTCGGTGCTGGCGCCGCGCGGGGTGCGCGTGACGCACTGGCCCATCGACGATGCCTGGGACCTGGAGCACATCCAGTTCCGGGTGCTGGAGCTGCTGGAGGCGGAGCGTGCGGCGGCAGACGCCGGCGCCCTCGCGCTCAACGCCACCGGCGGCACCAAGCCCATGGCCATCGCCGCGTTCGACGTGTTCCGCGCCTACGGCCTGCCGGTGTACTACGTGCACCCGGAGCAGGACCGGCTCATCTGGCTGCAGCCGGCGGAGCGCGCCAACCATGCGCTGGCGAACCGCGTCGGGCTGGACGACTTTCTGGCCGCGCACGGCTCGCGCGTGGAAGGCCGCGTGGACGACGCGGTTCCGGCGCCGCGCCGGGCGCTGACGGACTGGCTGGTGGCCGAGAACGAGCGCATCGGCCGCCCGCTCGGCACGCTCAACTACCTGGCCAATGCCGCGGAGCGCACGCTGCGCTCGCCACCCATCGACGCGGACCGCATGCGCGATGCGGACTTCGGCGCCCTGGTGAGGCGCTTCGCCGACGCGGGGCTGCTCGGCATCGACCATGACCGGCTGGTGTTCCCGGACGAGGAGGCCCGCTTCTACGCCAACGGCGGCTGGCTGGAGGGCCACGTCCACGCCTGCCTGCGCGAGTTGCGCGCGGCCCTGCGCGCGACCGAAGACGAAGCCGCCGGCGCGGCGCCGCGGCAGATCCAGGACCTGGCCCGCTCGCTGCGCATCCAGCGCGAGACGGCCCGCGGCGACCTGGTGCCAAACGAGATCGACGTCGCCTGCCTCGCCGAGAACCGGCTCTACCTGGTGGAGTGCAAGACGCGCAATTGGCGCGGCGCCAACGCGCCCGACCCCGGTGCCGACGCCCTCTACCGCCTCGATGCCCTGGGCGATCTGCTCGGCGGCCTGCAAGCCAAGGCCCTGCTGGTGAGCTACCGCGAGCTGCCCGCCCACGTGCTGCGCCGGGCGGCGGACCTGCGCATCCGCGTCTGCGCCGGCCGCCGGCTGCCGGAGCTGCCCGCGGCGCTCCGGGCGTGGATCGGCGCGGGCTGAGCGCGTGCTCCGAGATGCGCCATCGCCGCCGCCGTGCACGACTGAAACGTCGCGGATGGATGAGCAAAGAGGCCGTGAAAGCGTTGCTCGCAACGCCGAAAACACGCGGATCGTAGATCGGGTTAGCGATGGGGCAGCTGGACAAACAATGGCTTACGGACGCCCGTCGTCGGGTTACGCTGCGCTAACCCGACCTACACCGACTACTTTCACAGTCTCTCCAGCGTGGGAGCAAGAGCGGACGCTCCGCGTCCCGGGCGCTTCGACACCAGGTGGCCGAAACAATGGTCAAGGCCGTCGTTGCCGGCAAAAAAAACGCAACCTTGCAAACCCGGAACCGGCGTCATGACACGCCCAGGATCACGGAATGTCACAACGCAAGCTCTACATCGCCGCCTACGACATCGCCGATGACGGCCGCCTGCGCGACGCCCTGAAACTGCTCAAGGGCTACGCCAGCGGCCGGCAGAAGTCGGTGTTCGAGTGCTTCCTCTCGCCCGCCGAGCGCGCCGCGCTGCTGGCCGGCACGCGCGGCATCCTGGACCCCGTCGAGGACCGCTTCGCGCTGCTGCGCCTGGAGCCGCGCGGCAAGTGCCGCGTGCTCGGCCGTGCCGTGAAGCCGGCGGACCCGCCCTGGTTCTATGTTGGATGACGGCCACCGCCGCGGAGGGCATCCATGAGCACCCTGTATCTCGACCGGCGCGACCTGGCGCTGAAGCTGGAAGGCAACGCCCTGGCGGTCTACGCCGGCGAAGCGCGCCGTGGCACCGTGCCGCTGCACCTGCTCGACACCGTCGTCATGCACAGCGCCGTCACCCTGCAGAGCAGCCTGCTGGCGCGGCTGGCGGACGCCGGCGTCGGCATCGTCGCCTTCGGCGGCCGCAACGCCGGCAAGACCGCCCTGGTGCACGGCAAAGGCCACAACGACGGCGCGCGGCGCGTCGGCCAATACCAGCGCTATCAGGACGCCGGCTGGTGCAGCGCCTGGGCGCGGCGGCTGGTGCGCGGCAAGCTGCACCGCCAGCAGCGGCTGCTGCGCCGCGCACTGGCCGAGCGGACGGACCTGCGCCATCCACTGCACCAGGCGCTGGAGCGGCTCGGCGCCGCCCGCGCCCGGCTGCGCGCCGAGCCGACACTGGACATGGACACCCTGCGCGGCGTCGAGGGCGCCGCCGCGGCGGCCTACTTCGCGGGCTTCACACACCTCTTTGCGCCCGCCCTCGGCTTCGCGGGCCGCAACCGCCGCCCGCCCAAGGACCCGGTCAACGCCGCGCTCTCGCTCGGCTACACCCTGCTCCACTACGAGGCGGTGCGCGCCTGCCACATCGCCGGGCTCGACCCGATCATCGGCTTCTATCACCGGCTCGACTTCGGCCGCGAGTCGCTGGCCTCGGACCTCATCGAGCCGCTGCGCCCAGCCGTGGA
>NZ_JAJDNQ010000062.1 GCF_022340605.1 Thiohalocapsa sp.
GTCCGCGACCAGCTCACCCTGATCCGGCTGCGCAACACCTCGCCCGCGTTCCGCGGCGCGCTCACCGTCGCCGACACCGACGACCGCAGGCTAGAGCTCACCTGGCGCAACGGCAGCGACACCGCGACGCTGCATGCCGACCTCGTCGACTGCGGCTTTGAGGTCATCACCCAACAGGCCGACGGCACGGAACAGCGGCTCGCCTTCGGCTAGTCCGTCCGGCCGTCCATCGCGAGCACCAGCGCCCGCACCGCCGCCGCATCGGTGCAGCCGAGCGCGCGCTCGGCCAGCGCCCGGCAGGCCGCCGGATACAGCCCGGCGAGCCGGGCCTTCACCACCGGCACCGCGGCCGGATGCACGCTCAGCTCACCGACGCCGAGGCCGATCAACAGCGGGATCGCGAGCGGGTCGGCGCCCAGCTCGCCGCAGACGCCCACCGGGATACCGGCGGCGCGGGCCGCGTCGCAGGTGAGCGCGACGGCGCGCAGCACCGCGGGGTGGAGACCATCGGCCAGCCCGGTAACGGCGGCATTGCCGCGCTCGGCGGCCATCACGTACTGCGTGAGGTCATTGGTGCCCAGGGAGAAGTAGTCGCAGCGCGCGGCGAGCTGCGGGGCGGCGAGCGCGGCCGCGGGCGTCTCGACCATGATCCCGAGCTGCAACGGCCAGGCATGCGCGACACCGGCACGCGCCAGGTCGGCATGGGCGCCGGCGAGCGCGGCGCGGATCGCGTCGATCTCGGCCGCGGTGGCGACCATCGGGATCATGATCCCGATCCGCCTGCCGGCCCCGGCGCGCAGCAGCGCCCGGAGTTGCGTATCGCGCAGCGCGTGGAAGGCGGGGTCGGCGAGCAGCCGCACGCCGCGCAGCCCGAGAAACGGGTTCGCCTCCACGGGCAGGGCGAGGGCGCGCAGCGGCTTGTCGCCGCCGATGTCGAACAGACGCAGCCGCGGCGGCCTGTCGTCCGCGCCGGTCTCGGGGAAGGCGGCGAGGATGGGCGCCAGGCGCGCGACCTGCGCGTCCTCATCCGGCACCTGCTCCGCGTCGAGCAGGGCCAGCTCGGTGCGCAGCAGGCCGATGCCCTGCGCGCCGCCCGCGGCCGCGGCGCGGGCGTCGGCGGCGCTCGCGACACTGGCTTGCACCGGGAGCGGGCTGCCGTCCGCGAGCACGCCCGGCTGCCGCGGGCGCTCGCGCAGCGCGGCGGCGGCACGCGCCGCCTCGGCGAGACGGGCACGGGCGGCCGCGAGCCGCGCCGGGCCGGGCGCCGGCTCCAGCGTGCCGGCGTCGCCATCGAGGACCGCCGCCACGCCGTCGAGCCGGCTCCCGCCGGCCGGCAAAGCGAGCCCGGTCACCATCGGCAAGCCGAGCCCGCGAACGATGATGGCGGCGTGGGCGTCACGGGAGCCACGCGCGCTCGCGACGCCAGCAACGCGCGCCGGATCGAGGGCCAGGGCCTGCGACGTCGTCAGTTTATCGACGACCAGGATGGCCCCCGCGGGCAGCGCCGCCAAGGTCCCCGGCGCTGGCTCGGGAGCCCGCGCGAGCAGCGCGAGGACCTGCCCCGCCGCATCCTCGACATCGGCGGCACGGGCGCGCTGATACGCGTCCGCCAGCGCGCGATAGCCGGCCGCGAGCCGCGCCGCCACCAGCCGAAAAGCGGTTACTGCATCGCAGACGCGATCGCGCAGCAGCGCGCGCACGCCGGTCTCCAGCGCCGGGTCCGCGAGCACGGCCGCCTGCGCCTCGGCGATGCCGGCGGCATCGCCGCGCGCGCGTGCACGGGCGGCCCTCGACTGCTCACGCAGCCTCGCGCCGACGCGGCCGAGCGCCGCGCGCACCGGCTCCAGCGCGGCCTCGACCTCTGCCTCGGCGAGCGGCGCCGAGCGCACCGGGGGGTCGCCAGCGTCGACGAGCACCGACGCGGCGGCGAGCACGGCGAGCGTTCCGACGGCGAGGCCGGGCGCTGCCGGCATGCCGGTCAGGATCGCACCCGTGCCCGCCGATGCCGCAGGAAGATCGCCGGGCGGCGTTGCCGCGGGCCCGCCGGCAGCGTCAGCCGCCGGCGTGCGTCCGGCCTCGCCGAAGCCCCGCGCCACCAGCGCCCGGACTGCCGCGAGCAGCGCGGGCGCGTCGGCGCCGTCGGCAGTCATCTCGATCACATCACCGCGGTCGATGCCGAGGGTCGCGATGGCGTTCAGGCTGCGCGCGTCGCCCCAGGCGCCGGGGGCATCGGCGCGGCGCAGCCAGGCCGTGGCACCGAAGCGGCCGATGGTCGCCACCAGCGCCGCGGCCGGGCGCAGGTGCAGGCCGTGATCGATGTCGATGCGAAAGCGCTCGCGGATGCCGGGCGGCTCGGCGCCGTCGGTGACTTGCTGCACGGCGGCGCTCGGGGCAGCGGGGCTTGGCGGCGCGGCGGCATCGCAGCCGGCCAACTGTGCCTGCTTCGGTGCCAGCGCGCCGAGGGCCTCGCGGGCGACGGTGTCGAGATCGGCGCCGAGCCCGATCTGCACCGCCGCCGCGACGGCGCCCTCCACCAGCGGCGCCGCGACCAGCCGCGCCGGCCCCGCGAGCTGGCCTTCGGCGAGCTCCAGCGCGGTCTCCGCGGCTAGCAGCGCGCCGCCGAGGTCGGCGAGCACCAGCACGCCGGCGGCGGAGTCGACCCGCAGCATCGCATCGAGGATGTCGGTCGCATCGGTGCCGAGGGCGTCGTGCGCATCGCCGACGCCACCAGCGAACGCGATCGGCAGCGGCCCCTGTCCGACCGCCATGGCGAGCCGGGCGACGGCCTCCGCGAGCGCCCGGCTGTGGGAGACGACGACGAGGCCGACCCGAGCCGCCATGGTCATCGCCGGGTTGCCCTGGAGGCTCAGCCGAGGGTCTCGTGCGCCGCCGCGAGCAGCAGCGCCGTGGACGCCGCGCCGGGGTCGATGTGCCCGCGGCTGCGCTCGCCGAGGTAGCTGGCCCGGCCCTTGCGCGCGACGAGTGGCAGGGTCGCGTCGCGACCGGCGGCGGCAGCCGCGGCGGCCGCGGCGAGCATGTCGGCGACGGCGCCGCCGGCGGCACGGCTCGCGCCGAGCGCCTCCACGGCCGGCCCCCAGGCATCGATCATGGTCTTGTCGCCGACGACGGCCTTGCCGCGCTCGGCGATGCCGGCGGCACCGGCGGCGAACAGCGCTTCGACCCCGGCCGCATCGACCTCGGCGACGGCACCGGCCACCGGCGCCGCACGCAGGAAGAAGGTCCCGTAGAGCGGCCCGGAGGCGCCGCCGACGGTGCGAATCAGCGTCATCGCGACGGCCTTCAGCAGCGCGCCGACGTCCGCCGGCGGCGCGGCGACGATAGCCTGGTGGGCGGCCGCGAAGCCACGCGCCATGTTGATGCCGTGGTCGGCGTCGCCGATGGCGGCGTCGAGATCGGTCAGATAGTCCTTCTGCTCCGCGTAGACCGCGTCGAGCCGCGCGATCCAAGCGGCGAACCGGGCCAGCGTCGCCATCAGCAGCCCCAGCGCAACGCCGGTGTCAGCACCGGGTCGTCCCACAGCGCGACGAGCTCGTCGTCGGCCTTCAGCAATGTCAGCGAGAAGCCGGCCATCTCCAGCGACGTGATGTAGTTGCCGACCAGGCGCCGGCGCACGCGCAGCCCCTTCGCGGCGACGATGCGGTGGAGCTCGTTGTAGAGCAGGTAAAGCTCCATGAGTGGCGTGCCGCCCATGCCGTTCAGCAGCACGATGACATCGTCGCCATCGCGAAACGGCAGGTCGTCGATGACGGCCCCGGCGACCTGCTCCATCAGCTCGCGCGCCGGGCGCAGCTTGGCGCGCTCGCGCCCCGGCTCACCGTGGATGCCGACGCCGATCTCGATCTCGTCGTCGGCGAGCGTGAAGGTAGGACGGCCCGCCGCCGGCACCGTGCAGGGCGTCAGCGCGACGCCCATGGAGCGCCCGGTGTCGCAGATGCGCCGGGCCAGCGCCGCCAGCGCGTCGAGCCCGAGACCACGCTCCGCCGCGGCACCGAGCAGGCGCTCCAGCAGCACCGTGGTGCCGAGACCGCGCCGGCCGGCGGTGAAGGTGCTGTCCTCCACCGCGACGTCATCGGCGACGACCACCGCCTCCACCTCGATGCCGTCGGCGCGGCACAGCTCGGCGGCGGTCTCGAAGTTCAGCACATCGCCGGTGTAGTTCTTGACGATATGCAGCGCGCCCCTGCCGCTCACCACGGCGCGGGTGGCGGCCTCGATGCGGTCCGGCGTCGGCGAGGTGAAGACCTCGCCCGGGCAGGCGGCGTCGAGCATGCCCCGGCCGACGAAGCCCGCGTGCAGGGGCTCGTGGCCGCTGCCGCCGCCGGAGACGATCGCAACCTTGTCTGCCACCGGCGCATCCGCGCGCACGACAAAGAGCGGATCGAACGAGACCCGCAGCAGGTCGCCGTGGGCCGCGGCGAGCCCGTGCAGCGATTCGACGACGACATCCTCGGGCCGGTTGATGAGCTTCTTCATGCGCGCCTCCGCGTGGATCGGGCCGTTGACCGAGCTGTTGGCGCGCACATCGTCGCGGATATCGTCGGCGATTGCGAGCCGCCGACCTCAGTGGCGCAAGCCGCTGAAACTGAGAGACAGGGTCAAGCATCCGCCCTGGGACGGGGCGTCCGCCAGCACGCCATCGAGCCAGTCGAACATCCGCTGATGAAACAGCGAGCGCGCCATCATTGCACGATGATTGCCGGCGCGTTCCTTGGCGCGAATGTAGAACTCGTTCTCGTTGACGATGTCGGGGAAGATGTCGAATTTCTCGGCCGTTTCCCTTGTCTCGTTGCTCCGCGCGCCCGCTTGCGGCATCGCTCCCGCGCTCGATCAGGCTGCGCCGAAGATCGTCACGCCGGCCCGCTGCGCCGCGGCAACGAGCTTCACGTCAAAGGATGCGAGGACCGACCCCGTGCGCAGGGCCAGCTCGAGGTAGGTCGCGTTGTAGGCGGAGAGCCGATGCTCACAGGGGTCGGTGAAGCTGGCGAAGGCGTCGGCCCAATGCGGCTCGCGGCGGACCGCTTCGGCGACCTCTTCCAGGCTGGTGAGCGCGGCGCGGGTGACCAGGCGCAGATGCGCCAGGCCATACGGCTTCAGCGCCCGGTGGATGCCGCGCGATGCATCCGCCTGCTCTGGCACCCAGTGCAGGGCGTTGAACGAGACCACCAGGTCGAAGCGCGCATCGAAGCCAAGGCTGCGCGCGTCACCCGCCTCGAAGCGCAGGTTCGGCCTCTGATCGGCGCCGAACTGCCTTTGGGCGTAGCGCACCATATCGGCCGAGGCGTCCAGCTTGGCCGTCGGGGGGAATGGCCGCTTCCTCCCTCCAGCGCGCTCTTCAGTGTCGCCCTGGAGGGCGACACTCCGGCCGACACGCCGGCCCTAGCCCCTAGCCCCGTCTTCAACCAGGCATGGTCGGGAACCCGGCCCGTGGGCCCATCTCGTAGCGGTCGCGGGCGTAGAGCGGCGGGGATTGCATGTAGACGGCCACCAGGCCGGCGATGGACTCCAGTGCTTCCTGGTGCACGCGCTCGTAGCCGTGGCTGGCGTCCACGCCGAAGGTGACCAGGGCGGTGCGCACGTCGTTGCCGGCCTCCAGCGCGGCGGCGCTGTCGGAGCGGTAGTACTTGAAGACATCGCGCTGGTGCGGGATCTGGAACTCCTGGCAGATCTGGATGATGCGGTGGGTCAGGTGGTAATCGAACGGTCCGCCCATGTCGGCCATGCAGATGGTGACGCCGAACTCGCTGGAGTTCTGCCCCGGTGCCGTGGTGCCGTTGTCGATGGTGAGCATCTCGGCGACGTCCTGGTGCAGCGCGCCGGAGGCGCCGGAGCCGACCTCCTCCGAGATGGTGAATAGCGGATGGCAGTCCACCGGCAGCGGGATGTGATGCTCTTTGACCGCCTTGGTGGCAGCGAGCAGCAGCGCGGCGCCGGCCTTGTCGTCGAGGTGGCGGGAGTTGATGAAGCCGGTGTCGGTGATCTCGGGCGTGGTGTCGATGGCAATGAAGTCGCCCACGTGCACGCCAAGCCGCAGCAGGTCGTCGATGTCGAACACGCGCTCGTCGATGCGGAACTCGACATGGTCCCAGCCGGTGGGCTGGGTATCCACCTCGGGTCCGAAGGTGTGGCCGGACGCCTTCATGGGCAGGATGGTGCCGCGGTGCTGGCCATAGTCGGTGAAGAGCGTGCAGCGGGCGCCCTCGGCGAAGCGAGCGTTCCAGTGCCCCACCGGTACCAGTTGCAGCCGTCCGTTGGGCTTCAGCGCCTTGACCATGGCCCCGAGGGTGTCCACGTGCGCGACGACGGCCTTGTTCGGCTTGCGCGCCTCGCCCTTCAGCGTGGCCCGAATGGCGCCGCGGCGGGTCAGCTCGAAGGGCACGTCCATGCGCTCCAGCTCCTCACAGACCAGGTGCACGACGCGGTCGGTGTAGCCGGACGGGCTCGGCGTGAACAGGAGCCGCAGCAGGATGTCGAGCAGGTATTCGTTGTCGATGGGGACGGCTTTCAAACGCGTGAGTCTCGTCAGTGGGTCTGGTCAGTGGGTCTCATCAAGCGTAGCGCTGGGAATGCTGGCGTGCCGTGGTCTGCGGAAACAGCAGATCGACAAAGCGCTCGGCGGTGGGCTGCGGCTCGTGGTTGGCGAGCCCGGGGCGCTCGTTGGCCTCGATGATGACGTACTCGGAGCCGCCCACGTCCGGCACCAGAAAGTCCAGCCCCGTGACGGGAATGTCAAGCTCGCGCGCGGCCTTCTGCGCCGCGGCAGCCAGGGTCGGACTCAACTGCGCGGTGCAGTCGTGGATGGTGCCGCCGGTGTGCAGGTTGGCGGTCTTGCGCACGACGATGGTCTCGCCTTCGGGCGGCGTGTCGTCCATCTTGTAACCGGCCTGCCGCACGCAGCGCTCGGTCTCGTCGTCCAGCGGGATGGAGCTCTCACCGCCGGTGGCCGCGCGCCGGCGCCGGCTCTGGATCTGGATCAGCTCGTTGACGGTGTTCTGGCCGTTACCCACCACGTGGGCGGGGCGGCGGATGGCGGCGGCGACCACCTCGAAGTCGATGACGACGACGCGCAGATCATCGCCCTCGCAGAACTGCTCCAGGATCACCGTCTCGCAGATGCGCCGGGCGGCCTTGATGGCCCGCTCTAGGTCGCTCACGGAGCGGATGTCCACGCTGATGCCGGCCCCCTGCTCGCCGCGGGCGGGCTTGACCACCACGCGCTTATGCTTGGTGAGGAATGCCTCGGCCTGGTCCAGCGCCTCGTACCGGCACTGCTCCGGCACCTTCAGCCCGGCGCGGCGCAGCAGCCGCTGGGTGACGGCTTTATCGTCGCAGCGGCTCATGGCGACGGCGGTGGTGAGCTCGCTCAGGGATTCGCGGCAGACAACGCGCCGCCCGCCGAGGCTGAGCGCGAAGTAGCCGCCGTCGGTATCGATCACCTCGATGCCGATGCCGCGCCGGCGCGCCTCGTTGACGATAATGGTGGCGTAGGGATTGAGGTTGGCCTCGGGCTGCCTGCCGATGAAGAGCGGCTCATTGTAGGCGTTCTTGTTTTTCACGCAAAAGGCCGGCACGCGCTCGAAGCCAAGCTTCTCGTAGAGCCGGATGGCGCCGCGGTTGTCGTGCATGACCGAAAGGTCCAGGAAGGCACGCCCGCGCGCCTGATAGAACTCCACCACCTGACGCACCAGCATCTCGCCGATACCGGGGTACGGCGCCTGGGCGTCCACGCACAGCGCCCACAGGCTCGCGCCGTGCTCGTAGTCGCCGAAGGCCTCGACATGGTCCACGCCGCAGACGACGCCGAGGATGGCGCCGTCCTGAAGATCTTCGGCCACCCAGTAGTGCAGCACCCGCGAAGCGCGCTGGCCAAAAATGAAGTCCGGGTCTGGCGGGACCATCTTGCGCGCGGCGTAGAGCCGGTGCGCCGCCTCGGCATCCAAGTGGCTGGTGAGCAGTCGCACCACGAAGCCCTTCGGCCGGCGGCGGGTGAATTGGTAGCGCTCGAACCAGAGCCTGAAGGTGTGGGAGGGATCGAGGAACAGGTCCTGCGGCGCATAGGACAGCACTACGTGCGGATCGCGCAGGTAGAGCGCCACGTCGCGGCGTCCGGGCTGCTCGTCTTGCAGGCAGCGCGCCAGACGCTGAGCATCGTTGAAGGTCTGGCCGAAGATGAGCCGGCCCCAGCCGCAGTCCACGACCGTCTCGGACCAGCTCTCGTCGTCACTGCGCGGCTTGCTGTCCCAGCTGCTCACCGACGGCCCGCGCTTGCGCTCGAGGCGGTGGTGGATGCTGTCTCGTGGGCTGCTCATGAGATCTGTCCTCTTCGTCCCGTTGTGTTGCTGCTTGGGCGGGCCAATGCTTGCTCAAGGGCACTTCGCACTGCGCACTCCGCACTTTTTCAGATCCCCTGCTCCGCCAGCCAAAGCTCCAATAACGCCACCTGCCAGAGCTTGGAGCCGCGCAACGGGGTAATGTGCGACTCGGGGTCCGCCAAGAGCTCGTTCACGTAGTCGGCTTGGAACAGCTGGCGGTCGCGGGCGCGCTGAGACGTGACGGCGTCGCGCATCATGTCCAGCACCTCGCCGCGCGGGTACTTGAGCGCCGGCACCGGGAAGTAGCCCTTCGGGCGGTCGATGACTTCTTTCGGAATGACACGCCGGCCCACGGCCTTGAGCACGCATTTGCCGTCGTCGCAGAGCTTGTGCTCGGCGGGAATGCGTGCGGCCAGCTCGACGAGCTCGTGATCCAGGAAGGGCACCCGTGCCTCCAGGCCGGCGGCCATGGTCATGTTGTCCACGCGCTTGACCGGGTCGTCCACCAGCATGATGAGCTGGTCGATGCGCAGCGCCTTGTCCACGGCGGCCTCGGCGCCGGGCATCGCGAAGTGATCCCGAATGAACGCACGGCTGTAGTCGTCGCCGTGCAGTCTGGGGTGCACGGCGCGCAGGTACTCGTGCTGGCCGCGGTCGCAGAAGACGCGCGCGTAATCCGTCGCCGGGTCGGTGGAGCCCTGCATTGGCGGATACCAGTGGTAGCCACCGAAGACCTCGTCCGCCCCCTGCCCGCTCTGCACCACCTTAACGTGCCGGGCCACCTCCTGCGAGAGCAGGTAGAAGCCGATGACGTCGTGGCTCACCATCGGCTCGGACATGGCGCGGATGCAGCCCGGCAGGCTCGGCAGCAACATAGCCGCGGAGTCCACGTGGATCTTGTGGTGCCGGGTGCCGTAGTGCTTGGCGATGATGTCCGAGTACTGGAACTCGTCGCCGGCCTCGTCGCCGACGCTCTCGAAGCCGACGGAGAAGGTGTTGAGTCCGGTCTGCCCCTGATCGGCCAGCAGCCCCACGATGAGGCTCGAGTCCAGCCCGCCCGAGAGCAGCACGCCCACGTCCACGTCCGCCACCAGGCGGCGGTCCACGGCGGTGCGCAGCGCCTCGAGCACCCGCTCCTGCCAGTCCTCGAAGGTGAGTCCTCGCTCCTCCGGCAAGGTCTCGAACGTCGGCGCCCAGTAGCCGTGCTCGCGGCTGGTGCCGTCCGGCTCGATGACGCGGATGCTGGCCGGCGCCAGCTTGCGCACGCCGCGCAGGATGGTGTACGGCGCCGGCACGACGGCGTGGAAGTGCATGTAGTGGTGCAGCGCCACCGGGTCGAGGTCGGTGTCGATGCCGCCACCCGCCAGCAGCGCCGGCAGCGTGGACGCGAAGCGCAGCGCGCCCGGCAGCTCGGCGAAGTAGAGCGGCTTGATGCCGAGCCGGTCGCGCGCCAGCGTGAGCCGGCCCGTATCGCGCTCGGCCACAGCGAAGGCGAACATGCCGTGGAAGCGGTGCACGCAGTCGGCGCCCCAGGCGTGGAACGCCTTCAGCACAACCTCTGTGTCGCCGTGAGAGAAAAAGCGGTAGCCCTGCGCGCTCAGCTCCTCGCGGAGCTGCTTATAGTTGTAGATGCAACCGTTGAAGGCCACCGTCAGCCCAAGCTCGCTGTCCACCATGGGCTGGCTCGCGTGGGTGCTGAGGTCGATGATACTGAGCCGCCGGTGCCCCAGCGCGATGCGGCCCTGTTGGTAGAGCCCGCTCGCATCCGGACCGCGGGGCTCCATGGTGGCGTTGACGGCGCCGAGTGCGCCGAGGTCGATGGGTCGGTCGTCGAAGCGGATCTCGCCGCAGAATCCACACACGTCTCGGGTACTCCTGTCGGGGCGGTGAAGGCTGCGGCGAACGGCCCCGGCTCGCGCACGCCGGCGGGGGTCGAAGAGGATGGCGGGTGGCTTGCCCACCGGGCGACGATCAGTGCGCATCGGCGCGCCAAGCACCGCCGCCATCGCTCAAGTTGCCGACCATGTTAACGAAAGCCCCGCCCGGCTGCCAGAAAGCCCCGGCTCCAAGACCTGCCAACGCGCATGGGAACCCCGGACATCGGCCACACGGCTCGGGCATCTGCTGATGGGCCCGGAGCCAGCCGCGGGAGGAAGGATCGCGGCGGCATTCGCATTCCCGGCATCCGCCCCTATGTTCCCGCCGGTTGGACAAATCTTGGACGGCGCCGCGACGGCGCCCCAGTACGAGACAGGTGGAACACCATGGCACCCAAACCGAATATCGCGCGCATCGCCTCCGACGGCCACTACGCCGACAGCTTCGATGCCGCACGGGAAGAAGAAGTCTACGACGAGGCGAAAGAGCGCCTGGTGCGTGAGATGCTCCAGGAGATCGGCGAAGACCCGGGCCGCGAGGGGCTGCGCCGCACCCCGCTGCGGGTCGCGAAGGCAATGGACTTCCTCACCAGCGGCTATCAGATGTCCGCGGAGGAGATCATCAAGAAGGCCGTCTTCGAGGAAGACGTCAAGGAGATGGTCATCGTCCGCGACATCGAGTTCTACAGCATGTGCGAGCACCACATGCTGCCCTTCTTCGGCCACGCCCACGTCGGCTACCTGCCGAACGGCAAGGTGGTGGGTCTGAGCAAGATCGCCCGCGTCGTGGACGTCTTCGCGCGTCGGCTCCAGGTGCAGGAGCGGCTCACCAACCAGGTGGCCGACGCCCTGATGGAGCACTTGGGCGCCCATGGCGTGGCCGTGGTCATGGAGGCGAGCCACACCTGCATGATGATGCGCGGCGTGCAGAAGCAGAACAGCACCACGGTCTCCAGCGCCATGCGCGGCACCTTCGAGGACGACCCGCGCACCCGCTCGGAGTTCATGGGGTTTCTGCACAAGTAGGCCATGGCAGAACGCATGCGCTTGTACCGGGCAACCGCGACGAGGCGCCGCCGGCTATACTCGCGACGAGTCGACACAGACACGCGCGGCGTCGAGAGCGCCTGCCATCCCAATGACCGCGATCGCGCATAAGCCACACATCTGGACCCGTGCGGAATTCGAGCATCTGGTGGGCTCGGGCGTCCTCGACCCCGAATCCAGGGTCGAGCTCGTGGACGGGGAGATCCTCGACACGCCACCCCAGAAAAGCCGTCACGCCACGGCGGTACAGCTGATCGACGACGCCGTGCGAGCAGCCTTCGGCCGGCATTGCAGCGTTCGCGCGCGACTTCCGCTGGCGATCGACGGCTACTCCGAGCCCGAGCCCGACATCGCCGTCGTCACCGGTGGCCCGCGCGACCACCGCGACGCCCATCCCGCCACGGCTCTCCTGATCGTCGAGGTCGCCGACACCTCGCTCGCCTTCGACCGCACCCGCAAGCTCGCCCTCTACGCCCGCAACGCCATCCCCGAGTACTGGATACTGAACCTCGTCGATGCCGTGCTGGAGGTCCACCGCGACCCCACCGGCGACGCCTACGCCACCCGTTCCGTGCTCGCCCCCGCCGAGCGGATCGCACCCCTGCAAGCGCCAGCTCAGCCCGCCATCGCAATCGCCGACCTGATCCCGTAGCACATCCCTCTCGATGCATCGCGCGCGCTGCCTGATCGTGCCGGCGCGCCAGCGCCGACGCGGCCACCCGCGGCGCTCCAGCGCCGCGTCCCGGCTCAGCAGTGCCAGCGGTCGATCTCGATCAGCCCCTCGGCGCCGGCATAGTTGCGGGCGCTCGAGTATCGCCAGTGCTCGGCCAGGTCGACGTAGCCGCGCTTGACCGGGTTGCGGTGGATGTAGTCGAGCTTCTGGCGCATGACGGCGTCGGAAATGACCATCTCGGCATGCGCGCCCTCCTGCCAGAACTGGTACTGACGGTCCGTGCGGTGGCCAGGCTTGGCGAAGCGCAGCCGCTTCAGTATGGGCTCGGCGCGGCGTTGCTCCACCAGCTCGATAAGCCGGCCGGCAATGTAGGACTTGAAGCTGGCGACGCATTTGTCGAGCCGTGGCCTCCCGCCCGGCTTCCACCAGATCCGCTACTTCGGCCTGCTCGCCGGCGCCAAGCGCAAGGCCCACCTCACCCGATGCCGCGCCCTGCTCGGGCTCGACCCGCCGGAGGTGCCCTACATCGCCGACATGGATGAGTTCCTCGCCAAGCAGGCCGTCGACCCCATGCTCTGTCCCGCCTGCCTGCAAGGGCGCCTGCGCAATGTCTTCCAGATCCTCTCCTTCCATGATCCGCCGACCGAGTATGCCGCGGCG
>NZ_JAJDNQ010000064.1 GCF_022340605.1 Thiohalocapsa sp.
GCCAAGATCGATCGTTCCTTCGTCGGCGGCAAGCCGGGCAATCCCGAGTCCCGCTCCATCGGCCGCAAGGCCGGACGCACTGAGGCGGCGTCTGGCGGCGGCCGATCCTCCGTTAGGCAGCGGCGCCGGCGAGGACCTCGGCCACCCGCTCGGCATCCTCCGCCGGCAGGTAGGGATGCATCGGCAGGCTCAGCACGCGCGCGGCGGCGCGGTCCGCGTGCGGCGTGCCGTCCGGGCGGCAGAGGTGGGCATAGGCGCCCTGACGGTTGAGCGGAATGGGGTAGTGCACCGCGGTCGGGATGTCCGCTGCGCTCAACCGGGCAATCACGGCGTCGCGGTCGTCTGTCTGCACGGTGTACTGGGCGTAGACGCTGGTGTTATGCGGCGCGATATGGGGGGTGAGCAGGCCATCCGCGGCATCGCCAGTGCTGTTGGCGCCGCAGGCCTGGAGCAGCGCCGTGTAGCGGGCGCCGGCGGCGGCGCGGCGCTCCACCTCGTCGGGGAAGATGCCCATCTTCGCGAGGAGCACCGCGGCCTGGAGCGAGTCTAGCCGGCCGTTGATGCCGAGCCGCGGATGGCTGTAGCGCTTGTCCTGGCCGTGGTTCATGACCTGGCGCATCAGGGTCGCGAGCCGCTCGTCATCGGTGAAGCAGGCACCGCCGTCGCCGTAGCAGCCGAGCGGCTTGGACGGGAAAAACGAGGTGCAGCCGATGGTTGACAGTCCGCAGGAGCGCCGATTCTTGTAGGTGGCGCCGAAACTCTGCGCGGCGTCTTCGATGACGGGTAGGCCGTGGCGCGCGGCGATGGCGTTGATGGCGTCCATATCCGCGCACTGGCCGTATAGGGACACCGGCATGATGGCGCGGGTCTTGGGGCCGATGGCCGACTCGATGCGCCCGGGGTCGAGGTTGTAGGTGACGGGGTCGATATCGATGAACCTGGGCACCGCGCCGAGCAGCGCGATGACCTCGGCGGTGGCGACGAAGGTGAAGGGCGTGGTGATGACCTCGTCGCCCGGTCCGACGTCCAGCGCCATCAGCGCCACCAGCAGCGCATCGGTGCCGCTGGAGACGCCGACGCAGTGGCGCACGCCCACGTAGTCGGCGAGGCGCTGCTCCAACTCGGCCACCTCGGGCCCCATGATGTAGCGGCCATGGGCCAGCACCGCCTGGATGCGGGCCTGGACCTCGGCCTCGATGCGCGCCTGCTGCGCCTTCAGGTCGATGAACTGCATCGCTGTCTCCGCTTTCTTCTGGCCGCAGCGGCCGTCACTTCTGCACCACGCCGACCACGCCGCCGTGGTCCACCACCACCAGCAGCGTGATCTTGTGCTTGGCCATCAGCTCAATGGCGGTCTGCATGTTGCTATCGGCGCCGATGGTGATGGGGCTCGGTGTCATCAGGTCCGCCGCACGCTTGTCGAAGAAGGCCTGGCGGTGGGCCTGTACGGCGCGGCGGAGGTCGCCGTCGGTAATGATGCCGAGCGCGTGATTCTGGTCGTCGCTCACCAGCGCAATGCCGAGCTTGCCGTTGCTGACGGACGTGAGCACGGCATCCGCGTCGGCATCCGGCGACACGAAGGGCAGATTGTCGCAGCGCATCTCCTCGCGCACCCGATGCAGCAAGCGCCGGCCGAGGCTGCCGCCCGGGTGGAAGCGGGCGAAGTCCACGGCCTGGAAGTCGCGTGCGCGCATCAGCGCCACGGCCAGGGCGTCGCCCATGGCCAGTGTCGCGGTGGTGGAAGCCGTGGGCGCCAGTTGCAGCGGGCAGGCCTCGCGCGCGACGCGCACGGACAGGTGCACGCTGGCATGCTTGGCCAGCGTCGAGCGGGCGTTGCCGGTGAGTGCAATCACCGGATTGCCGTTGTCGCGCAGGAACGGCAGGAGCTTCACCAGTTCCTCGGTCTCGCCGGAATTGGACAGCGCGACGAAGACGTCCGCCGGCGTCACCATCCCCAAGTCGCCGTGGAAAGCCTCCCCCGGATGCATGAAAAAGGCCGGCGTGCCGGTGCTGGCGAGTGTCGCGGCGAGCTTCTTGCCGATGATGCCGGACTTGCCCATGCCGCAGACGATGACCCGCCCGCGGGTGGCGAGGATGGTCTCCACCGCGGCACTGAAGCTGCCGTCCAGATTCTCGGTGAGGCCGAGGATGCCGGCGGCCTCGATCTCGAACACCTCGCGGGCGACGGCGGCGCAGTCGATGATGCAGGCGGCGCGGGCACTGCTGGCGGTCTCGGGCATGGGCGTCGTCGGTGTGGGCGAGGGTGTCAGAAGCGGGTGTCCAGGTTCCGAACCTTCTCGCGGAAGTCCCGGGTTACGGTCTCGATGTCGCTGTCGCTCGCGATCACGCGTGGCGTGAGCACCACCACCAGCTCGGTGCGCTCGGCGTCGTGGGATGTCTGGCCGAACAGCGGGCCCAGCAACGGCGCTCGGTAAAGCCCCGGAATGCCGGACTTGCCGTCTACCTTGTTGTCCTGGATCAGGCCGCCCAGGACCACCGCCTGGTTAGAGCGCACGGCCACGTTGCTGGTAATGTTGCGGGTGCGGAAGGTGGGCGAGTTGAGCGCGCCGCTTTCCTGGGCGACCGTGCTCACCTGCTGCTCGATCTCCATCTGCACCATGCCGCCGGGCGTGACCCTGGGCTTCACGGACAGCATCACGCCGGTCTTGCGATACTCGATCTGGTTGATGATTCGGTCCGTGGTCGACGTGCCCTGCTGCTGGGAGGTGGCGATGGGCACATCATCGCCCACCTGGATCTCGGCAGTCTGGTTGTCGCGGACCATCACCGACGGTGACGACAGCACATTGACCAGGTTGTCCTGGGCCAGCGCCGACAGGGTGGCGCGGATGGTGTCGGGGCGCAGCACCACGGACCAGTTGAAGGTGGACGGGGTGCCGTTGGGCTCAAAGCTCTGTGCCGGACCATTGTCAGTGCCCCGGTACGAGATATCGCTGCGATAGCCGCCGACGTTGCGGGTGTTCTCCGAGTCCCACTTGCCACCGGCAGCGAGGCCGAAGAAGCGCCACTGCACGCCGTACTTGAGATTGCCAGTGAGGCGGATCTCGACGATGGTCGCCTCCACCAGCACCTGCAGGGGCACGATGTCGAGCTGCTTCAGGGCATCGAGGATCTTTTTGTAGTCCCGCGGGCTCGAGCGCACCAGCAGCGAATTGTTTACCGGGTCCGCGACGATGCTCACCTGCGACGACAGCTCCAGCGTGCTCGCCGTGGCACGAAGCGGTGTCGTAGTACCGCCGCCGAAGCTCCCCTCCCCGCCGTCTTCGCCGCCAATGCTGGTCTCGCTCATGCCGGGGGCGACCCCACCGATGCTGCGGCTGCTGCCGCCCTCGGTCTCGCCGGCGAAGAGCTTGGAGAGCACGTCGGCGAGATTCTCGGCGTCGCCGTGGCGCACGCGATAGACGAACAGCCGTTGCGCCGTGCTGCCGCTGGCCTCGGCGCGATCGAGGCGGTCGATCCAGTCCTCCATCTGCGCCAGGTAGCTCTGTTGCGGCGACACCACCAGAACGGCGTTCGCGCTCTCCACCGGAATGAACCGGAAGATGCCGTTCAAGGGGTTGGGCCCGTTGTCGTCGGCGAGCAGCGTCTGCAGCTGGGTCACCACGTCCGTCGCCTTGGCGTACTCGAGCACGAAAAAGCCCACCGACAGACCGGCCATCCAGTCCACGTCGAACACCTGGATGGTATCGAGCAGGTTGCTCATTTCCGGGCTGGTGCCGGCAATGACGATGAGGTTGCGCAGGTTGTCGGTGCGCACCACGCTGCCCTCCGGTGCCAGCGGCTCCAGGATGCTGGCCATCTCCTCGGCACCGATGTAGCGCAGCGGCACCACCTGCACGCTGTAGCCCTCCGGCAGGGCACGCGACGACTGCCCGAGCTGCGGCACGATTCGGCCCTGAATGGCGTTGCTGAGCGGCACCACCTCATAGGTGCCCGCATTGTCCACCAGCGCCGCGTTGTTCATGCGCAGCAGCATTTCCAGGGTGGGTATCAGCAGGTCGCGCCGCAGCGGGCGGCCGGTCTGCAGCGACACCGAGCCCGACACCGCCGGGTCCAGCACGTAGTTGACACCGAGCAGGTCGCCCAGGATGACCTTGACCACTTCGCGAATGTCGGTGCCGTCGAAGTTCAGCGTGATGTCGCCCGGCGTGGTATCCACGCCCGGGGGCGCCACCTGGCGGACGAAGGTGCCGGTGCCACGCCGCACCGATTCCTTCTCCTGCGGCAGTTCCTCGCCAAGGGCGATGCTGGCCGGCTGCCCGGCACCGGTGCCGGTGGGGAGCGGGCGGCGATTGGTGTCGGTGATATGACCGGTCGACTCCCCGATGCGCTTGCTGGGGTCGAAGATCAGGCCGCCGCAGCCATTGGTGAGCATCACCATCAGCGGCAGCAACAGGGCGACGCAAAGGCGCCACAGCGCGGACCTCGGAGCGACCCACTGCCAACGGCGTCTGCAACGCTGCGGTTGTCTACGAGCCAGGTATGGTCGCATTGGGTTGGCGTGTGGGCGGGCGTGTGGGCGGTAGCCGGGAGGGTGTGGGCTTGGTGCTGCGCTCGGTGGCCTGCCGCTGAGATGTCGTCTGCCCGCCGCGTTGGACGGGTCGCCCCGCGGCGTTGTCGCGCGCATCCTCCCGCGGCAACATGCGTCGGCGCCGCGCGACCGGCACACCGCGCTCCCGGCCCATCCCGGCATCACCGACCTGGTGGCGGGGCTGCATGCGGGTTGGTGGGATCGGCGGCGGTGCGTTTTCGTAATCACGCAATAATAGCCGATTGGTCTCTCCCTGTCGCTCGAGCACCAATTCGTCGGGCGCGATGCCCTTCACCGTCCAGCCGGCGAATTCGTCGCCGAGCCGCAGGCGCTTGAGCTCATTGTCATCGGGGCTGCGCACCCAAGCCGAGACCACGTCGGGGGTAATCACGACGGCCGTCAGGTCCACGCCGTCGAGCTCGGTCACGGGCTCTTCCTCGCCCTCCTGCTCCCCGGTTTCCTCGGGCGGCGGCGGGCGGCGATCCGGAAGGAACAGCGGCCGTTCGACGACCGAAGCATAGTCCTCCTTTGGCGGCGGCTCGAGCGGAACGCCGCGCAGCTCTGCCGCAGCAGTATCCTCTCGCGCGGCCGCCTTGGCCGGGGCGTCCGGCGGCGCCGGCAGGGATGCGTCGCCGGACCAACCGCGCCACTGCACAACCAGGACCAAGCCGAGCAGCAACGCGAGCGACAGGAGCATCGACTTCATGCCCCGCCTCCGAGTGCATACCCAAAGATATCCAGCCGGACCGTCAATTGACCGACGTTACGCGGCATCAGGCGCCGCCTGATGGTGCGCCCGCGCAGCCGTGGTGCCCGGGGGGCGGTCGAGCGGATGGACATCTGCTCCACGAACAGGAAGGGCTGTGCGCTCTCGATGCGGTGCAGCACGTCCAGTAGCTCATCGGTCGTGCCCTGGAGCTGTATGCGAATACGCACCCGCGGCGGCTGCTCTTCCTCGTTCGTGGGCAGGATTTGGGTGCTGATGGGACGGGCGCCGGCGGCGCGGACCATTTCCTGCACCTCGCTCTGCAGGCGCGCGCCGGCGAGCGCCGGTGTTTCCGCATTGAAATAGAACGCCTTGAAGTCCTCGTTGGACTGCTCCCGGGCCAGTGCCGCGCGCAGCCCCGGCAGGGTCGCCACCAGGCGCTGATAACGGTAGAGCTGGTCGACGCCGCGCTCGTAGTCCGCATCCAGCGCCTGCAACCGCTGCCACCAGGGCAAGGCGATGGCCAGCGCCAGGAGCACCGGCAGCAGCAGCAGTGCGCCCCAGGCGACGATGCAGTCGACGCCCGGCCGCGTGCGGCGCGGGCGTGCCGCGGCCTCCGGCGGCGGTGCATCCGGCGCGGCATCGGCGACGAGGGATGTTGCACCGCCCGGCGAGCCCGGCGCGTCGAGGCCGACGGGTTCGTTCATCGCGGCGCGCTCACTCCGCCTCCGGACGGGCGTACGCGAAGGAGATGTGGAAGCGCTCCTGGCCAGTGCTGGCCACCTGCATCACCGGCGAGCGAAAGCTCACTGCGCTGATGCCCGGACCGTTCTCGAGCATGCCGATGAGCGCCGTCGCCTGGTCGGACTCGCCGCGAATGTCCACCTCGCCGTCACGGAAGTTGAGGGTCTGCACCCAGGTGCCGTCCGGCAATATATCTGTCAGCTCCCGCAGCAGATCGATCATGCGCGGGTGATCGCGCTTGCGGTTCAGTACCTCGACGCTGCCCAGCCGGGCACGCTCCAGCGCCTCGCGCACGTCCTCCACCGCCGTGGCGGCGCCGCGCACGCGACGCAGTTCGGCGTCCAGCAGCTCCAGCGCGCGGCGCTTCTGCCACAGGGGCGTCACCAGGGCCGCGACCAGTAGCGTGATCACCAGGGCGAGAAGCGCTTGCGTCAGCAGCGACCCGAAGCGCGGGCGCTTCGCCCGCTCCTCGCGCGGCAACAGGTTGGCACCGGGCCAGGCGCCTGGCCAGACGAGCCGCGACGCCGGCGAGCGCCCCTCGCGCAGGCGGTCCAGCCAATCCGCGGCGGCGTCGCGCCGCGCCACCGCCAGCTCCACGTCCAGCTTGCTGCCGCGGGCGACGCGGCCGACCACCCGGGCGTCGAAGTAGACATCGCTCGACGTGAAGGGGGTGAGACGGTCCATTTCGAAGGCGAGCACCTGGCGCAGATTGTCCTCCACCTGCGCCGGCAACGCGGCATGGCGCAGCAGCACGCGCTCCGCGGGGAGCTCCAGCCAGGTCTCGCGCCAGCCCCGCTTCGGCGGATGCGCGAGCAAAGAGACCAGGCTCCCGCCCGTCCGCAGATCCAGGCCGCCAATGGGCTCGCGCTCGTCGCCGACTTGCAGCAGCAGCTGCGCGTCGTCCCCGTGCGGCTGCACCACCAGCCGGGGGTTGCGCAGCGCCAGCCAGCGCCGCAGCCGCTGCGGCATGCAGCGAAGCAGCCCATCCCGCCAGGGCCGCAGTAGATCCGCGCCCGTCACGGGCAGCCGCAGACCCGCGAGGCGGGCGGGTCGGCTCAACGCCGCCAAGACGTTCCCTCCCGCGCATGGCAAAGCCGTACGCGCATCGGCGGTTGAGCGATCAAGGTCATGCCAAGGCGATCTCCTAAGACGCGGGCCAATGCCGACGTGCCGGCAACTGGGAACGCCGGCATGTTGCCGGCATCCGGGAGCGCCGGCATCTTGCCGGCAACTTTGCCGGCAACAGGGAGCGAGCGGCTCTCCCCCCTGGTACGCGAAGCCGCAGCCAGGCAGCACCCGGCCACCGCGCCAACCCCTCGCCCCGCCCGCAAACCGGCGCCACGCGAGCGCCAAGCATAGCGCGATGGCCCGTCACTCGTCCGCTGCGTGACCGCCCGTCGCCTGTGGTGCCTCCGCCGGCAGCCCATAGCGCCGCCAAAGCACCTCGAACGGCTGCTGCCCCCCCTGGACCGACAACAGCGCTTCCATCTGCCGGCCGGCGCCCTCCGGCGTGACCTGCGCCACCCGCACCCGATACAGCGGCCCACCGCGGCTGACGGCGACCGGCTGCTGCCCGTCCGGCAGCAGCGGCTGATCGCGCTCTAGCACCAACTGCTCGGCATCCTCCAGGGCAATGCCCTGCACGGCCGCCAACACCCGCGCGGAGGCGAAGCGCTGCTCCACGCGTCCGGTATCGTTGTGCACGGTGAGGTCGGGAGCGAGACGCCGGTACAATGCCCGCGGCATGCCCAGCACCAGCTGCAGCTCCTCGACGCTGCGGAACGGCCCGTCGGCCGCACCATAGGGCAGTCCGGCAGCCTCGTAGTCGCTGTCCTCGGCGCCGTTGAGCTGGCTCACGTCGTCCTCATCACGCCAGTCGACGATGGCATCCGCCAGCGCATCGCGCTGCGCCTCGTCGAAGCCTTCCTCGCCCTGGGCGAGCTCGATCAATGCCGCCAGTTGATCCCGCGTCGCAAGATTCAGATCCAGCCGCGACATCTCGTTGCTGAGCGTGACGGTCAGGTCGGCGCCATCAAACATGACCGGATGCGGCATCCCGTTCGGCGTCCAGACCGCCTCCGCCGGCACCGTCTCCAGCGGGGTCGTCAGCAGATTCAGCGCCGTCAGCGCCAGCACCGCCTCCGCGCGCGCCCGAAACCGCGCCGCGTCGATCTGATTGCGCGTCAACGCGTTCTCGGTGCGCTGCGTCGTCGTCAGCCCGAGCGCCATCACCGTGAGCAGGGTGATGACCCAGAGGACAAGGACGAGGGCGATGCCGCGTTGCGCGGCCATGGACCGTCGCGGCCGGAACGGGTCACCGATCATCGGGCCGCCCCGGTGGTGTTCTCGTGCCGGTATCGCGCGACTGGCCGAGTGCCGCGGGCAACGACGCCACACTGCTTATCGCCCCACGCCCCGGCAGTTCCAGAACGGCGGCGGGCCACGACTCGCGGGGTGTGCCGACGGCGATGCGCACGCTTTGCGGCAGCTCCGACTGGTCCTCCCATTCCTCGAGCCATTTCGGATCGGTCTCGCCTTCTTCGACGCCGAAGTAGGCGAGCTCGAACTGCTTCACCTGCGGCAGCAGCACGGTGCGGCCGTAGGCGCCGGCAGCGACGTCGCTGTCGAGGGGACCTTGGTCCGCATCGGTGCTGGAGGCCTCGGCGAGGGGTTCCCAGGCGGGGTAAGCGTCGCCGCCGGCGAGCGCGTCGGGGTGCAGCAGCCAGCGCACCAGCACCAGGCGATCGTGGTCGCCGGCGGGCTCCACGACCAGTCGCAGGATGTAGAGACCAGGGATGCCGACGTGCTCGGACAGCGGCGCGACGAATTCCAGGCTGTGGGCGTCGCCGGCGAACACCGGCCATTGCTGACCGTCGAGGAGGACGCTTTCCGACCGCACCTGGCGCAGGGCGCGCTCGATGAAGTTGCGGGCAACGCGCAGGTCGTTGACCCGATCGGAGACGGTCTCGACCCCCTCCCAGGCGCGAGAGCCGAGCCTGAGGCCGGAGAACAGGAGCACGGTAATGACGGCGATCAGAGCCAGGGCGATCAGCAGCTCGACCAGGGTGAAGCCGGTTTGGCGGCGGCGGGTGCCGGGCTCGATGTAGCGCGCGCGCCCGGCCGGCAGGCGCGCCGCGCTGATCCGCGGTGCCTCCGCGGCGGGGATGTCGCGGTTGCGGTGTGCCGGCGGGATCATGTGCCGCGCGGCCTAGAGGCCGGGCTCGACGGGCTCGGCGAGGCGCAGCGTGCGCAGGGTCACTTGGCGGGCGCCTGCGCTGGTGGGCAGCGAGGCGACCGCGGTGACCAGGTACGGCTGCAGCGCGAGCGTCTCGTCTTCGCCCAGCCAGCCCGCGGGCTGGTAGGGCTGGATATTGACGATCCAGTCCATGCCGTCCTCGGGGTCGCCGGTGTGGACGCCTTCCTCCAGCGGGATGTCGGCGCCTACTTCAGCGAGCTTGGCTTCGGCCAGCGCGACGACGCGGCTGTACTCGCTGCTGACCGTCGTGCTGCTCATGGCTCGCTGGAAGATCTGCAGCAGCACACCGAGGCTGATGGCGAGGATGGCGAAGGCGACGAGGACCTCGAGCAGGGAGAAACCGCGGGAGTGCGCGGTGCGCACTGCGCGGTGCGACGGAGGCCGTCGCCGGGACACGCACTTCGCACTGCGCACCGTGCACGTCTTCATCGCTTCCACTCCCCAATCAAGATCCGCCCCGTCAGCCAATTCACGCCCACCTGGAAGCCACCGTCACCGCGCTTGAGAATCACGCGCCCACCACTGGAGCTGCCGTCCGGGTAGAAGCGGATGGCGCCGACGGTGTCGCTCTGCATCTCGTCCGCGGCAGCCACCAGCTTGAGCTCCAAGCCACTGGGCAGGCGCCCGCTGCGATGATCACCCTCGATGCGATAGCGGTGCTGGGCGATGTCGAGCACCCAGGCGGTATCGCGCCCCTTGGCGACAGCGATCTCGCGCGCGAGTCGGAGTGATCCGGCGGTGCGCCGCGCAGCCGCCTTCAGCTCAACACCGGGCAGCGCGGCGGTGATGAGCGGCGGCGTCAAGGCGAGCAGCAGGCCGGCGATGGCCAGCACCACCAGCAGCTCCACCAGGGTGAAGCCCTGCCGATACGCGCTTGGTGCCTGGCGCGCGCGGAACAACACTCGCGGCGACGCGAAGACGCGCAGCGATTGACGCCGATCACTGATCACGGAGAGTGCACGTCCGCTTCGGGCAGTCACAGGGGCGTCAAAAGGGCCGGCCTTCCCGCGCGGGCCTCAACTGCAGCCGGCGGCGTCGCGCGTGCCGCAATGCGCCGTCTCAGCCGCGCTCTGGCTCCGTCCAGCTGCTGATGTCCTTGTCGTCGCCGTCGCCACCCTCCTGGTTGTCGGCGCCCAGGGACCAGATATCGTAGGCGCCATGCTCTCCCGGAGCGCGATAATGGTAGTCGTTGCCCCACGGGTCCTTCGGCACCACGCCCTTGCGCAGGTAGGGGCCGTTCCAGTTGGGCGCGTCACCGGGATCGGTCACCAACGCGTCCAGACCTTCCGGATAGCGACCGGTTTCGAGCCGATACAGGTCCAGCGTCGCGCCGAGGTCCTCGATCTGCAATGCAGCGGTCTTGGTCTTGGAGGTGCCGAGGAACTTCATCACCTGCGGGCCGACCAGGCCAGCCAGCAGGCCGAGGATGGCGAGCACCACCAGGAGCTCGACGAGGGTAAAGCCGGCCGGCCGCCGGCGGTTTGGGCTTGTCTTGGTCACGCGGTCATCTCCTGCATCGAAGGGCAGTTTGAGCTCACCGGCACGCGCGGACCACCCACAGCCTTGGCGTTGGGGCCGGTCCCGGCACGCGCCGGCTTCGGTCCGGCCCATGATACCTTGAGCCCGTTTCCGCTCGTGTTGCGCAGCGCTAGAGTAGCAGCCTCGACCGACCGAGCCGCAGCCGTCGAGTACGACGTCATTCCTCGATCGAAGGCACACAAATGGACGCGAAACGACTGTACACCGTCGATGACCTGCTGGCATGGCAGGGTAACGAGCGGGTGGAGCTGATCCAAGGACGTGCTGACGCACTTCATGCGCTTGCAGCGCGTCGGCGTACCCCACTACTGGATCTTTGACCCGGAAGGCCGCGCGCTGATTGCCTATGCGCTGGAGGCGGGCGCTTACTGCAGCGTCTTTACCGCTGCCGGCGTGGCGGAGACGCGCCGGCGGGCGCGCATCCCGCCGTTCGAGGCGGTTGAAATCGAGTTGGGGGTGCTGTTCGGCGACGAGCCTGATGATTAGCCGGGGCTCGAGCTCCTCGCGGTACCGCGGCTGACGTCCGCTGGTGCCGGTGCCGGTGCCGGTGCCGGTGCCGGTGCCGGTGCCGGTGCCGGTGCCGGCAAGATGCCGGCGCTCCCAGTTGCCGGCAAGATGCCGGCGCTCCCAGTTGCCGGCAAGATGCCGGCGCTCCACGCCACGCGTCGTACCGGCCGGCCGGGGCGCTTGCGCCTGCCGTCAGAACACCAGCTCGTTCGCACCCAGGATGGCCATCATGATGGACACGATGATGCCGGCGACGACGATGCCCAGCCCGATGATGAGCGCCGGCTCCAGCAGGGTCAGCATGCGCTGCACGCTGTCTTTGGTTTCGCGGTCGAAGACATCGGCCACCTTCGCCAGCATGGCGTCCAGGGTGCCGGATTCCTCGCCGACGCGGATCATCTGTAACGCAAGCTCCGGCAGCACCTCGCGGGTGGCGAGCGGCTCGGCCAGGCCGCGCCCGTGCTTGAGGCCATCGGCCACCTCGGCCAGGCCCTCGCCGATCTTGCGGTTGTCCACGACCTCCTTGGCCAGATTCAGCGCGGAGAGCAGCGGCAGGCCGTTCTTCAGCAGCGTGGACAGGGTGTGGCAGAAGCGGGCGGTCTCCATCTTCCAGATCAGATCCCCAAACAGTGGCAGGGCCATGACGGCGAAGTCGAAGCGCCGGCGGTTATCCGGGACCATGAGCCAACGCTCCGCCACGACCGCCACGACGGCGACCAGCACCAGCAGCGCCCACCAGTAACTGCGCATGACGTCGCCGGCACCGACGACGATGCGCGTGGATAGCGGCAGCGCGGCGCCCATGTCCTCGAACAGCACCGTGAACTGCGGCACCACGAAGACCAGGAGCAGAATCACCGACAGCCCGGCCACGAACAGCAGGATGCCCGGGTAGACCAGTGCCGAGGTGACGGTGCCGCGCAGCTCGGCGGTGCGCTCCAGGTAGTCCGCGAGGCGGCCCAGCACCTCGTCCACCGCACCGCTGGCCTCGCCGGCGCGGACCATATTGACGTACAGCTTCGGAAATTGGCCGTCCTGCGCCTCCAGCGCCGCGGACAGGGCGGCACCGCCGCGCACCCGGTCCTGGAGGTCCGCCAGCACCCGCACCACGTGCTCCTCGGTGCTGAGCCCGGAGAGCACGGTCAGCGAGCGGTCCAGTGGCAGGCCGGACTGCAGCAGGGTCGCGAGCTGGCGGGTGAGGAGCTCGACATCCTTGGCGCTCAGGCGCTTGCGGCGGCGGCGCGCCAAGGTCGCCGTGAGCCCGCCGGCAGAACGGGTCTGCAGCGGGATCAACCCCTCGGCTTGGAGCTTGCGCACCAGCGCCGCCTCGTCGGCGGCGTCCTGCTCGCCCTCGATCTCCTCGCCGTCGAGCTTGACTGCCTTGTAGAAGTAACGGGGCATATCTGGGAGGCGGGATAGCGGCCCAAGCGCTCGGGGCTACTCCTCGCTGACGGCCGCCACCCGCAGCACCTCTTCCACCGTCGTATGCCCGGCGGCGGCCTTGCGCAGGCCGTCCTGGTACATGGTGAGCATGTCCTGCTCGACGGCGATGCGGCCGATCTCGGTGGCGGTGGCGTGGGCCAGCACGGCCTGGCGGATGCGGTCCGTCATTACCAGCACCTCGGCGATGACCAGCCGGCCGCGGTAGCCGCTGCCGTTGCAGGCGGCACAGCCGCGCGGGTGGTACAGGGTCAGATCGTTCTCGTCCACGCCGGGCAGTTGCAGGAAGCGCGCGGCCATCTCCGGCAGCGGCCGGAACGGCTCGCGGCATGCCGGGCAGAGCCGGCGCACCAAGCGCTGAGCGAGAATGCCGTTGATTGTGCTGGTGAGCAGATAGTCCTCGACGCCCATGTCCAGCAGGCGGGTGACACCGCTGGCGGCGTCGTTGGTGTGCAGGGTGGACAGCACCACGTGGCCGGTCAGCGCCGACTGCACGGCAATGCGCGCGGTTTCGAGATCGCGCATTTCGCCCACCATGATGATGTCTGGGTCCTGGCGGACGATAGCGCGCAGCGCGTGCGCGAAGGTCATGCCGATGGACGCCTTCACCGGGATCTGATTGATGCCCTGGATCTGGTACTCCACCGGGTCCTCGACGGTGATGATCTTGCGGTCGCCGGTGTTGAGCCGCGAGAGCGCCGTGTATAGGGTGGTGCTCTTGCCGCTGCCGGTGGGGCCGGTGACCAGGAAGATGCCGTAGGGTTGCTCCAGGATCTCCAGCACCCGCTCGCGCGGCGGGCCGTCGAAGCCTAGCGCGTCGAAGTCGAAGCTGACGGACTCCTTGTCCAGCAGGCGCATGACCACGCTCTCGCCGAACATGGTGGGCACGGTGGAGACGCGCAGATCCAGCTCCTTGCCCTGGATGCGCAGCGGGATGCGCCCATCCTGCGGCAGCCGGCGCTCGGCGATGTTGAGCTTTGCCATGATCTTGATGCGCGAGATCACGGCGGCCGTGGAGCGCACCGGCGGCGACTCGCTCGCTTTCAGGATGCCGTCGATGCGGTAGCGCACCTTCAACTCGTCGGCGAAGGGCTCGATGTGCACATCCGACGCCCGCGACTCCACCGCCCGCTGCATGATCTGGTTCACCAGCCGAATGATGGGTGCCTCGCTGGCGAGGTCGCGCAGGTGCTCGATGTCTTCCTCGGAGAAGTTGCCCAGTTCGGCGTCGAGGTCCGTGTCCAGCTCTTCCGGTTGCGGCGCCTCGTACAGGTGCTCCAGGGCCGCGTCGATGTCGGAAGGCAGCCCCACCCGCACCAATGCCGGGCGCCCGGCGGCCTCCTCCACCAGGCGCACCGCGGCGCGGTCCATGGGATCGGCGACGGCTAGTTCCACGGCGCTGGCGTGCTCGCGCAGCGGCACCACGCGCGCGTCCTTCAGAAAGCGCAAGCTCAAGTGCTCGTCCCCCGGCGGCGTGTCCGGATAGCCGTCCGCACCGATGAGCGTCAGGTCGAGCACCGCGGCGTAGGCGGCGGCCATGTCCCGCTCCGACACCAGGCCCAGGCGCACCAGCATCGAGCGCACCGGCACGCCGTCGTCGTCGGCGAGCTTGCGCGCCCGGGCGAGGTCGCCGTCCGTGAGCCTGCCGTGCTCGCGCAGGTGGGCGACCAGCGCCGCCTCGGGCGTGTCCGGTACGGGGGAAAAATCGGGATCGGCAACAGCGGCGTCGGCAACGCCTGGAACCTCCGGCGCGGCGGCGGACAGATCGGGGGCCGGCGGCGCCTCGGCCGCCGGTGCCGATGCGAGCGTGCGGGCAGCGCCGCCGGGCGGCGGCATGGCTGCGGCCTCGGCCGACACCTCGGCCCGCGGTGGTGGCGGCAGCGACAGTACGATAGGCAGCGCGTGCTCGGCCGCCCGCTCTGGCGGTGCGGACGGCGCAGCCGGGCTCGGCCGGGCCGCGCTCGCCAGGCCGGCGTCGACCTCGGGCGCCGACTCGTCCGCGGCCGGCTCCCGCGGCGAAGTCTCGGCTTGGCGCTCCAGCAGGTGTGGCGGGCGCCGCGCCGGCTCTTCCGCGAGCAGCTCGTCCTCGAAATCCAGATTAAGGTCGATGTTCGGCTCGCGGTAGCCGACGGCTTCGTCCGCGAGGGCATCGACCTCCAGGGAGAACTGCGGCGGTTCGGGCCGGTCCGCGTTGGCGGCGCGTTCGCGGCGGCGTTCCCGCTCGATGGCGTCAGACATGGCTCGGCTCCGGCGCCCCGGCTCGGTAGTGCGTGCCGGCAGGTTGCCACTGCGGCACGATCTCCCGCAAGCGCTCGGCAAGCGCATCGATGTCGCAGCGCTGAATACAGTCCGCGAGGTCGGCACGCCAGGCGGCGACGGCGTCGGCGTCGGTGGCGAGCCGGCGCGCGATACGGATCTTGGGATGCACCGTCGCGGTCAGCGATTCGGCGTCGTAGAACAGCTCCTCGAAGCGCTTCTCACCGGGGCGCAGGCCGATGTACTCGATGGCGATATCACGGCCGGGCTCACGGCCGGCGAGCCGGATCATCTGCTCCGCCATGCGGCTGATCTTCACCGGCTCGCCCATATCCAGCACGAAGATCTCACCACCGGCGCCGATCACCGCCGCCTGCATGATGAGCTGGCAGGCCTCCGGGATGGTCATGAAGTAGCGCTCCACGTCCGGGTCGGTGACCGTCACCGGGCCGCCGCGCTCGATCTGCCGCTGGAACAGGGGCACGACGCTGCCCGCCGAGCCGAGCACGTTGCCGAAGCGCACCGTGATGAAGCGTGTCGGCGATTGCACTGCCAGCCCCTGGCAGAGGATCTCCGCGGCACGCTTGCTGGCACCCATCACGTTGGCCGGGTTCACGGCCTTGTCGGTGGAGATCAGCACGAAGCGCTCGCAGCGGTGGCGGTGCGCGCTGTCGGCGACGACGCCGGTGCCCAACACATTGTTGCGCACCGCCGCGCGGACCTGGTCCTCCAGCAGCGGCACGTGCTTGTAGGCGGCGGCGTGGAAGACGATCTGCGGGCGCTCGCGGGCAAACAGCGCATCCACGCCGGTGCGGTCGCCCACGTCCAGCAGGTAGCGTCCCAGGTCCGGCGCGTCGGCGCGCTCGGCGAATTCCTGCTCGATCCGGTAGAGGTTGAACTCGCAGTTGTCGAGCAGCAGCAGTCGCCGTGGGCGGGCGGCCACCACCTGCCGGCACAGTTCGGAACCGATGGAGCCGCCGGCACCGGTCACCAGCACAACGCGCCCGGCGAGGCCGGCGCGTAGGCCGTCCCAGTCAAGCGTCACGGGGTTGCGGCCGAGCAGGTCCTCGATGGATACCGGCCGCAGCTGGCTGATGCTGACCTGCCCGGTCATCAGGTTCTCGAGCTTGGGCACGGTGCGGAAGGGCTTGCCCGTGCGCTCGCAGAGCCGGACCAGGTCGCCCATCTCCGCGGCGGAGGCACTCGGGATGGCGAGCAGGATGAGGTCGATGCCGAGCTCTTGGGTGAGTCGCGGGATCAGTTCGGTGCCACCCCGAATGGGCACGCCGTGGATCTCCGCCCCATGGCGGCGCAGCTTGTCGTCGACAAAGGCCACGGGCTCGTATCGGCGCGCCCCGGCGCGGCGCATGTCGCGCACCAGCATCTCGCCGGCCCGTCCTGCCCCCACGATGAGTACTCGGGTGCCGCTGCCCAGCGACAGGCGATGGTCCTTGAGCCAGCGATACAGGAGCCGCGGCCCCGCCAGCAGCAGCAACTGGAACACGAAGAACAAGGGCGGGACCGAGCGCGGCAGGTGCTCGCTGCGGTTGATGACGAACAGGACCACGACCACGGCGAGCGTCGTCGCCGCCACGGCCTTCAGGATGCGTACCAGGTCGGGCAGGGACGCGAAGCGCCATACGCCGCGGTACAGCCCGAAGGCCCAGTACATGAGCCCGGCCAAGAGCACCACCACCGGCAGCATGTGCAGGGCCATGCTGAAGTAGTCGGGTGGGATTCGCTCGAGATTGAAACGGGTCCAGAACGCCAAGAACCACGCCGCCGGCACCATCACCAGATCGTGCACGAAGGCGGCGGTTCGGGAGCGCAGGCGGTCGAGCCAGGGCGTCATTGCAGGCGGGCCTCAGCGTTCGGCGGCGGCACCGGCGCCAGCGCGCTCGGCAAGCTCGACGCGCAGATGCACCAGCCAGTACAGCCCCGCCCACGCGAGCAGCAGCAGCCACTGCTCCGATACGGTGAGGGACTGGCCCCCGATTGCGCTGGCGGCGGCGGCGGCCATCAGGACATAGGCCCGGAGCAGGGTCTGGCGCGGTGTCCAGCCAGCCAGCACCAGGCGCTGATAATGGTGCTCGCGGTGTGCACGCCAGACCGCGGCGCCGCGCAGCAGGCGTCGCGCCAGGGTCCAGGTGGCGTCCACCAGAAAGGGAGAGAACACGAGCAGACCGACCCAAAGCGCGAACAGCCCTCGTTCGGCCCCCCAGAGCACGAGCCCCGCCGCCCAGAAGCCGAGCACCGCGGAGCCCACGTCGCCGAGGAAGATGCCCGCCCGCGGCAGGTTGTGCAGCAGGAAGCCGCCGGCGGCAGCGGCAACGACCGCGGCCAGCAGACCGAAGTCGGCGGCGCCGGCACGAAAGCCGAGCACGGCGAGCGCACCGAAACCGAGCACCGCCATGCCACCGGCAAGGCCGTCCATGCCGTCCATGAAGTTGTACAGATTGGTCATCCAGACGACAAAGGCGAGCGTCAGCGGCGGTATCAACCAGGCGGGAAGCGCCTGCTGCTCGAGGCCCGGTAAGCCGAGCCGAGACCATGCAAGCCCACTCGTGTAGAGCAGCAACGCCGACAACAACTGGGTGGTCAGCCGATAGGGCGCCGGGACATGCCGGCGATCGTCGACGAGTGATACGGCCGCCAGCAGTGCCGTGGCGAGCACGGGCCAGAACGCGCCCGCGAGGGAGCCGACCCACCAGGGCAGCGCCACCAGGAGACCCACCACGACCCCAAGCAGCACGCCCGCACCGCCGGTGCGCGGCACCGGCGCCTGATGCAGGGAACGCTCGTTGGGCTCGTCGAGGATGCGTAGCGGGCCGAACAGGTTGCGCCGCAGCACCCAGACGACCGCGAACGCGACGCCGAACGCCACGACCGGCGCCACCACCAGGACGGGGGCAGGTGGTCCTTCCGCAACGGCCGAAACGGCTAGCGCGTCGAGGCCCATCCGGGGCACATCCGTACCGCGTCGGGATCAGCGCGGGCGCATCAGCTTGGACTCGACCTCATCGCGGCGCTCACGGCCGACGAGCAGCTCGATGAGCTGGAGGGCGAAATCCATCGCAGTGCCCGGGCCGCGGGAGGTGACGAGATTGCCGTCGGTGACGACGGCATCCTCGCTGAGCCGGATCTCCGGATGCTTGGCGGTATCCAGCGCGCCCGGAAAGCTCGTCGCCTGGCGGCCGTCCAACAGTCCTAGATCGGCGAGCATCAGGGGGGCGGCGCAAATTGCCGCGCACCAGCGACCCTGCGTGGCCTGCCGCGACACGATCGCCGCCAGACGCGGATCAGCGTTCAGATTGTTTGCGCCGGGCTGGCCTCCGGGCAGCGCCACCATGTCGAAAGTATCTTCGGCGACGGCATCCAGGGTCGTGTCCGGCACCAGCACGGTGCCGCGGCTCGCCTGCACCGGCGTGGCGTCCAGGCCGGCCGTAACGACCTCGATGCCGGCGCGCCGGAGCAGGTCGATGATGGTCACCGCCTCCACTTCTTCGCAGCCCTGGGCCAGGGGTACCAACACCCGTGCCATCTGCTCGTCTCCCGCCGCGGATCGCGGCTCCAGTGGATCAGTGTTGCCGCGCCGAGGCGCCGCGGAACAAGCTCAGCCCCTTCAACACATGCAGGGCTTCGGCGAGCTGGTAGTCCTCGGCGGCCAGGGAGCCGTCCTCGTCGTTGGCATTGTCCACGCTTTCCGCGCCCGCATTGTTCGGGTCTTCGAGGTGGCGCATCAGGTCGGCCTCCTTCAGCGGCGCGACGTTCGGGTTTTCGTCCAAAGCCACCTTGCCACGCACCAGCTCGATATCCGGCTCGATGCCCATGGCCTGGATCGAGCGCCCGGAGGGCGTGTAGTACCGCGCGGTGGTGAGCTTGAGCGCGGTGCGGTCGTCAATGGGCACGATGGTCTGCACCGAGCCCTTGCCGAAGGTCTTCTCGCCCATGATGACCGCGCGGTGCTGGTCCTGCAGCGCGCCGGCGACGATCTCCGACGCCGAGGCGCTGCCGCCGTTCACCAGCACCGCCAGCGGGGCACCGTCCAGGACGTCGTCCGGGCCGGCCTTGAACTCCAGCTTGGCGTCTTCGTTACGCCCCATGGTGTAGACGATGAGTCCACCGTCCAGGAAAGCGTCGCTGACACCGACGGCCGCGTTCAGCACGCCGCCCGGGTTGTTGCGCAGGTCCAGCACGACGCCCTTGAGGCCATTCTTGTTCTCGGTCTTGAGCTTGCCGACGGCGGCAAGCAGGTCCTCGGAGGTGCGCGCCTGGAAGTTGGACACCCTGATGTAACCGTAGCCGGGCTCCAGGGTACGGCTCTTGACGCTCGCGACCTTGATGACGTCGCGGACGATGTTGAAGGTGAGCGGGTTGCCTTCGTCCTCGCGCACCACCGTGAGCTCGATCTTGGAGCCCGGCTTGCCGCGCATCATCGCGACGGCGTCACTCAGGCTCAGACCTTTCACCGGCTTGCCGTCGATGCGAACGATGAGGTCGCCGGCCTCGATACCCGCACGCTGCGCCGGGGTGTCGTCGATGGGGGCGATGACCTTCACGAAGCCGTCTTCCATGCCCACCTCGATGCCGAGGCCGCCGAACTCGCCGGTGGTGCCGACGCGCAGCTCGCGATACGCCTCCGGGTCCAGGTAGGACGAGTGCGGGTCGAGCCCGTCCAGCATGCCACGGATGGCGCTGGCCAGGAGGTCGCGGTCGTCCACGTGCTCGACATAGTCGCTCTTGATGCGCCCGAAAACCTCGGCGAAGGTGCGCAGGTCGTCGAGGGGCAGGGCGTCGCTGTCTTCTTCGTCGGCGGCAGCTTCATCCGCGGCGTCGGTGTCGGCCGCCGGAGTGTCCGCGGGTGCGGCCTCGTCTGCCGGAACCTGGTCAGGCGCCTGATCGGGCGCCGGGGCAGGCACTGGCTCATCGGTGACCGCCGGGCCGGCAGGCTGCTCCGCCGCGCCGGGCTCAGGCCCCGCGGCGGGCGCGGGCGCCGGCCCGTCGGCGGGCAGCTGCGCGGGCGGCTCGACCGGCGCCGGTGGCTGGTAAGGTTCTACCGGCACAGACGTGGGCGGTGCAGCCGCGGGCGCCGGAACCGGCTGCTCCGCTTGCGCCCGGGTGAGGGCAGGCACCGCCATGAGCAGCAGGCAGAGCGTCGAAATGACCGGGGCACGGGCTGTCGCCCGCGCACGAAGGGATTGCTGGGACATGGGCGTATCTGAGCGCAGAGCGCTGTGTGTGGGCTGGGTCTGTGGTCTGGCTGAGCGGATCGGGAAGCTTGCGCGACGCCGCCTTTGCTTTGCGGGCAAGTCCGCCAGCGCTCCTCGTTGGATAGCGTGTGGCCGTGGGTGTTCCAGGAACATGCTTCGGGCATCGGGTGTACGGCCGGTTCCCAATAGTGACTCCCAACAGTGGTTCCCAACAGGGGCGGCCGGGCTCGTGCGGGCTGATGCAAATTCATTGTGGGCCGCGCGCGAGCCACGGCAACGGATTCAACGGCGTGCCGTTGCGGCGAAGCGCGAAGTATAGCCGGCCCTCGTCGCCATCGCCGCCATGGCCCACTATATCGGGCCCGGATACACTGCCGGAAAGGGCAACCACATCGTCTGGGTCCACCCACTCGCCGACCTCCTTCAACAACGCCTGGTTGTGGCCATACAGCGACATGTAGCCGTCGCCGTGGTCGATGACCAGCAGCAGGCCGAACCCGCGCAGCCAGTCCGCGTAGACCACCTGGCCGTGGTGCACCGGGAATACCTCGCTGCCGGGCGGCGCGGCGAACAGGACACCATCGGCATGCAGGTCGCCGGGACGGGCACTGCCGACAAAGCGCTTGACGATGCGCGCGTGCGTGATAGGCCACGGCAGCTTGCCCCGGCGACTCGTGATGCTCTCCTGGGTGACCGCGATCTCGTTGGCGATGCGCGCGCGTTGGCGCAGTTGCTCCACCAGCTTGCGCAGGGCCGTGGCGTTGGCGTCCAGCTCGGCGACACGCTCGCGGTCGCCTGCGATAGCGGTGTCGAGATCCGCGAGCACGGCGCGCCGCGCGCCGAGTGCGGCCACCAGCGCCCCCCTGGTCTGGCGCTCCTGGGCGGCGAGCTTCGCCAGCCGCGCGGCCTCCTGCTCGGCCTTGAACCGCAGCCGGTCGAGATCGGCGGCCAAGCGCTCCACGTCGGCGACGCGCGCAGCCCGCAGCCGCGCAACCGCGCGAAAATAGCCGAGCTGGCGGCCGGCGCGGGCGGGGTCCTGCTGATTCAGCAGCAGGCGTAGGCGGTCGCCGGGTCCGGCAGCGTAGGCGGTGCGCAACAGCGCGGCCAGCACGTCGCGGGCGGCGCCCAGCTTCGATCGGGTCTGCTGCAGGCGGGCATCCAGCTCCGCAAGCAGTTGCTGCTGATCGGCATGCCGCTCTGCCAGGCGGTGGCCGGTGCGGGCCAGTTCTGCGATGTCCCGCTCGTTGCGCTCCAGCTCCTTATACAGCGCGTCCCGGTATGCCTCTCGGTCGGTGAGCCGGTCACGCAGTTCAGCGAGGCGTGCCTCGGTCGCATGCAGCTCGGCCTCCTGCACGTCCAAGGGCTGATCCCGGGCCGGCACCGCGTGTTGCGTCCCGGGCTCGGGCTCACCGGAAGCGAGCGCCTGGAACAGCAGCATGAGCACACAGAACACGATGCGCACAAGCCGCCGACTCGACACGGCATCGGCGCCGCGTTGCCGTGCCGCGAAGCCGGGGAGGGGCAGAGGTCTTGGGGCAGGACCAGCGCGGAGCAAAATGCCGACCAGCTCGCTGCACCAAAGGTCTATTATCGTATGATGATGAATTGATATAGAATCCGCGTCCATGATGACCGATCTGCCATCTTCACCCATTCCGGTGCTGAACAGCGAGCGCAGCGCCGTCGAGCTGTTCGCCGATGACGCCGACATCGAGCGCGCGTCGCGCTCGCTGAAGGCGATGTCACACCCGCTGCGACTCAAGATCCTGTGTACCCTCGGCGCCGAGGAGGTGAGCGTACAGGATATTGTCGAGCACGTCGGCACCTCGCAAAGCAATATCTCGCAGCACTTGGCCATTCTGCGTGACAAGGGCATCCTGGCCTCGCGCAAGGATGCCAACCGCGTCTACTACCGTGTCGGTGACGCCCGCACCCTGCAACTGATCGGCATGATGCGCGAAGTGTTCTGCCATCAGTCGCGCTGAGCCAAACGGCCGAAGGGCGCCCCGAACTCCCGCCAGCCTCCGCACCGCGGGCGGCGCACGTGACGCCCCGGCGACACCTCTTTATACTCGCGCGTCGTTTCCGAGCGGGCGCACCGAGCCCGCGCGACAACCTCAAACCGGTTTCCGCAATGCAGGCACAGATCTTCGAGTTCATGGGCAACCACTGGGTCCTGTTCATGGCCCTTGGGGTCATCCTCGGGTTGCTCACCTACAACCTGCTGGTGGGTGAGAAGGGCTCCATCGACCCGATGGGGGCAACAGCACTGATCAATCACAAAGACGCCACGGTTGTGGACGTCCGCCCGGCGGCCGACTTCGCGAAGGGGCACATTTTGCACGCCACCAACATCCCGATGAACGGCTTCAAGAACCAAACCGCGGCGCTCGCGAAATTCAAGGACAAGCCCATCATCGTCACCTGCCGTTCCGGGGGGCAGTCCCAAGCGGCCTGCCACTTGCTGCGCAAGGCGGGCTTTCCGGAGGTCTACAACCTCAAAGGCGGCGTGCTCGCCTGGGAGAGCGCAGACCTGCCATTGACGCGCAAGAAGCGCTGAACGCCATCTCGGCGGCACGGGCTCGGCCAGCGCCCACCCAGCGTCCACCGGCGCCCTGCAGGTGCCGCCCCGTCCGCAAGCAAACCCGGAGCAATGACTCATGGCTGAAGAACCCAAGCCCCAAGGCGGCGGCGAACGCCAATTCGCGCTGCGGACCGTCTACCTGAAGGATCTGTCCTTCGAGTCGCCCAACGTCCCTGCAATCTTCCAGGGCGAATGGAAGCCCGAGACGGCGCTGCACCTCGACATCAAAGTCAACCAGCTGGATGAGCATAGCCACGAGGTCGTACTGACCGTCACCGTCACCGCCAAGGCGGGCGAGAAGACCGCCTACGTGGTCGAGGTACAGCAGGCGGGCATTGTCATGGCCCAGGGCTTCGAACAGCAGGAATACGGCCCACTGTTCTACGTTTACTGCCCGAGCATTCTGTTCCCGTACGTGCGCCAGGCGGTGACGGACGTGGTGGCCAAGGGCGGTTTCCCGCAGCTGGTGCTCCAGCACATCAACTTCGACGCCATTTATGCCCAAAAGCTGGCCGAAAAGGCCGAGGGCAAGGATGGCGGCGAGCCAGCGACGACGCACTGAGGCCGGCCCTTTGGACGAGGATCAAGTGCGATCCGAGCGCATCGCTATCGTCGGCGCCGGCTCCTGGGGCACTGCCCTCGGCCTGCTGCTGTGCGGCAATGGCCATGAGGTTCGTCTTTGGGGCCACGACCCGACCCACATCGCGGACCTGCTCGCGGCACGTGAGAACCGGGCGTTCCTGCCCGGCTTCCCGCTGCCGGCGTCCATGCTGCCGACGGCGGACCTCGCGGCCGCGCTGCATGATGCCACCGCCGTACTCGTGGTGGTGCCGAGCCAGTTCTTCGCACTGGTGTTGCGGCAAATGGCACCCGTACTGGCGCCGGGTCTTGGCGTCGCTTGGGCCACCAAGGGTTTCGACCCCGACAGCGGGCGGCTCCTGCACGAGGTGGCGGGCGACATCCTCGGCTCGCGTGACGTCGGCATTTTGTCGGGTCCCAGCTTCGCCGGGGAGGTGGCACGCGGGCTGCCCACGGCGGTGACGGTGGCCGCCTCGGCGCCGGGCTTTGCTGAGCGGCTCGCGGAGCTGGTGCGCGGTCCGCGCTTTCGCGCCTACACCCACGACGACATCATCGGCGTGCAGGTGGGCGGCGCGGCAAAGAACGTGATCGCCATCGCCACCGGCATCGCCGACGGTCTCGGCTTCGGCGCCAATACCCGCGCCGCGCTCATCACGCGCGGACTTGCGGAGGTTATTCGGCTTGGCGAGGCACTGGGTGCAAGGCGCGAAACCTTTATGGGCCTGGCCGGTCTCGGCGACCTGGTATTGACCTGCACCGACAACCAATCCCGCAACCGCCGCCTCGGGCTGGCCTTGGCGGCGGGCCGCCCCGCGCAAGACGCCATGGCGGAGATCGGCCAGGAAGTCGAAGGCGTCGTGACAGCGCGGGCCGTGCACGCAATGGCCGCCAGGCTCGGTGTCGAGATGCCCATCTCGACCGAGGTTCACGCCGTGCTCTACGCTGGCACCACGCCGGCCGAGGCCACCCAGCACCTGCTGGAGCGCGCGGGTCGATCGGAGCTCGACGAATAGTCAGGCTCCGGCGCTGACGATGGCGGGCGTCCTGCCCGACGCGATGTATGCCAAATCGGCATCGGCTCAGCTGGCGGCCCCTGTGGCAGCCCCTCGAAAACCGCATTGCCGCCACGCCTCGTAGACCACCACGGCCACCGAATTGGAGAGATTGAGGCTGCGGCTGCCCGGGCGCATGGGCAGGCGCAGGCGGTGCTCCCGCGGCAAAGACGCCAGGATCTCCAGCGGCAGCCCTCGAGTTTCGGGGCCGAACAGCAGCGCATCGCCGGCAGCGTAAGTGCATTCGGCGTAGCAGTGCGACGCGCGAGTGCTGAAGGCCAGCAGCCGCTGCCAGTTGACCGTGTTGCGGCAGGCCGCGAAGGACGCGTGCACCTGGACATCGGCATATTCCCGGTAGTCCAGCCCGGCGCGGCGCAGGCGCCGATCATCCAGCGTAAATCCCAGGGGCGCGACGAGATGGAGCCACGCACCGGTATTGGCGCACAGCCGGATCACGTTACCGGTGTTGGGCGGGATCTCTGGCTGATAGAGGATGACGTGGAACATGCGCTGACAGGAGGCGGGCGTCCTTGAGCGGCGGCGCGTGACTGCGGGTTGTCGTTGACGCGGTCTCGGAGAACCATGGTATATTAATAGATCTGCATATTCCGGACCGGACAGCTACCGCGGCCGCAGCGCCTCGTCGCTGCCCGTCACGGCCTAACCAACCGAACACCCGATGGGGAGACGACCATGAGCGACATCGAGGCCCTGAAGAAAGAAAAGCAGGAGCTGATCGACAAGATGCTGGAGATGCAGAAGGAGTTCATCGACTACGAGCACGAGCACGGCGTCAGCGGCAAGGACTACTGGGCCTCGAGCGAGGGCCTGCTCGCCAACTATCGCCAGGAGTACATGGACATGGCGAACCGCGTGGTGGACATCGCTCACGAAATCGTCGGCTCGTCGCGGGTGTAACCCGACAGTCCCTCAGCCAGGCGACATCAGCGCCCATGCGCCCCTGACGAGGCGCCTGGCAATCATCGCACAAGACCCCGCTGCGGCAGTGCCGCAGCGGGGTCTTTCGTTGTTACCGCCGTGAACCGGCGGAGATCTGCACGGCGCAATGGCCGTGTAGACGCGCCACGCTCAGTGCAGGAGACCGGTCCAGCGCTCGCGGTATTCCTCCTCGAAGAAGAATTCTTGCTCGCCGAAGGCGGGCTTGAGCTCGTCCAACCAGGTGGCCTGCGGATCGAACTTGGCGAAGAAGGGCCGATTCGCCCAGTCCGGGTTGCGCGCCTGCAGGAAGCGGAGCGCGAACACCGTCTCCCCGGCGACGTCGGCGACGCCCGTGATCTCGACCTTGCCCGGTCCGGCACTCATGCTCGGCCCGCGCGCGGTGCGTGCGAGGCCGGAAACCTGCTGGGCGGCCTCGCGGTAGATTTCCCACGCACGCACCAGCGGGACCTTGAAGTAGTGGTGTGCGCCCGTGTCGCGCTCGACGAACATATAGTACGGGACGATGCCCAAGCGCACCTGCGTGCGCCACATCCGCGCCCAGTCGTCCGGCTCGTCGTTAATGTGGGCCAGCAGCGGTCCCTGGGTGCGGATCTGTGCACCGGTGGCGCGAATACGCTCCACGGCGCGCTCACAGACCTCCGTGTCCAGCTCGCGCCAATGATTGAAGTGCGCCATCACCGCCACGTGCTTGCCGGCGGCCACGAGCCGCTCCAGCAGGCTGAGCAGTGCGTCACTGTCGGCGTCGCTGACGAAGCGATAGGGCCAGAAGGTGAGCGCCTTGGTGCCGATGCGGATGGTCTGGACATGGTCGAAGTCGCGGTGCAGCAAGGGCTCCAGGTAGGCCTCCATGTGCCGCGTCCTCATGACCATCGGATCGCCGCCGGTCACAAGCAGGTCGGTGACACAGCGCTGCTGGCGCAGATAGGCATGCAGACCCTGCGCTTCGTTGGTCGCCATGCGTAGTTCCTTGTCGCCGATGAACTGCGCCCACCGGAAGCAGAAGCTGCAATAGGCGTGACAGGTTTGCCCCTGGCTCGGGAAGAACAGCACCGTCTCGCGGTACTTGTGCTGGATGCCGGTGACGAGGTCGCCGTTCGGCAGGCGCGGAATGTTGAGCTCACGCTGACCGGCGGGATGCGGGTTCAGCTCATGGCGGATGCGGGCAACCGCGGCGTCGATCTCCGCCTTGTCGGCCTCGCGGCGCAGCAGGCGCGCGATCTCGGCATAGTGCGCCGGCGAAAGCATTTCGGCCTGCGGAAAAGTGAGCTGGAAGATCGGATCATCCGGTACCCTGGACCAGTCGATCAGCCGTTCGATGACATAGTCGTTGACTCGGAACGGCAACGCGGTGGATACCACCTTCATGGCGAAGCGCTGTTCCGCCGGCAGGTGGCGGACGGCCGTGATGCGGTCGAGGTCACGTTGGGTGTAGACGCGGAACGGCCGTACCTGTTCGGCCGTCGCAGAGTCCACCTCACCCGTCGGAAACAGGTTTGTTGCGGTCATGGTCGTTGTTTCCCTCCTGCGGTTCGCGCCCCGAGGGGTGGCAAGCACCGGGACAGCGTTGTGTCCGCGCTCGCGTCGGTGGCGTCATGCGGTGAAGGACGGGTGGCCTCCAGTGGGGCCCCAGTGCACCGCGAGTCGTGGTGGCCCGCGCGCTGGCGGGTGGATTCAGGCAGGCAGTGTCGTCGTGTCGCGCGTCCGCCGGATCATGGTTTGGTGACGGCGCGCGGATAATCTTGTCGGAATCGGCCCATCAGCATAGCACAGGGCATGCGGGCTGCAACAGCGTAGGCGCCAGGCAGACCCGGCGCAGATGGTGAGACATCCGCTGGCCATGGAACGCGATCATGCCCGCCAGGAGCGCCATGTACCGCGCTCCATGGCTGCATTACTCGTCGCGGATGTGGTGCTGGTACTTGGGCGTGTCGTGCATCTCGAGCCGGATCGCACGACCGCTTGCGATCAGCGGCGGCAGGTCACCTTGCAGCGTCAGCGCCAGACGGATGGCGCCGCGGCTCTCCAGCGGCAGCGGGATCATGTCTCGATAGGTGTAGATGTTGTCGTCGATGTCCCCGCCGGCGCAGGTGACCGGCGCGGCGGGGAGATCGCCCACGAGCTCGGGCGCGTCGAGCAGCAGGTCGCCAGCCTGCCACCAGAGCGTCTTTTCGGTGGAGCCGGTCATGGTCTTGACGATGATGGCGCGGGAGAAATGGATGCGCAGGCGGTCCTGCGTCTGCTCGATGGCGCCGATCTCGGAGCCGGCGAGCTGGATACTGCTGCTGTCCACTGGATACACTCTCTGTTGATAACTGCCGGAATGCCCGGCAGCCGAACGTGCGCTTGCATGTCGATGCGGCACTGCCCGCATTCAATGTCTGGGCGCCGTGCCGTCCTCGGGCCGGACAGAGCACCAATCAGGCCGCATCCTCGTCGTCCTCGCCCCCGGCGGTGGGGCCGAAGTCCATGTTCAGGTCCTTGATCTTGCGCGTGAGGGTGTTGCGGCCCCAACCCAGGAGTCGCGCGGCCTCCTGCCGGCGACCGCCGGTGTGCTCCAGGGCCACCTGGATCAGGATGCGCTCAAAGGCCGGCAGAGCCGATTCCAGAATCGCGCCGTCGCCCTGACGCAGACGTCGCCGCGTCCAGGCGCGAAGTGCAGTTTCCCACTGCTCGTCGTCTGCGGCCTGGCCACCAGTGTCACAGAGATCCGGTGGCAAGTCGTTGACACGTATCTCCTTGGTGGAGGCCATCACGGTCAACCAGCGGGCCGTGTTCTCCAGCTGGCGGACGTTGCCTGGCCAATCGAGTCGCTCCAGGTGGGCGAGGGCATCCGGCGCGATGCTCTTGGGCTCGCAACCGAGCTCGTGTGCGGCCTGGGTCAGGAAATGCCGCATCAGCAGCCCGATGTCCTCACGCCGCTCGCGCAGCGGCGGGAGGTGAATGCGAATGACGTTGAGCCGGTGGAACAAATCCTCCCGGAAGCGCCCCTGCCGCACGTGATCCTGGAGGTTCTGGTGGGTCGCCGCGATGATGCGCACGTCCACCTTGATGGGCGAGAGCCCACCGACCCGATAGAACTCGCCATCCGCGAGCACGCGCAGCAGGCGCGTCTGCAGCTCTGCCGGCATGTCGCCGATCTCGTCCAAGAACAGGGTGCCGCCGTCCGCCTGCTCGAAGCGCCCCTCCCGCCGAGTCTGCGCTCCGGTGAAGGCGCCACGCTCGTGGCCGAACAGCTCGGATTCCATCAGATCGCGCGGAATCGCGGCCATATTGAGGGCGATGAATGGCGCTGCGGAGCGCGGACTGTGGCGGTGCAGGGCGCGCGCCACCAGTTCCTTGCCGGTGCCGGACTCGCCGTTGATGAGCACGGTGATGTTTGACCGCGCGAGGCGACCAATGGCCCGAAATACCTCTTGCATCGACGGCGCCTCGCCGATGATGTCCGGGCTGTTCTCCAAGGGCACGGCGCCGCCAGCCGCCTGTTCTTGCGCGCGGCAGGCGCGTCGTACCTGATCGACCGCCTCATCCAGGTCGAAAGGCTTGGGGAGATACTCGAAGGCACCGCCGTGGAAGGCCGACACCGCGCTGTCGAGGTCCGAGTGCGCGGTCATGATGATGACCGGCAGGCTCGGATAGCGTGCGTTGACCTGCCGCAGCAGGTCGAGACCGTCGATGCCCGGCATGCGGATGTCGGACAGGATCACATCAGGGCGCTCCCGATGCAGGGCGTCCATGATGCCGACGCCGTTGGAGAAGCAAGTCACGTGCATGTCCGCTTGGCGCAGGGCCCGTTCCAGCACCCAGCGGATGGAGCGGTCGTCGTCGATGACCCAGACGCTCGGCACCTTACTCATCGTTTGCCTCACTCATCGCCGGTCTCCAGCGGCAGGTAGACGAAGAAACGGGTGCAGCCCGGCCGGCTCTCGCACTCTATCAATCCCCCGTGCTGGTTGATTAACTCCTGCGCAATGGGCAGACCGAGGCCGGTGCCACCGGCACGGCCCGACACCATCGGGAAGAAGATTCGCTCCAAGAGCTTCTCTGGAATGCCCGGACCTGTATCCTCGATGTCGAGCCGCATGACGAGCCGATGCAGCTCGTTGCCGAGCGTAAACTGCCGCAGCACGCGGGTGCGAAAGGTCAGGGTGCCGGCGTCTCCGGCGGCATGCGCGCCGTTGCGGGCGATGTTGAGCAGGGCCTGGATGAGGCGGTCGGAGTCGGCTCGCAGATCCGGGATGCTCGGGTCGTAGTCACGCATGATGCGCGGACCACTCGGATATTCCGCGCTGAGCAACCCACGCACGTGCTCGAGCACGTGGTGGATGTTCACGTCGCGCAGCAAGGGAAGCTGGTTCGGCCCCAGCATCCGATTCAGCAGCCCCTGCAGCCGGTCTGCTTCGTCGATGATGATGCGGGTGTATTCGCGAAGCTCTTGGCTGGGCAGCTCGCGTTCGAGCAATTGCGCGGCGCCGCGCAGGCCGCCGAGGGGGTTCTTGATCTCGTGCGCCAGTCCGCGCAACAACGCCTGGGTTGCCTGGTGCTGGGAGATCAGGTGCTCTTCACGAGTGATGCGAATCTGGCGGTCGACTTGGTGCAACTCCATCAGGAGCTCGCCGGCCGACTCGAATTGGTGCACAGGCAGCACCGTGCAGTTCACGCGGATAAGCTCGCCATCGGGACGGCGCAGCTCGACCTCGCGCTCGGTGAAGGGCTGCCGGGTTACCAGGGACTCGCGCAGGCGCTCCTCGACCGGCTCCGCCGGGCAAGGCACCAAGCCGCCTGCGCTCTTGCCGAGAACGGCCTTCGCGCTCACCGCCAACAACAGCTCTCCGGCGGCATTGATGTAGCTCAAGCGGAGGTCCGCATCAAAAAGCAGGACCGCCGTGTTGAGATTGCCCAAGATCGAAGAGGCCAGTTCGTTGTTTCCTTTGGTCTTCTGCTTCATGGAGCTGACTCGATCCGCAGACGATCGCTAGTGGTCCGAGACCCGCGACGACGGAATCACCGCATGGCCGGGGGCGCCGCGCCACGTGGCCAGCGGCCGCCGTCGGCGCGCGGTGCAACGGTTGTGCGGATTGACCTAAAGCAAGATCCGAACCACCCGGTTGCGCGGTCGTTGCGACCAATCAAGCCGCGGCACGTCGGCGTTCGCATTTACGCATCGGGGGGTGAACCCGCCAAACTCCGCACTATCTTAGTGCACTGTGCGCACTGGAAGCGCGCGCGACATCGACGGACGTAGACAACGGCCATCATTCAACGACGCCCGCTTTCGGTGCAGGAGGGCCTGAGACAAATTCACCGCACGCCCAACGGTTCAACCTAGAAAGAGCAGTTGACCGCTTGCAATGGCGTCGAAGTGCCCGCGGTTGTTGGATGCTCGCGAGACGATGCACGTCACCGGGCCAGGTGAGCGCCGCTCCGGCCGCTCTTTCTAGGTTCAAGGTTCCGTCGGTCGGCCGGTATGCGGCTAAGCGTCGGCCCGCGTCAGGGCTGGGTGCCCTCCGGCAGCGGACGCAGCACATGAACAGTGATGGACGGCGTCGCGGCCACGCTGGCGGAGTCTGCGTCCTCAATCAGCACGCGGATGCGATGGGTGCCAAGCGCGAGCCCGTTGACCAGCAGTTGGGTCGAGCGCGGAACCTCGCCGGTAGCGGCGATGCCGTCCACTTCGATGACCATGCGATGCCCATCCATGAGCGCGGGTGACAGCACAAGCGAGACAGGCAGCGGTCCGTCCGGGTCACGCGTGCGGTGGTCGTTCTCAGGCGAGACGATCTCGAACATATCGTATGGGCCGAGAAAACCCGAATCCGCATCGGCGCCGCGCCGTGCCGCACTGTCGTCGGCTGCGGCGTCGGCACTGTCCACTGGCAGCTCGATTCTCTCGCCATTGGGCAGCGGCCGATCGGAGAAGACCGTCTGCCCATCGGGGCCGATTGCGCGATACACCTGGGCTTGGATGCTCACGCAAGACGACAGCAACAGCAGGGAGAGAAACGCTCGCATCTTTCGCTCGCAGGTGCGGTTGATGAAAGTGTGACGGCGGATGACCTCGGTCCAAGGGCGGCGCCGATGCACATAGGCCAGAACCTGCCGTTGTTGGCGTTCGGTTGTAGCGCAGTGCCGGAGCGGGGGCAAGGCAGCGTTGGCGACGGTGGGACGGGGTTCGCGCGCCAGGGGCAAAGAGGGCCTTCAGGTCAGCGCCGATGGCCAACGGAGGGCAGCGCGGCGGACAGTTCAAAGCGGGCAGAGTACAGGGCTCCGTGTGCGAATTGGGGCATCGCGGGAAATACGGCAAGCCTATTCGGGGACGCGACGATAGAGCGGGAGGCGACTCCCGCTCGAGGCGTCACGGTCGGCCGAGACGGCCGACCGGATGCCGGCTTAGAGGCTGTAGTACAGGTCGAACTCGATCGGATGGGTGGTCATGCGCAGCAGCGTGACCTCTTGCATCTTGAGGGCGATGTAGCCGTCGATGACATCGTCGGTGAAGACGCCGCCGGCGGTCAGGAACTCGCGATCCTTGTCCAGCTCGGCGAGTGCTTGGTCCAGCGCGTAGCAGACCTGCGGGATGGACTTCTCCTCTTCCGGCGGCAGGTCGTACAGGTCCTTGTCCATGGCATCGCCCGGGTGGATCTTGTTCATGATGCCGTCGAGGCCGGCCATCATCATCGCCGAGAACGACAGGTACGGATTGCCCATGCTGTCGGGGAAGCGCACCTCGATGCGCCGCGCCTTCGGGTTCGCATCATGCGGGATGCGGATGGACGCGGAGCGGTTGCGAGCCGAGTAGGCCAGCATGACAGGCGCCTCGAAGCCCGGCACGAGGCGCTTGTAGGAGTTGGTGGAGGCGTTGGTCAGCGCGTTCAGCGCGCGGGCATGCTTGATGATGCCGCCGATGTAGTACAGCGCGGCCTCGGACAGACCGCCGTACTTGTCGCCGGAGAAGATGTTCTCACCGTCCTTGCCCAGGGACTGGTGCACGTGCATGCCGTTGCCGTTGTCGCCCACCAGCGGCTTGGGCATGAAGGTAGCCGTCTTGCCGTATGCATGAGCGACGTTGTGCACGCAGTACTTGAGGATCTGGTTCCAGTCGGCGCGTTGCACCAGGGTGGTGAAACGAGTGCCGATCTCGCACTGGCCGGCCGTAGCCACCTCGTGATGGTGGACCTCCACGGGGACGCCCATCTCTTCCATCGCCAGGCACATGGCCCCACGCAGATCCATCAGAGAGTCCACCGGCGGCACCGGGAAGTAGCCACCCTTGATGCCCGGACGATGGCCCATGTTGCCGTCTTCGAACACGCGCTCGGAGTTCCACTCGGCCTCGTCGGAGTCGACCTTGTAGAAGGCGCCGCTCATGTCCGCACCCCAGCGGACATCGTCGAGCACGAAGAACTCGGGCTCGGGACCGAAATAGGCGGTGTCGGCGATGCCCGTGGACTTGAGGTAGGCCTCGGCACGCTTGGCCACCGAGCGCGGATCGCGCTCATAGCCCTGCATGGTGGAGGGCTCGAGAATGTCGCAGCGGATGATCAGCGTGTTCTCGTCAGCGAAGGGGTCCATGACCGCCGTCTCTGCCTCCGGCATCAGCACCATGTCTGAAGACTCGATGCCTTTCCAACCGGCGATCGAGGAGCCGTCGAACATCTTGCCATCCTGGAACAGCGACTCGTTGACGACGCTCGCGGGCAGGGACACATGCTGCTCCTTGCCGCGCGTGTCGGTGAAGCGCAGATCAACGAACTTCACGTCCTCGTTCTTGATAGTCTCCAGGACCTTCGATGCCATATTGTTGCTCTCCCGTCGGTTCGGTTGGGGGTTACAGATGAGCCAGCGCCGCGAGGGCACGAACGCCGGCATTTGCCCGATGCGTCCTTATGGAAGGGTCGCGTCGTCGCGTGTCACCGCAGTCTCGGCAACAGCCCAAGGCAGTTTCCGTGCCAAGCGCCATTCGTACTGTAGCGCCGCGCACTCGCGAGTCCTGGCCCTGTCCGTGCGGACCATGGCTGCGCACGTCCGCGCCGTTTGCCTCTCGCGCAGGGGCGCCAGCGGGCAGTGGTGCGCGGCGTTCGGGCTGACCGCAGCCGTCTCGCGACGCACCAGAAATAGGCACAGGATGATCAGGTCGCACTATCTTGGTGCGCGCCGCCAGCATAGATACTGATGCGACCAAAGACCGGATCGCCATCCAATGCTCGCGCCGCTCGGGCGGCCAGCTCGGGCGTGGCGTCAGCCTGGCGCACTGCGGATGTGGGCAGGTAGACCTCCACCTCGATGCGACCATCCAGGTAGTGCAGCTGAACGCGCTCGGGGCGCGCGAGCTCGGGAAACTGCGACCAATACCCCGCAAGCCGCATCAAGACCTCGCGCCGGCTCGGCAAGCCCATCGTTGGTGGCGCAATATTATCGTCTTCTGGGTCGATATGGACGATAACGTCTTCGATTTCATCGAATCGACGCTTGAGTTCCTGCTCTACCTTGACGCTGATCAAGTGCCCTTCCGAGACGCTGATGTAGGGATCTACGAGGACATGCACATCGGTCGACACGATCCCGCCGAGCGAGCGGGTACGGAGCATGTGCAAGTCCCTCACGCCGCCCACTTTTAGGATGGTCGTGCGCACCGCGGCGAGGCGCTCGGCGTCGAGTCCCGTGTCCACGAGCTCTCGGGCGGCGTCGACACCCAGCTCCCAAGCGATGCGCGCGATCATCACGGCGACGATCACAGCGGCGACCGCATCCAAATAGGGCAACCCGGCGATGGTGCCAGCGATGCCCACCAGCACAACGATGGACGAGATGGCGTCGCTGCGGTGATGCCAGGCATTGGCGCGCAGCATATCGGAGCGAACGCGCTTGGCATAGGCCAGGGTGTACCAGTACAGCCATTCCTTGACCAGGATGGAGCCCAGCGCAGCATAGAGCGTGATCAAGGCGGGGGTCGCGAGACTCTCCGGCTCGAACAACCGCTTCGTCGCGTCCCAGCCGACGCCGAGTGCCACGAGCATCAGCAACAACGCAAGCGCCAGCGTGGCAACGGTTTCGTAGCGGCCGTGACCATAAGGATGCTCCAAGTCCGGAGCCCGGCTGGCATGGTGCCCGGCGATCCACACCAGCGCATCGGTGGCGAGATCGGACAACGAGTGCACGCCGTCGGCGATGAGGGCGTGCGAGTGGCCAACCCAACCGACCGCGATCTTCACCCCGGACAAGACCAGATTGGCGAGCGCGCCCACCAGGGCAGTCCGAGTGACGGCCTCGCGGCGCTCGCGCAGACGCTGCTCGCCCTCGCTCACGGCAGCGGTGCTTGCTGTTTCCATCTCGGTCTCCCGCGACTGCCGCGCGCCCGCTGAGACGATCGCGCTCGATCACACTCGACGGCGGAGGCACCGTCCCGTGTCGACGACGTGTGGGCGGATAACACGTAGGATCGGCAGCGCTTGGTGTACAGCCGGCCGCCGAGGTGGCGATTATAGGGAATGCGCGCACCAGGGACATCGCCCGGTGTGGTTCGACAGTGCACATTGTCGATAAAATGCGCGTTTTCGCCAAGCTGACGGATCAACCATTTGACCATCCAAGCTGTCGCACCGACCACTTTCCAGGAGCTGATCTTCCGACTCCAGACCTACTGGGCCGAGCGCGGCTGCGTCGTGCTGCAACCCTACGACATGGAGGTGGGTGCCGGAACCTTTCATCCTGCCACCTTCCTGCGGGCGATCGGGCCTGAACCCTGGAACTGTGCCTATGTCCAGCCCTCTCGCCGCCCCACCGATGGGCGCTATGGTGAGAATCCCAATCGCCTGCAGCATTATTACCAGTATCAGGTCATCCTGAAGCCTTCACCCATCGACATCCAGGAGCAGTACCTCAAGTCGCTCAGGATGCTCGGTATCGATCCACTGGTGCATGACATCCGCTTCGTGGAGGACAACTGGGAATCGCCCACGCTCGGCGCTTGGGGGCTCGGTTGGGAGGTCTGGCTCAACGGCATGGAAGTGACGCAGTTCACGTACTTCCAGCAGGTGGGCGGACTCGAGTGTCGCCCGGTGAGCGGCGAGATCACTTACGGGCTCGAGCGGATCGCGATGTATCTCCAGGGTGTCGAGAGTGTGTTCGCGCTGAAGTGGGCGGACACACCGCTGGGGCCGGTCAGCTATGGCGACGTGTTTCTGCAAAACGAGCGCGAGCAGTCCACCTACAACTTCGAGCACGCGGACGTGCCGGCCTTGTTCGCGGCATTCGATGTTGCCGAGCGCCAGAGTAAGGCTTTGATCGAGGCATCCCTGCCGCTGCCCGCGTACGAGCAGGTGTTGAAGGCTTCGCACCTGTTCAATCTGCTCGATGCGCGGGGGGCGCTGTCGGTGACCGAGCGACAGCGATTCATCCTGCGGGTGCGGACCCTGGCGCGCGCGGTGGCCGAGGCCTATTACGCCAGCCGCGAGGCGCTTGGCTTCCCAATGCTGCGTACGCACTGAGGTGGAACTAATGGAACGCGCCCAAGATTTGCTTATTGAAATCGGCACAGAAGAACTGCCGCCGACCGCGCTATTGCGACTGTCCGAATCCTTCACAGAGGAGGTTCGCCGGCAGTTCGATGCACATGGCCTGACCCACGGGAGCATCGAGTCGTTCGCGACGCCGCGCCGCCTTTCGCTGCTGGTCCGGGAGCTCGCCACGCGGCAGCCGGATCGGGAGGACGTACGCCGTGGTCCTGCGGTAAAGGCGGCGTTCGATGCCGAAGGCCAGCCCACCAAGGCAGCCCTCGGATTCGCCAAGTCGTGCGGCGTCGAAGTGTCGGAGCTCGCGCGAGAAGAGACCGACAAGGGTGCCTGGCTCGTTCACCGTCGCGCCGAAACCGGCCAGGCAACGCAGGACCTGTTGCCGGAGTTGGCGGCCAACGCCTTGGGTAAACTGCCGATCCCAAAGCGCATGCGCTGGGGGGCCGGGGAGGTGAGCTTCGTCCGGCCCGTACAATGGGTCTGCGCCGTATTCGGTGACAAGGCTGTTCCCGGCACGCTCATGGGTGTGGAGATCGGCAACCAAACCTACGGCCATCGCTTCCATCACCCGCAGCCAATTACGATAGAGACCCCGACCGACTACGCCGCCAGCTTGAGGCGTGCCCACGTGGAGCCGGAGTTTGCCGCTCGCCGCGAATCCATTTACGAGCAGGTGAAGGCGCTCGCAGCGTCAGTCGATGGTGAGGCGAGCATGCCCTCCGATCTACTGGACGAGGTCACCGCACTGTGCGAGTGGCCGGTGGCCGTGCTGGGCCACTTCGACGAGGCGTTTCTGGAAGTACCGGCCGAGGTGCTGATCGAGACGATGCAGCAGCACCAGAAGTATTTCTCCCTGGTCGGGAAAAACGGGATGCTGCTGCCGTATTTCGTTGCCGTCAGCAATATCGAGAGCAGAAGCCCCGATGTCGTGCGTGCTGGCAACGAGCGGGTGATCCGACCGCGCTTCAGTGACGCACGCTTCTTCTGGGAGCAGGATCTGCGCGTGCCACTTGGCGAGCGTCGCGAGACGCTGGAGCGCGTAGTCTTCCAGCACAAGCTCGGAAGCGTGGCGGAGAAATCGAGGCGCGTCGCCAGCGTCGCCCGCCAGATCGCCGAGATGCTGGGCTATGATGCGTCATTGGTGGAGCGGGCTGCGCAGATCGCGAAATGCGACCTCGTCACCGCGATGGTCGGGGAATTTGCCGTACTTCAGGGCACCATGGGTCGCTACTACGCCTCGCGCAGCGGCGAAGACCCGTGCGTCGTCGCGGCCATGGAAGAACAGTATCTGCCGCGGCAGGCCGGAGACCGGCTGCCCGACACCGAGTGCGGCCGCGTCCTGGCGCTGGCGGACAGATTGGACACGCTGGTGGGCATTTTCGCCATCGGCGAGCGTCCAACCGGCGTCAAGGATCCGTACGGGCTGAGGCGAGCTGCCATCGGCGTCCTGCGCATCCTGATTGAAACCCCCCTCGCCCTCGACCTGCGCGGGCTCCTAAACGATGCAGCGGCGGCATTTCCGGCGGAGATCCAGGCGAGTCTCGCGGTGCCCGATGCTTACGCATACATTATGGAGCGGTTGCGTGGCTATTACGCCGAGCAGGGAGTCGGCGCGGATGCCATAGAGGCCGTGATGGCCGTCGACGCCTCGGTGCCAAGCGATTTCGACAAACGCGTGCGTGCTGTAACCGACTTTGCCGGCCTCGAGGCTGCGTCAGCGTTGTCTGCGGCCAACAAGCGCATCGCTAATATCCTGAAGAAGTCCGACGTAGAAGCCGGTCATGTAGCGGTAGCGCAGGACCTGTTGTCCGAGCCTGCTGAACGAGCGCTCGCGGACCAGGTCGAGGCGCTGCGCGAGCGTATCACCCCGATGCTGAAACTGGGGGACTACTCAGCCGCGTTGACGGCTCTGGCGGAGTTGCGAGCAGACGTTGATCGCTTCTTCGATGACGTGATGGTCATGGCGGAGGATTCCTCCCTGCGCGCAAATCGGGTGGCCTTGGTTCAGGCTGTGGGCGAACTGTTTTCCAGCATCGCAGACATCTCGAGACTGCGTGTCGGCGAGCAGCCGTAACGAGATGAAGCTCGTCATTCTAGACCGCGATGGGGTCATCAACGAGGAGTCACGGGATTTCATCCGCTCACCGGACGACTTACATCCCATTGAGGGCAGCTTGGAAGCCATCGCGCGCTTTACGCGAGCCGGAGTCCACGTCGCCGTCGCGACCAACCAGTCCGGCTTGGCGCGCGGCTACTTTGACATCGATACCCTTAATCGGATCCATGCCTTCCTGAGCAGCCGGGCCGCGGCAGTCGGCGGTCGCATCGATGTAATCGCCTTCTGTCCGCACGGACCCGATGCTGGTTGCGCGTGCCGAAAGCCCGAGCCCGGCCTGCTGCGAAGCTTGGCGGATCGCTTTTCGGTGCATCTGCAGTCGGTGCCTTTCGTGGGCGACTCGCTGCGGGACCTGTATGCTGCCGAGCGCGCAGGCGCCCGGCCGGTGCTGGTTCGCACCGGAAACGGTAACGAGGTCGCGCGCGCGCTACCGCCAGCGTTCTCTAGTGTACCGATTTATCCTGACTTGCTCGCCGCCAGTGAGGCTTTGCTGTCACCTTAGTTTCCAGCCATGACACTGTTTCGCTCGCTCCTGTTCCTGCTCGCATTCTCGCTCACCGTAGTCGGCTTCGGTGGCCTCATACTGGTGTCCTCCGCCTTCGCGCCCGACCACGTTCTGCATCGTATTGCGCGCGGCTGGTCTCTGACGGTGCTGGCATTGCTGCGCGCAATTTGCGGCCTGTCGTATCGCGTCCACGGACTGGAGAACCTACCGGATGGGCCTTCGGTTTTGATGTGCAAGCATCAAAGCGCTTGGGAAACCGTCGCCCTGCCGTCCCTCCTGCCAGTGAAGCAGTCGTGGGTGCTGAAACAGGAGTTGATTCGGATTCCGTTCTACGGGTGGGCGCTACGCGCCCTGAAGCCCATCGCCATCAACCGCGCAACCGCCCGTGCAGCGATGAAGCAGCTCCTGTCGGATGGCGCCGCGGCGCTCGCACAGGGACGTTCCGTGCTGATCTTTCCGGAGGGAACAAGAGTGGCCGTTGGGCAGCGCCGGCCCTTCAGCATTGGCGGCGCCATTCTAGCGGAGAGATGCGGCGTGCCAGTGGTGCCAATTGCGCACAACTCCGGCGTCTACTGGGAACGTCGCGGAATACTGCGGCACTCTGGTTGCGTGGAGGTTGTTGTCGGCGAGTCCATTCCTGCCGCTGACCACTCTGCAAAGGAAATCAATAGGCGCGCGGAGGACTGGATCAACGCTCAGGTAGATTCGCTGCCGACTTAGGCGCACCTCGAAAAATTCGAGGTGCCCGTGCGGGGAAAGGATGCCTGTGTCGTTTCTCAAGCGCCCAAGCGCTTGAGAAATGACGCCAAGTGGAGACCGCGTTTTCGCTTCGTGTCTCGAAAAATGCCATGAAGGCATTGTTCGAGGCCCCCTTTAGGGGGCACGGTAGTATCCGCATGGCAATGGTAAGGCGCTCGGCCCGACCCCGAGGATCGGCAAGGGCCTGGTCGGACGGCATGGCACGATCGGCGCGAAACTCGAGGCTCGTGAGAAAACAGGAGGTTCTCGATCTCCTTCATCGTCAGCGTCGCGCGTTCGGAATCTCGGGCTATCGCAAATACGGCACCTGGCATCCTGCCCGGCGGGACGCGACGCATCGTTCTACATTTCCTCCAAGACTGGTGACGGCCGTGCCGTTTCAGACGTCCAGGTTCTCCGCGTCCAAGGCGTTGCGCTCGATGAACTCTCGCCGCGGCTCGACGTATTCGCCCATGAGAGTCGTAAAAATCTGATCCGCCGCTACAGCGTCTTCGATGGTGACGCGCAACAGTCGTCGCGACGCGGGGTCCATGGTGGTATCCCACAACTGGCCCGGATTCATCTCGCCCAAGCCCTTGTAGCGCTGGATCTGATATCCCTTTCTCGCCTCGGCAAGGAGCCATTCGTAGGCTTCAGCGAAGCTCTCGACCGAGTGCTGACGTTCGCCACGCGCGGCCTCGGCCCCGGCGTGCACGAGACCGTCCAGCTTCTCGCCGAGGGCAGCGATCCGCTCGTACTCCGGACCATCGAAGAATTCCATAGGCATGTAGCTGGTCTCCGGGATGCCGTGCATCAAACGGACGACCTGCAATTGCCGTTTGCCTTGAGACTCCGGCGGAGCCCGCAGCGATAGCCGATAGTCCAGCGCCGGTCCGGTGCGGGCGGCCATTTGCAGCTGCAGTTTCTGCAGCCAATCTTCAAGCTCTACATCAGATTCGCGCACGTTGGCGCTCAGGCGCGGCATGGAGATGAGTTCTTCCAGGAGCAGCGCATCATAGCGGCGTTGTAGTCGCGCGAGCATCGCACGGAATGCCTGGTACTCTGCCACGAGTTGCTCTAGCGCCTCGGCGGACAGCGGTGGCGCTTCTTCGCTCACCCGAAGACTCGCCTTGTCCAGTGCCGCTCGGAGCAATGAGGAACCCAACTCGCTGTCGTCAAGCAGATAGTCCTCCTGCTTCCCGCGCTTGACCTTGTAGAGCGGTGGCTGTGCGATGAATATGTGCCCCCGCTCTACTAGTTCGGGCATTTGTCGGTAGAAGAACGTGAGTAGCAAGGTGCGGATATGCGCGCCGTCGACGTCGGCGTCGGTCATGATGATGACTCGGTGGTAACGCAATTTGTCGGGGTCGTACTCGTCCCGGCCGATGCCGCAGCCCAGTGCAGTGATGAGCGTGCCCACCTCCGCCGAGGACAACATCTTGTCGAAGCGCGCCTTTTCGACGTTCAAGATCTTTCCCTTCAGCGGCAAAATCGCCTGAAAGCCTCGGTCACGTCCTTGTTTGGCGGAACCGCCTGCGGAATCGCCCTCCACGATGAACAACTCCGATTTCGAGGGGTCCTTCTCCTGACAGTCGGCAAGTTTGCCGGGCAAGCCGGCCACGTCGAGCACGCCTTTACGTCGCGTCATTTCCCGCGCTTTCCGTGCGGCCTCGCGGGCGCGAGCCGCTTCCAGCATCTTATTGGCAATGATCTTTGCCTCAGCCGGCTGCTCCTCGAGAAAGGTGTCGAGATGCTCAACCAAGAGCGACTCGACCACGGGCTTCACTTCCGAAGACACCAGCTTATCCTTGGTCTGAGACGAGAACTTTGGGTCCGGAACCTTGACGGACAGTACCGCCGTGAGGCCTTCACGGGCATCGTCACCCACGGGACGGGTCTTTTGGCCCTTGTCGAGGGCCTCCCGTTCAATGTACTGGTTTAGTGTGCGCGTCAGCCCGGCTCGGAATCCGGCGAGGTGTGTTCCGCCGTCGCGCTGGGGAATATTGTTCGTGTAGCAGAAGATGGATTCCTGGTAGGAATCGTTCCACTGGAGCGCGACTTCTACGACAACATTCTCCCGCTGCGCGGAGAAGTAGAACACCGTGGGGTGGATGGGCACCTTCTTGTCATTCAGATGACGAATGAAAGCCTGGATGCCGCCAACATATTCGAAGGTATCTTCGCGCTGGCTGCGCTCGTCGCGTAAACGGATCTTCACACCCGAGTTCAGGAACGAGAGCTCACGCAGCCGCTTGACCAGAATGTCGTAATGGAAATCGCGGTCCGAGAATACCTCCGCTGATGGCCAAAACCGGATGACGGTGCCGCTCTTGTCGGAGTCGCCGATACGCCGCAATGGCGCGTCAGGGACGCCAATCGTGAAGCACTGCTCATAGAGCCCCCCTTCCCTGCCAATGCGCAACTCAAGTCGCTCCGATAGGGCGTTGACGACGGAAACACCGACGCCATGTAGCCCTCCCGAAACCTTGTAGCTGTTGTCGTCAAACTTCCCGCCGGCGTGCAGGACAGTCATGATGACCTCGGCGGCGGAGCGATTTTCCTCAGGATGGATGTCGACCGGAATGCCGCGGCCATCGTCAGTCACGGTGACGGAGTAGTCGTCGTGGACCACGACCTCTATTTCGGTGCAGTAGCCAGCCAATGCCTCGTCGATGGAATTGTCAACGACCTCGAAAATCATGTGATGCAGGCCGGTGCCATCATCCGTGTCGCCGATATACATGCCCGGGCGCTTGCGCACCGCGTCTAGTCCGCGCAAGACTTTGATACTGGAGGAATCGTACGTCATGGGCTTCTGGGTGGCGGAGTCGTATGTTGGATCAAGGCAGGTGGACCCGTCTGTGGTCGGCAGTCGGCGTCGGCGCAAACCACCGATTGTAACGCGGTTCGGCGCCTTTGCGGCGGGGTGCTCAATGGTGTTGGCGCAGTGGTTTCTGTCGTTTTGACACTGCGATGTCGGCATCCTTCGGAGCGAGGGACACGGATCGGCGGGGCGCCACCTTCAGGACGCAGGAACGGCTGCACGGGCGGACGCTAGTCGAGGCGAAGTGCCCCCTGTTCCACGTGGAACGTCGCCGCCGGGCTGCCAGCAAAATCGAGGCTCGCTACGTCGTCGAGGCTGGTGATCACAACCTGATCGGCGGCCCTACTCCACGCCTCCAGCAGTGGCGGGATTAGCCGGGAACTGACTTCGGAATAAGGATCATCCAAGAGAACAACCGGCCGATTCCCTGTTGCTGACACCATCACTTCCTGGGCGGCCATCTGTAGGACGATGCCCGCCAGTTTGTTTTCTCCGCGCGATCCGCGCCACGGCGCGCCATTCCGCAAGAAGCTTACGTCGCCCCGGGAGGGCGACAGGAAGGTAAATCCACGCATGGAATCCGACGGCAACTGAGCGCGCAACAATGCTGTCAGCGACTCTCCCCGTCCGGTCCAATCCCACCGCAGACCTAGAGGCCCCGTGGGCACGAGTTCTGCCGTCAACGTGCGAAACGTAGTGTCCAGCCTATCGAGGAACCGGGACCGGCGGCTCCAAAGCTCCTCAAGATGGTTGGCGTACGGCTCATCCCATACCGGCACCCCGCGCGCGCCCGACCGCAGCCAGGCATTCCGCTGTCGCTGCAGTCGACCCAGTTTCGCCCAGAGCTCCCTCACGTCATGTTCCACGTGGAACAGGGACCAATCGAAAAACTGCCGCCGAAGCTCAGGATCTCCCTCAACGATGCTGAAGCTGCTGACCCCGACGAACCGTGTCAACTGTGGACCGCCGGGCCTCGCGCCATGTCCCGAGCTCATCCACGAGAGCGACTGCCACCGATCCCGATCCAGAACAACCTTGCCCGCAATCGCCGTCCCCCGCTCCCCCCGCGTCGTCAGCGGCCCGCCTCTCCTGCCCCGAAACGTCCGGCCCCGATCCATCAGGTACAGCGCTTCGAGTAACGTCGTCTTGCCAGCTCCGTTCGGGCCTCGTACCCACACCAAGCCTCGCGGCAATGCGGCCGCGGCGGAACGAATGCAGCGCAAGTTTTGAATGCGGATGGACTCGATCCACGCCAACGGGAAATCTTCTACCAGCTAGAGCCGCATGGGCATCACAACAAATGTCTCGCTCTCGCAGCCGACTCCGCGCCAAATCGAGCTGCTGTCCGCGTCCTGAAACGAGATCTCCACATCTTCGACATCCATACTCTGCAGCGCATCCATCAAGTACGCCACGTTGAAGCCGATCGTGACCGCCTCGTCAGAGTAGTCCGTTTCCAGCTCATCTTCCGCAAGTTCGTGCTCAGGGTTCTGCGCCTGAAGGCCAACAACCCCAGCGCCAAAGCTCACGCGCACGCCCTTGTATTTCTCGTTCGAAAGGATAGCAGCCCGCTGCAACGCCGTCCGCATGCTGTCACGGGCGACCACTGCACGCCTTGGCAGGCCCTTCGGTATCACCCGCTGATACTCAGGATACTTTCCGTCAACGAGCTTCGAGCTGAGGATCGTCGAACCGATCTTTACCAGTATCGACCGCTCGCCCCAAAAGAACTCCACCGGGTCGTCCTGCTCCGACAACAACCGACGCAATTCCGACACCGTCTTTGCGGGCAAGATCAGCTGCTGCCCGCTTTCCGCGTCCACGCCAACCTGGTCCACGGAAAAACGCGACAATCGATGCCCATCCGTCGCCACCGCCGTGAGCATGCCATCGGAAAACTCAAGCAGAACACCGTTCAGGTAATACCGCACGTCTTGCTGGGCCATCGCAAAGGCGGTCTTATCCAGAAGCCGTTTCAACTCGCCCGCCGGCAACCGAAGCACTCGCATGCCCTCTTCTGTCGCCATGCTGGGAAAGTCTGCGGCTGGCAGCGCCGACAGCGTGAAGCGCGTGCGGCCACTCGACACGACACATCGTTCCCGCTCCGTTCGCAACATGACCTTCGAGCCCTCCCGGAGCGAGCGGCAAAAATCCATCAGCTTCCGCGCCGGGACCGTTACAGCGCCAGACTCCAAGACTCCCGCAGAACCCAGCCGCGTCTCAACCCCGAGCTCCAAATCCGTCGCTGCCAGCCGGAGGCCTGCATCTTCCGCCTGCAGCAGAACATTCGCCAGGATCGGCAAGGTCTGGCGGCGTTCCACGACCCCTCCGACGATACCCAGCGCCCCAACCAGTTCATCCCGAGGTATTTCGATCTTCACCCTGCCCTCACCTGTTGCCAATTACAGAACTCTGAAGTATCCACTTTGTAATGGTTACAACGCTTGGGGAAAACCCCGCGCCGACCAATTGCCCCAAGCGCGGCCAGAGACTTACCGCAACTAAGAACCTGTTAGCCGCGTGCGGCCTTGCTGTGGATAACCTGTCGACAAAACGGCCCGCGCAAGGCGCTCACAGCTTATCCACAATCAGCTCGTCAGGGTTCTCAACAGGATTCGGTAGTCTTCTTCGATCATCGTGTCACTTGCCCGCAATGCCTCGATCTTGCGCGTTGCGTGAATCACCGTGCTGTGGTCCCTGCCTCCGAAGGCGCTGCCAATCTCCGGCAGACTAGCCTTCGTCAGTTCCTTCGCCAGTGCCATCGCGACTTGCCGGGGGCGCGCGATGTTGCGCGTGCGCTTGGCCGAGGTGAGATCCGACACCCGCAACTTGTAATAGTTGGCGACGGTTTTCTGGATGTTCTCGATGGTAATCTGCCGATCCTGTGCAACAAGCATGTCACGCAGCACTTCCCGAGTGAAGTCCATATCGATCTTAGCGCCCATGAACTGCGAATTTGCCACGAGCCGGCGCAACGCGCCCTCCAGTTCCCGGATATTCGAGGTCATGCGCTTGGCGATGAAGTAGCTCACCTCGTCCGGAAGCTCCATCTTCAGCAATGCCGCCTTGCTGTGCAGGATGGCAACCCGTGTTTCGAAGTCCGGCGGCTCGATGCCTACCGTCAGGCCCCAGCCGAAGCGCGATTTCAACCGCTCCTCCAAGCCACTGACCTCTTTCGGGTAGCGGTCGCTGGAGAGGACGATCTGTTGCTTACTCTCGAACAAGGCGTTGAACGTGTGGAAGAACTCCTCCTGCGAGCGATCCTTGTTCCCGAAGAACTGCACGTCGTCGATCAACAACGCGTTCACGCGCCGGTATCGGCCTTTGAACTCGTCGATCTTGTTGTGTTGCAAAGCCCGAATCATGTCCGAGACGAAGCGTTCGGAATGGACATAGATCACCCTCGCGCCTGGGTTCGAGTCCACGATGGTGTTGCCCACCGCGTGCATCAGATGGGTCTTGCCGAGTCCGACTCCCCCGTAGATAAACAGCGGGTTGTACGCCGTACCCGGGTTCTTGCCGATCTGCACCGACGCCGCGCGCGCAATCTGGTTGGACTTGCCTTCGACGAAAGTCTGGAACGTGAAATCCTTGTTCAGGTTGCTCTCCGCGCGACGGCGTTCCACTGAGGAATCGGCCTTGCTTGGCCTGCCGTCAGCGCTGCTTGAGGCGACGGCGGGGCTGGCGCCGTCACCAACGGCACCGATCTCGAATCGGACCTGATGAATCCGGCCAGTACTGATATCGGCGCAGAGCCGTGTAATCCGTTGCTCGTAATGCTGCTTGACCCAGTCCTTCACGAACCGATTCGGCGCGAGCAAGCAGATTGCATCATCGCTTTCGCGTGCCTGTAGCGGCATGATCCAAGTGCTGTACTCAGCGCCGGTCAAGTCCTGCTTCAGTGCGGTAGCGCAGGCGTCCCAGACCTCACTCATGTTGGCGTTGTCCCCCCCTCTGTCGGTAGGTTGATCGACCAATCGGCCAGGCGGCCGACACCCCGACGGAACGGCATGAGTTTGCCGTGCCGTCCGCCCGAACGGCGACGGATCGCCCGCAGTCTATCCACATGCATCGATGTTATCCACAGCCTTCCGACGGTCGAGCAACGGCGATGACCATTGCAAAACGCGCGTGAGGGGGCTATGCTTCGCCGTCTTTGCGCGGGCCGCCGCCGCATCGCCCAGCGTGCCCGGAGATCCCCGCATCTCTAATAGGAATCCCGCAGTGAAACAGACCTTTAAGCCCAGCTGCCTGAAGCGCGCACGGACCCATGGCTTTCGAGCCCGAACTGCGACCCGCAACGGTCGCAAGGTACTTAAAGCCCGGCGCGCAAAAGGCCGCGTGCGCCTGTCGCCGTAGCCAGTCGCCGTAGCAACAGACCGCCACGTCTCGCGGCTGAATTGCCGAGTCGTCGAGGACTTGTCCGCCGCACACCGCGAAGCTCGATTCCCCCGGTCGCGCCGGCTGCTGCGCGGGACGCAGTTCAAGCGCGTTTTCGACCGGCCCGAGCGCTGCGCCGATGCCTGTTTTGCCATCGCCGCACGCCGCAGCCAGTCGGACGCTCCGTTCGGTGGCACCGCCAGACTTGGCCTCGCTATCTCCCGCAAGGCACTGCCCCACGCGGTCGACCGCAACCGAATCAAGCGCATCGTGCGCGAAGCGTTTCGCCTACGGCGGTGGCCCTGCAGCGTAGACCTCGTCGTGGTCGGTCGTGCCGGACTCAGACGTGCAGCCAACGCCGAAGTCCGGCAATCCGTAGAAGCGCACTTCGACAGGATTCGCCAGCGCCTGTGTGGCACCGCTTCGGCACACGTCCCGGAGCGCTGACTGCCGCACCCAAACCCGGTGGGAAGCCTACACCTGCTGCCCGCGCTCCGCGCCGCAGCCGTTCACTCCGACGCTTCAACCATAGCAGTCCAACGCAATGGATAACTTCCGGCTCATCCTCCTGTTGTCGCTGGCCGCGGTGCTCTTCCTGATCTACCAGGCCTGGGTCCAGGATTACGGGCAGCCCACACAGCCCCAGCAGATCGCAACAACCGAAGCCCCGCCTGCGGGCGACGAACCGTCCGCGGTACCCACCGACCAAACCGTCGCGACCCCAACAGACACCCCGGACGCACCGCCCGTCGCGGCTGCACAAACACCCTCGAGCCCGACCGCCGGGCGCCCGGCAGCGACCGTGCCTCCGGCAGAGGGCACCGCCGAGCTCGTCACCGTCGAGACCGACGTCCTCCGTGCCGAGATCTCGACGCGCGGCGGTACTCTGCAGGCCTTGTGGCTGAAAGATTACCCGGCTGTTGCCAACCGTCCGGACGTCCCGCTGCAGCTGCTGAAGCCGGACACGCCCAACATGTTCATCGCGCAGTCGGGGCTGCTGGGCAACGCTGATACGAAGGTCCCGACTCACAATGACGTCTTCACCGCGGAGCGCACGAGCTACCGGCTCAAGCACGGCGAGGACGACCTGCTGGTGGAGCTCGTCTGGCGGGGCGACGACGGCGTCGAGGTGACCAAGCGCTACAGGTTCAAGCGCGGCAGTTACCTGATTCGCGCCGAGCAGTCGGTGAACAACGGCAGCGACCATCCCGTCGCCATTCGCAACTACGATCAGCTCCAGCGTACCGAGCTCATCGACCCCAACGAGGCCAGGTTCGTTCGCACTTATACCGGTGGCGCCTACTACGGTCCCGACGTCAAGTACAAGAAGGAGACCTTCGAGGACATGGACAAGCGTCCGCTGGACGTGACGATCACCGGCGGCTGGATCGCCATGCTCCAGCACTACTTCATGGCGGCGTGGATCCCGGATCAGGATCTAACGGAGACCTTCTATAGCAAGGTGGTCGGCAGCGGCCACTACATCATCGGCAAGTATTCGCCGACCGAGACCGTGCCCGCCGGCGCCAACTACACCTTCGAGAACAAGCTCTTCGCCGGGCCCAAGCTTCAGGATGAGTTGGACAAGATCGCGGACGGACTCGATCTCGCCGTGGACTACGGCTGGCTCACCGTCCTCGCAAGGCCCATCTTCTGGCTCCTCGAGATGATCCACCGCCTTGTCGGCAACTGGGGCTGGTCCATCATCATCCTGACCATTCTCATCAAGGGCTCCTTCTACAAGCTCTCAGAGGCCAGCTATAAGTCCATGGCCCACATGCGCAAGGTGGCGCCGAGATTGAAGGCCCTGAAGGACCGCTATGGGGACGACAAGGAGCGCCTGAATCAGGCGATGATGGATCTGTACAAGAAGGAGAAGATCAATCCCCTCGGTGGCTGCTTGCCGATCTTGGTGCAAATCCCGGTGTTCATTTCGCTCTACTGGGTGCTGCTGAAAAGCGTTGAAATGCGCTATGCGCCCTTCATGCTCTGGATCCACAACTTGAGCGCGCCGGATCCCTATTACGTCTTGCCGCTGATCATGGGCGTGTCCATGTTCGTGCAGCAAAAGCTGAATCCGCCGCCGCCGGACCCTATGCAGGAAAAGCTCTTCATGGCCCTGCCGTTCGTGTTCACGGTGTTTTTTGCCTTCTTCCCGGCCGGCTTGGTGCTCTACTGGACCGTGAACAACCTCCTGTCCATCGCGCAGCAGTGGTACATCACCCGCAAAATCGAGCGAGAGGATGCGGCCAAGCATCGCGCCTGATGCTTGAACCGGGTGCATGAACTGGATATCGGTGTCGGCTAGGTGGTGCGGCTCGGTGTGACGTGACCGGGCGCGACACCATCGCCGCCATCGCTACGCCACCCGGCGTCGGTGCCGTCGGCATCCTACGCATCTCCGGACCACGCGCCGCGGACATCGCCGTCTCGCTCCTCGGACGGTTGCCGCAACCACGCCGGGCACTGCTCGCGCGCTTTCTGGACGCGGACGGCGAGGCCATCGACCAGGGCCTCGCCCTCTACTTCCCCGCGCCGCACTCCTTTACCGGCGAAGACGTGCTGGAGTTCCAGGGCCACGGCGGGCCGGTTGTGTTGGATCGGCTGCTTGCCCGCCTGCTGGCGCTCGGCGCCCGCGCCGCCCGTCCCGGCGAGTTCACGGAGCGCGCCTTCCTTGAAGGCAAGCTGGATCTCACCCGCGCCGAGGCGATCGCCGACCTCATCGCCAGCGGAACCGAGCAACAGGCTCGACTCGCCGCCCGCTCCCTGCAAGGCGCCTTTGCACGCCGCGTGGAAGCCCTGCTGGAGGCGCTCACCGCCGTGCGCGTCCTATTGGAAGCGACCCTCGACTTCCCGGACGAGGACCTCGATCCGCGCCTCGGGGCAGACATCGAGGTGGCGCTGGCTCGGCTGCTTGCCGACGTCGACGCCTTGCTCGCCATCGCGCGGCGCGGCGAGCGCCTCCGCGACGGCCTGCTGGTGGTGCTGGCCGGCGCACCCAACGCGGGCAAATCCAGCCTGTTGAACGCGCTGTTGGAAACCGATCGGGCCATCGTGACCCCAATCCCCGGCACCACCCGCGACCTCTTGCACGCGGACGTCCAAATCGATGGCCTGCCGCTGCGGGTCGTGGATACCGCAGGGCTTCGGCTTTCGCTCGACCCCATCGAGCAGGAGGGCGTACGCCGAGCCCGTGAGCAGATCGACCACGCAGACTTGGTGCTGTGGGTCATCGACGACGCCGATCCACAAGCCGGCGCGCGTCCCCCGCCGGACCTGCCGGCCCAGGTGCCGGTGCTTGGTATCCGCAACAAGATCGACCTGACGGGCCGCTCACCCGGCGAATGCCCGGGCATCGATGGCACAACCGAGATCGCCTGCTCCGCCACGACCGGCGCAGGGCTCGACGCCCTGCGACGTGCCCTGACCCAGCAGGCCGGCCTCGGCGCCGATGGTGGCGGCGAGTTCAGTGCCCGGCGTCGACACCTCGACGCGCTACGTCGCACCGGCGCGCACCTGCGTGCCGCGGCCGCGGCTCAAGGTGAAGGCCAATTGCCGGAGCTCGTCGCCGAGGATCTCCGCCTCGCTCAACGCAGCCTCGGCGAGATCACCGGCGCCGTCTCCTCGGACGAACTCTTGGGCCGCATCTTCAACGAATTTTGCATCGGCAAGTAGCCGCAGCTTCCACAATGTTTGCCGCCTGAAGCCCTAGAGCAAGCGTGCTCATCCCGATAGCATGGTTCTGCCGAAACAGGCGATTACGGGAGATCGTTTCATGAAGTTCCAGCTTGCGGCCACCTCCCTGGCCCTCGGCCTCATGGCCTCGCCGGCCATGGCCAACGACAATGTCGACGCGGCAGTCGGCGGCGCCCTCGGCGCCGGCCTCGGCGCCCTCCTCGGCAACCAAGTCGGCGGACAAACCGGCGCCGTCGTCGGCGGCGCCCTCGGCGGTGCGGCCGGTGCTGCGGTAACGACGAATGACGACCGACGCGACCGCTATGCGCGGCGTCGCGACGACGACCACCATCGAGACCATCGCTATACGCGTCGTTGGGATCACGACCACCGCCACTATCGCTACGTGCGGCATTGGGATAATAGCCACCGCTACTACCGCGACAGTTACCACGATGGCCGCAAGGGCTGTCCCCCCGGACTCGCCCGACAGGGGCGCTGCCGCTAGTGCGTGACTTCTCCTACCAAACGCAGCGAAAGTTGTGTCAGTCGCACACGTACCCGCGGAGCCTCTGAAGAGGAACTACGAAACATGCAAAAGGCGCGAAAATTCGCGATCCTGTCGCAAATCAGCGCCTTTTTGCGTGTTTCGTGTAGTTACAAAATTCCGGTGTCTTCAGGGCAGCCGTGCTGTTCAGTGCTGACACTACCAGCGAGATGCTCAATAACTTTGCTGTCGTTGTCGAGTATCCGACCACAGCCACAACCTGGGACGGTCTCTCGGGACTTGCGCACTGTTGCAGTGGTCCCCCCTTGCTCCTTTCCTCGCGCGCCAACACGGAATCAGGGTAAAAACAGCCGCGCTGCCGCGCAGGGATTGGACGCAAAGTACAGGTGCAAATAGCTCGCCCGGACCGAGCCCAATGCATAGAAGGGCTCACCGGGCAGCTGTCCGTGCTGGCGAATCCCATTGCCGACGGGCTCCACCTCCGTCGTCATCGTCGAGTGATGGAAGCTGTGCCCGCGCAACTCGCCGGCCGGCAGTCGGAGTGCCTGCATGCCGAGCCCGGCGAGCCGCGGCTGCATGCGCCCCTCACCCCGCAGCAGTCCCACAAGCCCGCCGCGCCAGCCGGCCTTGTCCGTCAGACCATCGAGTAGATACAGCATGCCCCCGCATTCGGCGTAGAGCGAACGGCCGGCGGCCGCATGCCGGCGCAGCGCCGCGTGCATGGACGCGTTGGCAGCCAGCGCCTCCAGGTGGAGCTCGGGGTAGCCGCCCGGCAGGTACACCGCGTCCGCGTCCACATCGGCATCTGCGAGCGGAGAAAAGAACGAGATCTCGGCGCCGAGCGCCCGCAGCAGCCTGAGGTTCTCTGCATACAAGAAGGAAAAGGCCGCATCACGCGCCACGGCGATGCGCTGGCCTGCCAAGCGTTCCGGCGCCGGTGCCTGCACGGGCGGTGGCGCGAAGTCCACTTCCGGCAGCATGGTCGCGAGCGGAGCATCGGCGACCTGTTCCGCCATGGCGTTCAGGCGTTCGTCGAGATCCGCGATCTCCCCCGCCTGCACCAGCCCCAGGTGACGGCTGGGCAGCGCCGCGTCCTGCAGCCGCGGCAACGCCGCCAGCAACCCGATTCCATCCGGGAGCCCGGCGGCGAGCATCTGCCGGTGCCGGTCGCCGCCGACCCGATTGGCAACGACACCCGCGAGCTTTACGCCGGGGCGGCGTGCGGCCAGTCCGAGTGCGACGGCACCGAAGGTCTGGCCCATGCCGCGGGCATCGATCAGAGCCACCACCGGCAATCCAAAACGCTCGGCCAGGTCCGCGGCGCTCGGCTCACCATCGAAAAGCCCCATCGCGCCCTCCACCAAAATGACGTCCGCATCGCCGGCGGCGTCATGCAACAGCCGCGCACATTCGTCGGCGCCCACCATCCACAGATCCAATGGCAGCACCTCGGCGCCACTCGCGTGCTCCAGCACCATCGGGTCCAGGAAGTCCGGCCCGATTTTGAACACACGCACGCGCCGCCCTTGCCGCACATGATGCCTGGCCAGGGCAGCCGTGAGCGTCGTCTTGCCCTGCCCGGAAGCCGTCGCCGCAAGCAACAGCGCCGCACACCGGCGCGCACTGCCCCGCCGTATGGTCGGATCACTAGTGGCTTCAATTCGCGTTCGCATCGAGACCCCCTCCCAGACCTCTTCCCTTCTCCCGTGCCCAGGGCACGATGTACGCCTGGCCCGCGTGCACGCCCGTCACGGCTTCAATACCGTAGACTCGCCGCAGCTGCTCGGGCGTCAAGACATCGTTGACCGGTCCGGACGCCACGGGCCGGCCCTGGTTCAGCAACAACAGCCGATCGCAAAAGCGGCTGGCCATGGTAAGGTCGTGCAATACCACGATGGCGCCACCGCCACCCACGCAATGGACGCGTAGCAGTTCCATGACGTCGAGCTGGTGGCGTGGGTCCAGCGCCGCCACCGGTTCGTCCGCCAGGATCAGCGGCGCGTTCACCGCGAGCACCCGGGCGAGCCGCGCCCGCGCTCGTTCGCCGCCGGAAAGCTGGTCGGCGCGGCGTCCGCGCAAGGTCCAGACATCCGCCGCCCGCATGGCCATCTCCACCGCGCCCCCCGCGTCCCCGGCAGCGTCGGACCCACCCCAGGGTGAGCGGTGCGGGTGGCGACCGAGGGCCACCAGATCCTGTACCAGGATGGGCCATTGCACCTGATCGTCCTGGCTTAGATAGGCCATGCCGCGCGCGCGCTCCCGTGCGCCGAACCGCCGCACCGACCGGCCCTGGAGCCGCACGTCGCCGCGGTGGGGCAACAACTGTGCGATCGCCTTCACGACCGTGGACTTGCCGGCGCCGTTGGGGCCGATCAGGCCCAGCAACTCGCCCGAATCCAGCCGCAGGTCCACGCCCTCCACCACCAGCCGCGCACCGAGGCGTACCTCGAGGCCTTGCACAGACAACAGGCTCATGGGAGCGCCCGCCTACTCTTCAGTACCAGCACCAGGAAAAAAGGTGCGCCAACCAGCGCGGTCACCACGCCCAGCATCAGCTCCCGTGGCGTGTCCAGCAGCCGAATGGCCAGGTCCGATGCCAGCACCAGCAGCGCGCCGCCGATCGCGCTCGGCAGCAGCAGCCGGCCGGGCCGATGCTGCACCAACCCCCGCAGCAGGTGCGGCACCACGAGCCCGACGAAGCCGATGGTGCCCGTCACCGACACACAAGCGCCTACCGCCAGCGCGGAGCCGGTGATCACCAGGCCCTGCAGCCGGGACAGGGTGACACCGAGGCTCACGGCCTCGCCTTCACCGAGGGTTAAGAGCGTCAGCGCCGGCGCCGCCGCCAGCAGCAGCGCGAGTCCGGCGGCCACGAAGGGCAACACCAGGCGCACATCCGCGAGGCTACGGTCGGCAATGGAGCCCAGCAGCCAGAGCACGATATCCTGCACGCTCGACGGGTTGGGCGCCAAGTTCAACGCCAGCGAGGTAAGCGCCCCCGCCAGGGACGACAGCGCCACGCCCGCCAGAATCAGGGTCAGGTTGGAGCTGCCGCCACGGGTCAACAGGTAAAGCAGCAGCGTCGCCAGCAGTGCCCCGGTCATCGCCGCCGCCGGCAGCGCCCAGAGGCTCACGGCAGTGAGGCCGAAATAGAGCGCCAGCACCGCGCCCAGCCCGGCGCTGGCAGAGATACCGAGCAGGCCCGGCTCGGCCAGCGGGTTGCGCAGGAGCCCCTGCAATGCGGCGCCGGACATGCCGAGCGACGCGCCCAGCAGCCAGGCCAGCAGAACGCGCGGGAGGCGAATCTGCTGCACGATCAGCACCTGCTCCGTCGGCCCCGTGCCGAGCAGGCCGCCCAGCACCTCGCCCCAGCTCAGCGGCGCCGCGCCGAAGCCGAGCGACAGCAGGCTCAGCGCCAACAGCGCCGCCATCAAGATGCCCATGAGCCCGAGTTGCTCGGGTAAGGCATGAACTCGTCGCGCGACTGCCATTGGGTCCATAACGGCCGTCGTCACGGCGCCGGCCCGATGTCCAGCGCCCGCACCTGCGTCGCGATGGCCGCCGCGGCGCCGACCAGCTCCAACCCGCCACAACCCCAGATACGGCTCGGCAGCCGCACCCGCGGCGTGCGCGCCAGGAGCCTTTGCAGCAGTGGATGCCGCGCGTAGGCCGAAGCGCTGAGTGGCTGCTGCTGGTCGAAATAGCCGAGCAGGAAGACGTCCGGCGGATGCAGCACGATCTCTTCTAACGGAAAGACGCCCCAGCCCGCGCGACCCGCCTCCGCAGCCACGTTTCTGAGCCCGAGCCGGTGCAGCACGTCGTCCACATAGGTATCCGTACCGGCACTCCCGCCGCCGGGCCGCAGATAGAGCGAGCGCAGCGCGGGCAAGTCCCGTCCCAGCTCCCGCATGCGCCGCGCGGCCGCGTCCGCGACCGCGGCGCCCTCCTCGGCGCGGCCGATCTTCGCGGCAACCTTGCGCGCCGTTGCCAGCGCATCGTCCCAGTCGGTCGGATAGGGCACCGGCAGGATCTCGATATTCTGCCCTTGCAACAGGCCCCGGAAACGGCCGCCGCTCCAGCCGAGATAGACCAGCGCAATGTCGGGCTGGCGATAGAGCAGATCCTCGACGCCGCCCTCGTTGCTGGGATAGGCCGCGGCGAGCCCGGCGATGGGCGAGATGGCCGGGTCACGGCTGTCCCGCGACAGCGAGACGATCTGCTCCGGCGCCGCCACCGACACCAGCAGCAGATCGGCGCACAGGTTGGTGCTCATGACCCGCGGCAGGCTGCCGCTTGCCCCATCGACGGCGCATGCCGCGGTCGACACCAGCCAGCACGCGGTCAGCAACAGCAGGCACCGCAGCCGGAACCGCATCGGAGTGAAGAAAGGACGGCGCATTGCCAACGATGTTAGCGCAGCCAGCGGTACCGCAGGGCGGTCAGTCGGATGCGCGCCGCTGAGCTCGGATGCCGCGCCACAGTGGCAGCAGCAGATAGTCGATGACGGTGACGCCGACCGCGGCAACCGCGAGCGCTTTAAGTGGCAAGGCCATGGCCGTATAGCCGCCATCATCGAACCAGAGGCTGACGCTGACGATGGCACCCAGCGTCACGAAGACCAGGTGCACCGCACCGTGATAGATGCCCCACGGGCTCCGCGCGGCCAGCCGCAACCCGATCCAGGCCGCGAGCCAGCCGCCGCCGAGGCCGAAGGCGACGTCCACCGGCCAGTGCACGCCGACCGCGATACGGCTGAGACCAGTGAGCACGGCGAGCACCAGGAACAGCAGCCGCCAAGGCAGGCGCCGCGCGAACAGGAGCAACACGCCGAAGAACACCCCCGCCGTGACACTGTGCCCGGACGGGAAGCTCTCGTGCTTGAGGGCCGGGCCGAACAGGTGGAACGCATCCGGCGCCAGCACCGCCGGCGGCCGCGCGGCGTCCACCAGCGGCTTGAGGCCCCGCGAGTACAGGACCGCCACCAGCGCCGCGCAGATCAGCGTCCAGAACACTCGCGGGTGTCGCCGGGCCACGAACAGGCTGAGCGCGAAAGCCACGTGCTCGTTGCCGAGCGATGTGAGCCCCTGCCAAAGCCAGCCCGGCAACAGGGCGGCCGCCGCATTGAGGCGCACGAAGCCGGCGTGATAGCCCGCGAGCAGCCAAAGCGCCGTGCCGAGCGCCAGGGCGGCGAGTGCCGCAGAGATCAGCCAGGCCTGGCTCGCGGTGGTCGATGCCGGATCATCCCGCGCGGCACCGTGCACCAGCGCGAGCCGCAGGTCTTCGGTCAAGGCCGCGGCGATGCGCCGCAATGCCGTCGGCTTGCGCGGCGCCGTGCCATCGGTGGGCAGGTCGTCAGTCACCGCCGGACTCCGGGAAGGTCGCCAGCGCCACCGGTCCCCGCCGATAGACCTCCACCAGCTTGTCGCCCCGCCGGGTGGCGGCGAGGTCGTCCAGCTTGTCGACGCGCAGGAAAATCAGCTCGCCGGGCTCGGGGTGGGACGTCCAGGGAGTGATGGCGTCACGATAGACGCTGAAGCTCGGCATGCTGGTGCGGTACACGACCGTGGGCAGGTCCAGCTCCCGTGCCAGCAGCCCGGCCTCCTTCACCGGCGTCTGCATGACCTCGAAGACCCGCGGCACCAGCGCGCCGAACACCACCAGTGTCTGCACCGCGCCCGCCAGCAACAGTCGCTGCCAAAGCGCGATGCGCCCATAGAACGCCAGCACCACCATGATCGCCAAGCCGGCAACGGTCGTCATCACATACGCCCAGTCCAATACCTGCGCGCCCTCCGCGAACATGGCCTGCTCGTGGGCGCGGTGCGCCTGCGCCGACAGCGGCCCCAGCAGCAGGGGCAGCACCACCAGCAGGGCCATGAACGCCAGCGGCGGCCCGAAGGCGAGCCAGCGGTTGGTAAGCGCCTGCCGGTGCCGCGCCATCAGGATGAACAGCGGCGTGATGCCATAGACCATGTAGTGCGGCAGCTTCGTATCCGAGAACGAGAAGGTGACGAAGACGGCGACGAACCACAGCACCAGGAAGCGATCCAGCCGGTCGGACCAGAGCCGCCGCACCAACGGCAATAGGCGCAGGAACCAGCCGGTGAAGGGCAGCAGCACCAGCGGCAGCATGACGAAGTAGTAGCCCGGAAAGCCCGAATGCCCATGCTTCACCCCGCCGAATCGGCCGATGTTGTCGTTCAGGAAGAAGCTGCGGAAGAAGCCGGAGCCGTCGTCGATGTAGATGGCCAGATACCAGGGCCCGGCGACAGCCAGGAACACGAGCCAGCCGGCCGGCGCGAACACGGCGCCGAGCCAGTCCTTGAGCCTGCCGAGCGAGAGGCAATAGGCAAAGCTCACCAGCAGCGGGAAGAACACCGCCACCGGTCCCTTCGTCAAAAAGCCCAGCCCCAGCCACAGATAAACCCGCAGCAGCAGGCCGCGACGCGGCGCCTCCAGGTAGCGGTAGATGTCGAAAAAGGCCACCGCGATGAACAGGTTCAACACCGCGTCCGCCACCGCCGCCTTGCCGATGATGGGCACCTCCAACCCAAAGGCCATGATGAGCGCGGCCACTGTCGCCGTGGCCGCGTCGAGCCGCGCTCGCGTGAAGCCCCACAGCGCCACCAGCCACAGGGTCGCGGCGATGGCCGACGGCAGGCGCAGCGCAAACTCGTTCAGGCCCAGCGCCGAGACCGAGGCCGCCTGAAGCCAGTAGATGAGCACCGGCTTTGCGTAACGCGGCTCGCCGTCGCGATGCGGCGTGATGAAATTGCCGCTGTCCAGCATCTCGCGGGTGGCCTCGGTGAAGGCGCCCTCGTCGAGGTCGTAGAGCGGCACCGCGCCGAGCTGCCAGAAGAAGGCGAGCCAAACCGCCAGCGCCAGCAGCAGCCAGGCCGCCGGCGGCTGGAGCGGTTTGCGCAACGGATTGACGCTCATAGTGCCTCCTTCCAGGCAGCAGTCTTCGGGTCCGTCTGCCAACGGATGCAGTGGTGCGTGCGCTCCCCCGTGGCGAAGAAGGTGCGCGCGAGCACCTCCGCCAGTATGCCGGTGGTCAGGAACTGGATCGACGCCACCAGGAACAGGATGGCGACGAAGAGCATAGGCCGGTGGCCGATGTCCTCCCCCAGACCGAACTTGACGATCACGAGCCAGCCCATCATCAGCCCGCCCACGGCTCCGAACACGAGCCCGATGGCGCCGAAGAAATGCCCGGGCCGTGCGCCGTAGCGCAGGAAAAAGAACGCCACCAGCAGATCCAGCAGCACCCGGAAGGTGCGCGAGATGCCGTACTTGGACTCGCCACGCTCCCGTGCCCGATGGCCGACCTCGGTCTCGCCGATACGCTCCGGCGCCGTGATGCCGGCCACCCAGACCGGGATGAACCGATGCATCTCGCCGAACAGGCGCACCTCCTTGATAATCTCGGCGCGATAGACTTTGAGGCTGCAACCGTAGTCGTGGAGGTCGACGCCGGTGACGCGGCCGATCAGCGCATTGGCGATGCGCGACGGCAGCTTGCGTTGCACCAGTGCGTCCTGGCGATTGCGGCGCCAGCCCTGCAGCAAGTCCAGATCGCGGTCGATGAGCTCCTCCACCATCCGCGGGATGTCCGCCGGGTCGTTCTGCAGGTCCCCGTCGAGGCTCGCCACCAGGTGGCCGCGCGCGGCGTCGAACCCCGCCTGCATCGCCGCCGTTTGGCCGAAGTTCCGGCGGAAGCGGATCACGCGCACGTGCGGCCCGTAGTGGCCGGCGGCATCCTGCAGCCGCTCTCCGGTGCCGTCGCGGCTGCCGTCGTCCACCAGGATCAGCTCCCACGGATGCCGATACGCCGCGAGTCCCTCGTGCACCCGTTGCACCAACGGCGCCACGTTATCGGCTTCCTCGTAGAGCGGAATAACCACGGACAGGCTGCGTGGGTCAGTGGCCGGACCTGTCACTAAATCAAACGCAAGCGAGGCCGAGAGAGACGCCGCCTCCGGCACGGCATGGGGGTCGGGCTGGATCATGGATGCTGCTGACTGCTTAGGCCGCGGCGGCGGCGTGGCGGGCAGCTTAAGCGCAGCGCCTCAAAGCGTCCAGAGATTGGGCGGGTATCGGGCGCAACGCCGAAGTCGGGCGGATGGGTGACGCGGGTCGGACCCCGTCGGGCCGCGGGCGGGGGCTATGCTATCGTCTTGGTGCCAATTACATGGTGCAAAGCACCAGTTGCACCTCCATGCCATGAACGAGCCCGAACGCCTCATCAGCCCCGCCGAAGCCACCGACGACGGCGCGCTAGACCGCGCCATCCGCCCCCGTCGGCTCGCGGACTACGTGGGCCAGCCAGCGGTGCGCGAGCAGATGGAGATCTTCATCGGTGCCGCCCGAGGCCGCGGCGAGGCTTTGGACCATACGCTGATCTTCGGTCCGCCGGGGCTCGGCAAGACCACCTTGTCGCACATCATCGCCCACGAGATGCAGGTGAACCTGCGCCAGACCTCGGGGCCGGTGCTGGAGAAGCCGGGCGACCTCGCCGCGCTGCTTACCAACCTGGAGGCGGGCGACGTGCTCTTCGTGGATGAAATCCATCGCCTGAGCCCGGTGGTCGAGGAGATCCTCTACCCCGCCATGGAGGATTTCCAGCTCGACATCATGATCGGCGAGGGGCCCGCCGCGCGCTCCATCAAGTTGGACCTGCCGCCCTTCACGCTGGTGGGCGCGACCACCCGCGCCGGGCTGTTGACCAGCCCGCTGCGGGACCGCTTCGGCATCGTCCAGCGCTTGGAGTACTACAGTGCCGAAGACCTGACCTGCATCGTGCAGCGCTCGGCGCAGATCCTCGCTATCCACGCCGAGCCCGCGGGCGCCGCCGAGATCGCCCGGCGCTCCCGCGGCACGCCGCGCATCGCCAACCGGCTGCTGCGCCGGGTGCGGGACTTCGCGCAGGTGAAGGCGGGTGGGCGTATCACCCTCGAGGTCGCCGACCAGGCGCTCGGCATGCTCAAGGTGGACGGTCTCGGCTTCGACCATATGGACCGCCGCCTGCTGCAGGCGGTCATCGAGAAGTTCGACGGCGGTCCGGTGGGCGTCGAGAGCCTGGCCGCGGCCATCGGCGAGGAGCGAGGCACCATCGAGGACGTGCTGGAGCCCTTCCTCATCCAGCAGGGCTACCTGGTGCGCACGCCGCGCGGACGCATGGCGACCCAAAGTGCCTATCGACACTTTGGGATGGCGCAGCCGCGGCGGGATGCGGGTTCGATCGCTGATCTGTTCGAGCAGTCACAGGACTGACGCCCCATCCCCGGGATCAGCCGAGCTTCCATCGCTGGCTCCAGGCGCGAGCCGACGCGCTGCACGCCCGCGGCCCCGACCCCGACCTGATGCGCTGGCGGATTTCGTCAGCACCGGCGCTTGCGCAGCCACGCCAGCATGCCGAGGCCGGACATCACCAGCGGCAGCGTCGCGGGCACGGGCGCATCGGCGGGGGCATCGAAATAGACCTGCTGCCCGGTCGCAGCGAGGACATCCAGCGAGATTTCACTGATGGCATCCAGGTCGATGCCGAAGCCGGACACCAAGAACGATACCGGTCCGGGCGCCGCGGGACTCGCCGAGTTGGAGATGACTTTGGAGTCGGTCAGCGAGCCGTCGCTCACCGTCAGGCTCGCGTCGTAGAAGGCGCCATTCAGAGAACCTGCGAAGATGAGGTCCAGGGTCGTACCGGGCGCCGAGAGGTCGATGGTGCCGGCGGTGGGTGTGTAGACGATCCTGCCCGCCATGGTGCCAACGCTGCTCGCGCTGAACGTTGCCGTCCCGGCGCCGCCGTCGATGGCGACTGACGACCCCGTGGAGCCGATGCCGTTCACCACCAGTTGCCGGTTGAAATCACCGACATTGATGATTGGTCCAAGCTCGTCGACGGGACTCGTGCTCAGGTTGACCAGCGAGGCAGAGACGCTGTAATCGTCGATCCACATGGCATGAGCGGGCCCGGCGAGCAACCAGGTGACCGCGGCCAGCGTGGCAGGCAACCCGAATTTCTTCATAGCACCACCCAGAGCGTGACCAAGCGCAGAGCCGCCGTCGCCGGCGGCCCCCTGGACAGTACCGAGCCCGCCGCGGACAGCCTGTGATGCGGTTCACAGGCGACCGGCGACGTCTCGTGGCCACGCCGCTTTTCCGGCACGCGCTCGCCGGGAGCGCCGTTAAGCAAACCGCTCAGGGCTTGATGTCCAATACCGGCGTATCGGCGAAGGCGTCGATGTCATCGATCACGATGACGTTGCCATGCACGCCCAGCACCCGGCAGCGGCTGAGCGCAATCAGGTTGGGCCGCATCGGCGCGCGTCGCGAAGACGCCGCGCAGCGGATTGGCGGGGTTACCGCGTGAGCAGGAGCGCTGTCACGAGGATAGTCATCGCTGCCGGTGTCATGGGAGTGCGCGTGCTTGCGCTCGGTCGATGAGTCGCGTCGTCGTGGGCCATCGTGTCACCTCCGCATGGTTTCGCGTCCCTGCATCGGTCGGCCATCTTCCGAACCCATCCCGACTGGGCCGCCCGCGCCGTCGTGGCCAAAGTCCTGGGCCCCACCACCGGCTCCAGGCGGTCACTATAGGCCGTCACCCCTCCGGCAGGGTATTGTGATCCGTCCCTGTCCCCTTCCCAACCCGCCGCTTGGCGTGCCCCGCCCGCGCTACCATGGTGTCGCCGAGATGACCAAGCAGAACGCAGACACTCGTGGCCAGGACGAGGAAGCCGAACAGACCCTCTGGGAGCTGGTTCCGGTGCCCGAGTACAGACTGCCGCAGACCCCGGTCGCGAGCGCCGCCCGGGCGCGCTGGGCCTTGCTCAAGCGGCTGTTCGGCAAGCGCCACGACGACGACCAAACGCCCGTCCGCGCCGAGGCCGACCTGCGCGGGCTGCCCGAAAAGCGCCTGCAGTCCCTCCTCGGGGCCGTAGACTGGGAGCCCGCCGCGGACGCCTTGCAGCGGAGCCTCGATGATCGCGCCACCGCCGACCCCGTGAGCTTGCTGATCGGCCCGCCGCGCAGCGGATATGTCGAGGTGCTCCGTTGTTGGGCGACCCGGCAGGGTGCCCGCTGGATCGAGCCGCCGGCGTATCACGACATCCTCGAGGCAGGTGAGGCCTGGCTCGCCGGCTGGCCGAGTGACGCCCGCTGCTGGCTGCTGCCCCGGCTGGAGCATTGCTGGCTGCGCCATCCGGCCGGGCTAGCCCTGGTCCGAGAGCTGCTCGACCGGGCGCTGGCCGGGCGGCTGGGGCACGGTGTCATCGGTTGCGACAGCTGGGCCTGGGCGTACCTGCGCTACGTTGCGCCGCTGCCGGGGCGCTCCCCGTTGGCCTTGCAGGCCTTCGACGGCGAGCGCTTGGCAGCCCTGTTCCACGGCCTGGTGGCGGCGCACGGCGCCGGCCCCGTGCGCTTCCGCAACGCAGAGAGCGGCAAGCTGGTATTCGCCGTCGATGGGGACGACGAGGGCGGTGGCACGGCGGAGTTGCAGTACCTCGCCGCACGCTGCCGCGGGAATGCCGGGCTGGCCCGTGAGGTGTGGCGGGCGCGCCTGCGCGCCGAGCCGGAAACCGACGACGGCGCGGCCGGCGACGACGCGAAACCGGCAGGCGACGACGACGCCGCGACCATCTGGGTCGCGGCCCCCGCCGAGGAGCCACCGCTCGCCGCCGACGTGGACGAGGAACTGGCGCTGGTGCTGCACGCCTTGCTCCAGCACAACGGTCTGCCCGGCGCTCTGCTCACCGAGCTGCTGCCGCTGCCGAAATTCCGCGTGCAAGCGATCCTGCACCGACTCGCCGGCGCCGGGGTCGTCGCGAGCGCAGAAAGCGGGCACTGGTACGTGACGGCGGCCGGCTACGCGGCGGCGCGAGACCTGCTCAAGGCCCAGGGCTTCCTGCTGGACGACTTCTGAGTGGCTGCTGACTGAGCGCAGTTCCGCTTTGGCCCACTTCGGAGACTTGGACGATGTCGAAACAGGACCTCTCCAGCCTGCTCAAGAACATCAACGCCGGTGTGCTGCTGGATCTCGGCCTGATCCTGGCCGTGGCGGTGGGCCTGATTCTGGTGGTGCAGAAGACCCTGCCCTGGCTCGCCAACCGCCTGCGCGGGCGGCGCCGCCACTTCCTGCTCGCGATGGTGCCCTTGCTGCGCCTGGTGATCATCGTCGGCGCGTTCCTGTGGATGGTGCCCATCGTCATCGAGCCATCGTTGCAGAACATGGTCGCGGTGCTGGGGTCGCTCGGTCTCGCCCTCGGCTTTGCGCTGAAGGACTTCGCGAGCAGCTTGGTTGCCGGCGTCGTCGCCGTCGGCGAGACCCCCTACCGCAATGGCGACTGGGTGGAAATCGACGGCGTCTACGGCGAGGTGACGCGCGTCGGCATGCGCGCCCTGCAACTGATGACCCCCGACGACAACCTGGTCACCATCCCGCACCTGAAGCTGTGGACCGATGCCGTCAGCAACGCCAACAACGGCGAGCCGCAACTCCAGTGCCCGACGGATTTCTACCTGCACCCCGAGCACGATGCCGCCCGCGTGCGGGCCGTCCTGCAAGATGTCGCGCTGACCAGCCCCTATGTCGACCTCGAACGACCCATCCTGGTGGTGGCGCAGGAGCAGCCCTGGGGCACGCGCTACCGGCTGCGCACCTATCCCATCGATGCGCGACAGCAGTTCCGATTCAGCACCGACCTGACCGTGCGCGGCAAGGCCGAGCTTCTCCGCCTCGGCCTCACCCTCGCCATGGTCCCGGCGGTGCGCGGCGCGACGCTGGACGGCTCCGGGGGGCCGCGGGTCACTTGAGCCCGGAACCGACTCTCACTCCTCGCCTGCCGCGCCGTGCCGTGGATGCTGTTCCACCAGCGCCCGCAGCTCGGACTCGGACAGTCGGTGGCCGTCGTGCTCCTTCGGCACCCGAAAATCACAGCCCTCGCGCCAGCGATTGCAGCCGAATGCATACCGGCCCTCGATGATGCGGCCCGCGCCGCATTGCGGGCAGACGAGCGGGTTCTCGCGCAGCGACGCGGCGCTGGGCGGGTGGTCGGCGAGCCCGGGCGGCGGCGCGGCATGCGCCGCCGCGTCCGCGCTCGCGCCCGGTTGCCGGTCGGCGAAGTCCAAGCCCACCTTGCCGTTGTCATCCAGCCGCAGGCAGGCCGCGAAGGGCTTGCCAGCCTTGGAGCGGAAGCCGTCGATGGGGCCGGTCCTGCCCTGCGCCATCAGTTGCGTGACCTCCTCTTTGGTGAGCGCGTGGCCGGCGATGGTCTTCCAGATGGTGAAGCCGCAGCCGTCGCGCCAGCGCGCGCAACCATAGGCCCGCGGCGTCTCGATAATTTCGCCCTGCTTGCACACCGGGCAGGTGCCGAGCCCGGCCGCGTTCGCCCTGGCTTCGCTGCTGGATCTGGACTTGCCACGGCTCGATCCGCCGCGCTTGGTCCCACGGCCTTTGCCACCGGCGCGCTTGGGAGCCGCTGTTCGCGCCGCGGCCGCCTGCTCCGGCGTCATCGCCGGACCCGCGGCCACCTGCGGAATCAGCGCCCGGACCTGATCGCAGATGTCTCGATAAAACCCCTCGGCGTCGGCGGCACCTTGCTCGATGTCCTTCAGCCACTGCTCCCAGGCGGCAGTGAGCTCGACGCTGCGCAGCGGCTCGGCCACCAGCGCGATCAGCGCCTTGCCCTTGTCGGTGGCGCGCAGCTGCTTGCGCTGGCGCTCGATGTAGCCGGTGCGCAGGAGCTTTTCGATGATCTCGGCGCGGGTGGCCGGGGTGCCAAGGCCGGAGGACTTCATCGCCGCGGCGAGCGCGTCGTCGTCGATGTCGCGGCCGGCGTGCTTCATGGCGTTGAGCAGGGTCGCGTCGTCGAACGGGCGCGGCGGCTTGGTTTCCCGCTCCACCACGTCCAGCGCATCCACGTGCACGATCTGGCCCTTTTCCAGCGGCGGCAGCGGGTGCTGGTCCGCTGCGGTGTCGGGCGCCGTGGCCGGCTCGGCCGGCGCCGCTTCGCCGTTGCCGCCGGGTCCCTGACGCGCGTCCGCCCCAGCTTCGCCCCCCGCGCTGCCCCCGGCAGCGGCCCGACGCCGCGGCTCGACCCGCTTCCAGCCGGGCTCCAATTCCACGGACCCCTTGGCGATGAAGGGCTCGCCGCCGATGTCCAGCGTCACCAGGGTCTCCTCGACGCGCTGATCGGGCAGGAACACGGCGACGAAGCGGGCCGCGACCAGATCGTAGATCTTGCGCAGCGGCTCCGGCAGACCGGCCGGCGGGCGCCGCGCCGTGGGCAGGATGGCGTGGTGGTCGGTGAGCTTGGTCTTGTCCACGTACGCCTTGCCGAGCCGGTGGCCGGCGGCGAGGCGGGCGCGGGCCTCGGCCGCCAGCGGGTGCTCCACGTGCTCGAGGATGCCTGGCAGCTCCGACAGCATGTCCTCGCCGATGTGGCGGCTCTCGGTGCGCGGATAGCTGATCAGCTTGTGGGTCTCGTACAGCGCCTGGGCCAGCTCCAGCACCCGAGCGGCGGTGAAGCCGAAGCGGCGGTTGGCGTCGCGCTGCAGGTTGGTCAGATCGTAGAGCGGCGGCGGGCGGTTGTGGCGGACCTTCTTCTGGACGCTGGTGACGGTGCCGGTGCGATGCGGCTCGATGGCGGCATCGATCTGGCGCTGCAGCCGCTCGGCGTGGGCCTTGTCGTCGATGCGGGTCTCGCCGTCCTTGCTGTACTTGGCCTCGAAGCCCTCCTTGAGGCGCGCGATGAGCTCGTAGAAGTAGGCCTTGGTGAAGTTGGCGATGGCCGCATCGCGGGCGACGATCATCGCCAGCGTCGGCGTCTGCACCCGGCCGATGGTACAGAGCACTCGGTTGTGCACCGTGTAGGCGCGGGTCAGGTTCATGCCCACCAGCCAGTCCGCTTGGGCGCGGGCGCGGGCGGCGGCGGCGAGGGGCTCGTAGTCGGCGGCCGGGCGCAGCGCCGCGAAGCCGGCGCGGATGGCTTCCGTGGTCAGGCTGGAGATCCAGAGCCGCTCGACGGGCTTGCGGCAGCGGGCGTGCTCGACGATGAGCCGAAAGATCAGCTCGCCCTCGCGGCCGGCGTCCGTCGCGCAGACCACGCGCTCGGTGTCGGCGGCGGTGAGCAGGGCCTTGACGATGCGAAACTGCGCGCTGGTCTTCTTGTCGGTGCGCAGCCGCCAACGCTCCGGGATCATCGGCAGTTGCGCGGGCGACCAGCGCCCGGCCCAGTCCGCGCCGTAGTCGTCCGGCTCGGCGAAGTGCACCAGGTGCCCGAGCGCCCAGGTGATGCACCAGCCGTTGCCGCGCAGGCAGCCCTCGCCGCGCCCGGACGCGCCGAGCACCGCGGCGATGTCGCGGGCGACGCTGGGCTTTTCGGCGACGACAACGGTGGTCATGGGCGGAGCCTGGTGAGCGGGTAGGTGGGCAGATGGGGGCGCAGCTTATCGAGCGCTCTGCGTGAGCACCCAGTGTGCCGGATAAGGTCAACCGCGAGCCCGGGTCGAACAGCACCGACTGCTCGCCCTACTCCAGCAGGTAGACGTGACACCGGAAGACATCATCCGGCAGCACGTGGCCGACCCACCAGATGCGGTCTGCGATCTGCACGGCATGGGCTGAGTCGGCCGACGCCGCATGCCCGGCATCGAGCCGGGCACGCGGCGAGCCGGCTGGCAGCCGGCGCTCCCAGGGGGGCCGCGCGGGTGGCGCGCGGGCCAGTGCGGCGCAATGCTTGGCGCTGCATCAGGCCCGGAGCCGCAATCAGTCAGGCTCCCATCAGGCCCCGTCAGCACCCGTCCAGATCCCCATCAGGGGCCGGCGCGCAGGATCTCTCCGGCGCTCCGCGCCTCGCCGTCCACAGCGCGCGACCACGGCGCCGGAGCACCTACACGATCAAATCGGCAGCGTTCGGATGCGGGAAGTGCGGACATCCAGGATCAGAATCGCGCCGCGTTGCAGAGTCGCGCGCGCGGCGTCCAGCACGGACAGCAAGGTCGTGCCCAGGGTCGCGGGGGAAAGATCCTGCCCCCTGATCTGGATCACGCTCGGTCCGGAAGCGCGTGTTGCTGCCAGGATGGCGCTGAAGTCGAGGTCGTTCGTGACGACACAGTACCCTTGCGCTTTCGCCCAGGCCATGATCTCCGCGTCCGATGCGTTGGCCGCCCCGGCCTCGCACCAGTGCTGCGTGTGCCAGCCATGACCTTCCAGCAGCGGCTTCCATGCCGGTGACAGATTCATGTCCAGCAGGTTCATGCGGCGTCGATATGGGCCTTGACCTCTTCCGCACGCCAGGCCGCGTAACTCAGGGCCTGATCAATATCGGCGGGCTCCAGGTACGGATACAGTTCGAGCAAGCCCGCCTTGTCGTGTCCCGTCGCCAGCATCCCGACGATCATGCCCACGGTGACGCGCATGCCGCGGATGCAGGGCTTGCCGCCCATGATGGCCGGGTCGAAGGTGATGCGGTCGAGTTGCTTCAGTTCCATGCCTGTGCTCGGTTCGGTGGCGTTGCCCGCAGGTTAGCACGGGCATGATTTGGCCTGCCTCGCAGACCAGGAGCGGTAGAGCAACGCGTCGACCCTGGCGGAGGTCGAGCAGGCGCTGCTCGCTGGTCGCATCCTCGAAGCGCGGCGGCCGGTCGAGGCCGAGGTAGATGCTGGTCAGCGCAGACCGCCGTCGGGACTCATGAGCTGCTCGATGATGGCGCGGATGCCGGGCTGCTCCATCAGCCGGCCGAAGGCCTCATTGTTGCGCAGCGCCTCAACGTTGCCGGAGGTGATGAGGCCGATGAGCTCCGGGTCGTGGATGGCGCGCTGGATTTCCGGGTCCTGTTGCAGGGCGACGATGGACTCCATGATGCTGCTGTCGCCCACCATGCGCTGCTGTAGCGCCTGGATCTGGCTGGCATAGCCCTCCGGCGCCGCGTTGTCGCCGGCGGCACCGAAGGTCTCGGGGCCCAGGACGGCGTTGCTCGCCCGCTCCATGCGGCGGATGCGGGAGGCCTCGATGTCGATATCGCCCAGGGTCTGGGTGCGGATGCGATAGACGCCGCCGGCGAGCCCGAGCGCCTCGCCGACGATGACGCTGCCGTCGTCGAGCTCGAAACGGGTCAGGTCGTCGGCGGCGGCGTCGCCCGCCCAGATGGCGGACCCGCCGAGGCCGGCGAACAGGAGCACGAGCAGCAGCACGCGCAGGCGGCGGTGGCCGGTCGGTGCCTGGAAGCCAGCGGCAGATGTGCGGCTTCGGTTACGCATGGTGTTGCCTCCGTCAGTCGAGCCCCATGATCGCCCGCAGCTCATCGCTGGTGACCACGTGGCAATAGATCATGTTGATGATCGCAAGCTCCTGCAGGTGTAGCTCGTCGGTGCCGCCGGCGCAGCAGTCCTCGACCAGCACCACGTTGAAGCTCTCATCGGCCAAGCTCCGCACCGTCGAACTGACGCACTGATCGGTGTAGATGCCGGCGACGACCACGTTGCGAATGCCCATGTTGCCGAGCACGAGCCGCAGATTGGTGCCGGTGAGCGCGCTGTCGGTGGTCTTGGTGACGACGATCTCGCCCGGCTTTGGCGCCAGTTCCGGCACGATCTGCGACGCGTCGCTGGTGAGCGGCATGAGCAGGTTGTTCCAGCCGGGCATCTTCTGGCTCAGGGAGCGGTCGCGGCCGTCCTCCAGCAGGCAGGCGATGCGGGCATGCATGACATCGATGCCCTTGGCGCGGAAGCTGTCCTGAAGCTTGCGCAGGGTCGGGATGACGGTGCCGCGCATGCGCGCATGGAAGGGTGCCCAGCGGGCGCGCTCGGCCGGGTCGTCGTGCAATTCCATGCCGTAGTTCTGCACGTCGATGCACAGAAGCGCGGTCTCCGCGGGCGGCAGCACCAGGTCCTCGGGCTCCGGGGCGCCCTGGTAGTAAAAGGAGCGGTGGCGGGTTTTCCAGGACATGGGCGGTGTTCGGGTCGGGGGGGCGCATGCGCGCGATTCAGCCTTCACTGTGCCAGATCCGCCGGAGCGATCCCAGGGGTGCGTCACAACCCGGTGCTCTCAGGCACAACCGCCGCGTAGACCAGCGCCCCCGTGCCGGATATTTCGCGTATTGGGTGGAGGTCAAGTAAGCGATGGCGTAACCCGACAATCAACGGCTTACTCGCGCCCTTGTTGGCGCCCATCGTCGGGTTACGCTGCGCTAATCCGACCTACGATCCTGAGCGCCGCTGTAGGTCGGGCCGACGCAGGAGGCCCGACGATCAGGCGGTGACGGCGCGCACCCCGTCGGGCTTCGTTGCTCAGCCCGATCTACGGCAAATTCTTGCCCGATCTCTGCGTCCCTCCACTCTAGGGAGCCATCGGGCTCGGTGCCGCCTCTGCGCCCATGGCCCGCGGCAGGGCGCCGCTCGCGCCGCGGCGACTCTGACCCTTTGCGAATCTTCAATGCCAGTACGGCGCAGATCCCTAGAATTTCGGTGAACTTTCACCGGATCGACAAGGCCGCAGATGAAACAGACCCTGCTGCAAGAGAAGTACCCCGTTTACACCCTGGAGGTGTGCAAGGCCGAGAGCCGCTTCGCGGACGTGGATGCCATCATCGGGCACCTGCGCGACTGCGTGGAGGGCCATACGGTGGCGCGCATGATCGGCGAGTTCGACCATCTCGCGCACACCCAGGCGCTGCCGGAAGGCGAGATCGCCGCCGACATCATGGCCGCGAAGCACATCATCTTCTGCTTCGGCACCCACCTGCCGAACCCGCACGTCATGGCGGTGCGCCCGCGCTCCATCGGCGTCGCGGACATGGGCGACCGCTTCGTCATCAGCTTCCTGGAAGCGCCGATGCCGCTGGCCAACAACGCCATGGAGACCTGGGTCCGGGCCATCGTCGCGCCGGCCAGCTCCGCCGCGGCCTGACGCGCTCCGCGGCACGTCTCTCGCCACGAAAAAGAGCCGCGCCGGTCTCCCGGCGCGGCCCAACTTGCCGATCAGGCAAAGAGCCGCCGAACAATCGGCTGCGGCGGTTCTCGGTTACCGCGTCATCGCCGCGGCATCAGCCCTCGTCGACCCCCTCGTCACAGGGGTTGTCGATCAGCGCGTGCACGCGGCTGCCGGGCTGATAGGACTCGAGCACCTCGCGATCGTCGTGGTCGTACATGGTTCTCACGCCTCCGGTTGCCTTGGGTGGCTTTCGCTCTGTTCGTTATAGTCTGGCGTTATGCGGGCGCGCACTCAGCTTATGCCTTCGGCGAGAGAATGCAAACCTGGGCAATCCGGTGAGTTTATGGGGTTGATGCCGCCGGATCGGCGCGAGGCCCTACGCTCGACGCTCGCTAGGCTTTGGCGCGGGCGGCGGTGACGGACGCGGCGGTGAGCTCACCGGCGGCCATGCGCTCCACCTTGGCGAGCACCTGGGCCTCCAGGTCCTGCTTGAAGCGCTCGACGCGGGCGAGCAGGGCGTCGTCGGCGACGCCGAGGATCTGCGCCGCCAGCAGGCCGGCGTTGCGGGCGCCGTCGATGGCGACGGTGGCCACGGGCACGCCGGGCGGCATCTGCACGATGGACAATAGCGAGTCCTGGCCGGACAGGGCCTTGCTCTTCACCGGCACGCCGATGACCGGCAGCGGCGAGATGGCGGCGGCCATGCCGGGCAGGTGGGCGGCGCCGCCGGCGCCGGCGATGATGACCTTGAGCCCCCGCGCGGCGGCGGAGCCGGCATAGTCGTACAGGCGCTTGGGCGTGCGATGCGCCGACACGATGGTCATCTCGTGGGGCACGCCCAGCTCCGTCAGGGCATCCGCCGCGCCCTGCATCACCGGCAGATCCGAGTCGCTGCCCATGATGATGCCCACCAGGGCGTGCGCCGCCGGCGTGGATTGACTCTCGCTCAAACCGTCTCCTCCCCCTCGATGCGGATCAGGTCGCGCACCTGCTCGGCCTTGGCGCGCGCCTGCTCGATGTCTGCGTCCAGCACGGTCACGTGCCCCATCTTGCGGTGCGCCCGGGTCTCGGCCTTGCCGTAGAGGTGCACCGAAACGCCCGGGATGGCCAGCGCCGCGCGCAGGCCGCGGATCACGGGTCGGCCGCGGAAGCCGGGCTCGCCCAGCAGGTTCAGCATGGCCGCCGGGCGCAGCAGGTCCGTCACGCCCAGCGGCAGCCCGGCGATGGCGCGCAGGTGCTGCTCGAACTGGTCCGTGACGCAGGCTTCGATGGTGTAGTGGCCGGAGTTGTGGGTGCGCGGGGCGACCTCGTTCACCAACAGCTCGCCGGCCTCGGTCAGGAACATCTCGATGCCGAAGATGCCAATACCGGCCAGCACCTCCACCGTCTCCACCGCCAGTTGCCGGGCAGCCTCGGCGGTGGCGGTGTCGATGCGCGCCGGCGCCAGCAGGATGTCCAGGATGTTCTCGCCGGCGCGCATGCACATCTCCACCGGCGGATAGGCGACCGTGGCGCCGTCCTGCCCGCGGGCCACCATCACGGCCAGCTCCAGCCGTGCCGGGATGAAGCGCTCCACCAGCGACGGCACCGGCAGGTGCTTGTCGAAGTCGGCGGCCGACTGCATCACCTGCACGCCGCGGCCATCGTAGCCGCCGCGGCGGGCCTTCTGCACCAGCGGATAGCCGAATCGGGCGAACGCCTCCGGGTCCGGCGCGTCCGCCGGCGCAAACTCGGCGCTCGGGATGCCGGCGTCCAGCAGGACCTCCTTCTGGCGCAGCTTGTCCTGGATGTCGGCGAGCAGGCCGGGGCAGGGAAAGATGCGGTGGCCCTCGGCGGAGAGCACCGCCAGCGCGTCGGTGTCGATGTCCTCGATGTCGAAGGTGGTGACATCGCAGTCGGAGACCAGCTCGCGCAGCGCTGCCGGATCGTGATAGGTGCCGACGATCTGTTGGCCGGAGAGCTGGCCGGCGGGGCTGTTGGGATAGGGGTCCAGCACGGTGCAGGTGCAGCCGATGCGCTTGGCGGCGGCCACCAGCATGCGCCCAAGCTGGCCGCCGCCGATGATGCCGAGCTGCGCGACGGGATACGGATAGCGGTCGTCGGTGGCCGTCATGCGCTCGCGGCCTCACGCTGGCGCAGTTGCTCGCGGGTCTGCTCGAAGGCGGCCTCGGCCTTCGCAAGCCGCAGCTCGATCTCCGGCTCGTAGTCGACGGCGAAGTCGCGGAACGTGCGTGCCACCAGCGACAGCTCGCGACCGCGCCAGTGCACCAGGTGCCAGCGGCGCATGATCGGGAAGCCCTCCACGTCCAGCAGCGCCAATCCGCCGCCGACGCTCTCCAGCCGCAGCGAGTGCAGCGACAGCACCGAGATGCCCAGGCCACCAACGATCGCGTGCTTGATGGCCTCGTTGCTGCCGAGCTGCATGCGCACCCGCGGCTCCAGCCCGGCCTCATTGAACAGCTTCACCACGGCGTCACGGATGCCGGAGCCCGGCTCGCGCAGGATCAGGTTCTCATCGGCGAGGCGGGCCATCGGGATGTTCCGCTCCGCCGCCAGCGGGTGGTCCACGCGGGCCACCACCACCAGCGGATTCGGCGCGAAGGGCGTGGCCTCGATCTGATCGCTTTCTTCCCGCGGCTGGCCGGAAACGTAGAGGTCGTCGTCGTGCGACATCAGTCGCTCCAGGATGTGCTCGCGGTTGGTAACGCGCAGCGACACCTCGATGCCCGGGTACTTCTTGCAGAAGGCGCCGAGGATCTCCGGCGCCACGTACTTGGCCGTGGTGACTACGCCGAGCCGCAGCCGGCCGCGCTTGAGGCCCTTCAGGTCCGAGAGCTTGACGTCGAGATCCGTCAGCGTGCCCAGTATCTCGCGGCAGGCGGCATAGACCTCGAATCCCGCGTCGGTGGGCTCCACGGTGCGGCCCACGTGGCGGAACAGCGGCGTGCCCAGGGTCTCCGACAGCTTCTTGATCTGCATCGACACCGTCGGCTGGGTCAGGAACAGCTCCTCCGCGGCGCGGGTGAAGCTGCCGAGCCGCACGATGGCCTCCAGCAGTTGCAGCTGGCGCAGCGTGGCGTGGCGGATCAGGTAATCGGCGCCGCCAGGGAAGGTATGACGCCCGTCGTTGGAAGGGGACATGCTGGTGCTGCGGCCGCCACCGGCAGGGCCGTCACCGACATCCCGAGACGGGTCGGCGACGAGTGCGGCCTGGTCCGGAACAGGGCCCGGAACAGGGCCCGGAACGGGGCCCGCATCGGGGTCCGGATTGCGGACCGGCCGCGGCGTCGGAGCTGCCGCTGAGTTTCACCGTTAATCAGCGCTAAACGCGGCAGCATAGCCGTTTGGCGCGGTCCGTACCAGTGATTCCAGAAAGTTCGTGCCCGACATGCACAACGAAGACCTACCAGCTCACTCTCGCCCCACTCCGGCGGCTGCCCGTGTGGGAGCGCGGCACTCTCGGTGCCACGACCGCCGGCGCGGCAGCATGCGAAGGCCCAAGTCCCCGTTAGCCGCAGTCAACTACATCCTCCTCATCGCACCATAAACAGGGCAGCCGTGCGCGCCCACTACCGGCATGCTTGGAGCAGTTCAGAGACTGTGAACCAGGCCGTCCGTCAGCGCGGTGCGGATCAGGCTGCTGGACCCGACGAAGCCCGGGCGTCGCGGCCGAAGCCGCAGCGGCCATCCAGAATGCCCACCTGATCGGGCAAGAGCGGCAGGAAGCGGCGTTACAGCAAGGTCAAGTTTCCCGTTGCTGTTTGCCTGCTCGTTGTCGACTGTCCGACGACCGCCTCCCAGGCGTGACGGTACGTCTGCGGAACGCCAGCGCCTACCCCCTGACCGACGACACGGTGCAATTCCGACAGGACAACGAGCCCCACAGGTTGCCCCGTCGGAAATCGCCCGCGATTGGTAAGCGCCACCACCCCCGACACCGGCACCCCCGGCACCAGCGCCTGCACCGCCTTGATGTGGCCATGGTTCTGTCGCAGCGGATTTTGCAGCTTGTGGCGCTGCCGACCGATGCATTGGTTCCACGTGCGGTCGCCCGCCTGGCCGAGGACCAGCCCACCGGAGTTCTTCGTCTCCACGGCGAGCAATGCCGCCGGCGTCAGCGCCAGATGGCCAACCTGCGTAAGCCCGTTTCGGCCGTCCGGCAGGATCAGGCCATCCGCGGCCTCCGTGCAATAGCGCCGCAACTTACGGTAAACCGCGGCCACCCCGATGGCTCCGACAAACCCGGGCGCAACAATGTGACCAACGCGGCAAGCACCGCAAACAAATGGTGGAGCGGGCTCGCTCGGCGATGTCGGCGTCGATGCCGACGCACTCGAAGCGCCGTAGGAAAGCGCGGACCGGCTGTGCCTGCCCCTGCGGCGTACCCGCGAGGACTTCCATCCAGGTAATCAGGCTGATCAGGGGGCGCTGGTAGCGGCCAATCTCGTCTCGAGCCGCGATCACGCCGTTGAGATAGTCGATCAGGATGTTGGTGTCCAGCAGCGCCTTCACCGGTCCCATTCCGAGCGCATGCGCTCCTGGTAGGCCAGTCCGTCTTCACCGTGCTGCTTCCAGATACCGAACGCGGTGTCGTCGGTCGGTGGCTCGAACCGGCGGAGGTAGTCTGCCACCGCCCGCCGGATCAACTCGGCGCGAGACACGTTGAGGGCGGTTGCCAGGTCCTTCAGGGGTTGGATTTGTTCATCCGGCAGATCGATCACGGTTCGCATGGGATTCGCCTCTGGCATCAGATGCCGACACCATACATCTCAGATCGCGCAAGCGGCGGCCGGTTCAAGCTTGAGGGCTCGCGGCTCCTCGCGGCGCCACCCGCCCGGGGCATGGAAACCAGGCGCAGACCAGCGATACCGCCTCTGCGGGAAGGCAACCGGCCGGCCAGGGCAGGAGGATCGTCGATGGGGTTAGCGCAGCGTAACCCGACGATGGGCGCAGATAAGCCATTGATTGTCGGGTTACGCTATCGCTTACCCGACCTACGCCGAGTACTTTCACGGGCTCTGCGCTTATCCCCCCTAAGCTCGCGACGGCGCCACGCATCGGCGCGGCGGCAATCTCGGTGCTCAGGCGGGAGCTTCGCGCGCGGGCGCCACGACCGGGATCGCCGGTAGCGGCAGAAACATCGGCTTGGGCACGGGCCGTTCGATCGAGAAACACCCCCACCCGGCAGGGCCGCGGTGCGAATGCCGCCCCCGGGGTACGCCCGTCACAAAATCCGCAGTAACCTGATCTGCAATCGGGTAAATATTTTGACGGGTGCGTCTGGACAGATCGCGCTGGGCAAGCCTGGCGCGAGGGTCGGTCGCCGGGGCGGCATTCGCTTCCCGCCCGAGCCCGGCAGCGGTACTCCGCCGGCGCGGGCCGCATTGGCCGCCAGTCGCCGCGCGAAGGGGGCCGGTCCGAGCAAGCGAGCCCCGCTCAGCAGACGAATTGCAGCAACGCCGATGTCAACCGACGAGACCCTGAGGCTGAGCCCGAGCCTGCGCTTCGTGTCGCAGGTCGGAGACATGGCCTACTACTTCCTGCCGCACCTGCCGTCTGCCGGCAAGCTGCATGCCGGATTGGCGGCGGCGCTCGCCGCCGACGTCGCGCGCGGGGTGGGAGCGAGCCTTTGCGGCGCTTACCAAGGATCCGGACACGCTCCTCGCCGCGCTCCAGCAATCCGCCGTGCTGGTGGACGAGCGCGGCCATGCGCGCCTGCGGGATGCCTTCCAGGAGACCCCCCGGCAGGATCACATCACCCTCATGCTGACCTCGGGCTGCAACCTGCGCTGCCGCTACTGCTACGCGGAGGCCGGCGAGCACGCCCGGGTCATGTCGCGGCCGATGATCGACGCCGCGCTCGATTATTTCTGGCGCAGCCGCTTCGGCGGCGGCAAGCGCGCGGCGCTCGTCTTCCACGGCGGGGGCGAGCCGACACTGGCCGTCCGCGAGCTGGAATGCGCGATGTCCGCCTTCGCCGACGAGGCGGCGCGCCGGGGCATCGAGCCGCTGTTTAGCGTGACCACCACGGTGCCTTCGGCGAGGCCGCCCGGCACGTCCTGGCACGCTACCGCAGCGCGCTCACGCTGAGCTGGGACGGCCCGTCCGATATCCAGGAGCGCCAGCGCCCCGCCGCCAACGCGCGCGCATACGCGCACCGCCTCGCCGAAAACCTGGCCTGGGCCAAGCGTGAAGGGCTGCCCGTCAGTATCCGCACGACCGTCACGGCGGAGTCGCTGCCGAGCCTGGAGCGGATCATCGCCTATTTCTCCGACCTCGGGCTCAAGGCCCTGAGCCTGGAGCCCTGCGCAGTCGACGGCCGCGCCGATGCCCGTATGGCCCCGGAGCGCACCGACTTCGCGCTGGCCTGCGCCGAGCAGGCACTGGCCTGGTGGCCCCGCGGCGTGCGCATCAAGTCCACCTTCTTGGCTTGGGGCAAGTTCTCACCCCGGTTCTGCGGCATGACCACCGGCAATTGCCTGGTGACACCCGCCGGCGATCTGAGCCCCTGTTACGAGGTATTGGACCCCGGCAACGCGCAGGAGGCGCCGTACCTGTTCGGCCGCATCGACGCCGCGGGCACTGCGCCGGTGATGGACGCCGAGAAGCGAGCCCGGATCTCGGCCCGCGACGTGCAGGCAATCGACGCCTGCGCGCGGTGCCCGTTCGAGTATTCGTGCGCTGGCTGGTGCCCCTACAAGATCAGCCGCGCCGGCTTTGGTTACCACGACGGTGTCGACCCCGATGCCTGCGGCGCGATCAAGGCGGGTACCACGAGATTCATCGAGGGAATTGCCGACAGTGATTGGCAGGACACCTCGGTGGTCGAGATGGCGGGCTGAGACGGCGCCGGTTACTGGCCGCCCCCGCCAAGACCGGACGGGACCGGAAAACGCGGTTGCCCGGGTTGTGCATTGTCGGCGGCGTAGGCCGCTGGGAATGGCGGGGCGAGCCTGCCCGGCACGACAAGCGCCGCTCAATCGGCGCTTGACCAATTCGCAAACCGCCCGGTTACCGGGCAGGCCCGAAGCCGGGACGATGCCGGCAAGGCAACGCCGATCATCGGCATCTCCACAAGCACGACCGAGGGAGTGCAAGCATGACCGAAGCGACCATCCTGCTCAGATCGGTAACCCCCAACCGTGATGGCTACTCCATGGCTGGATGCACAGACTTCTGCGCCTGTGACGAGGTCTGTGTCTGCGACTATGACACGAATCCCACCGAGTGCAATTGCATGTGCGATCTTCACACGACCTGCGAATGCAACCCCCACCGGGAGCCCAACCCCGGCGAACCGGGCTATAGCTGCCGGGACAAGTGATCCGCGCGCCCGCTGCATTGCAAGCCCGCGCACCCCACGCGCCGCCGAGCGGACATCGTGGAAGCGCCACCGCGTTTTGTGAGGCGATGGCGGCCGGCGCGACTGCCAGGCGCTTGGCGGATGCTCAGGGTGTGGTGTGCTGCCTTGGCGCCGGTCGCGGCACCGAGAGTGCCGCTCCCACAAGGGGCTGCTGTCACAAGGGCTGCTGCGGCAAGGGCTGCTAGGCCTGCGGCGCCCTAGCAGCTAGCCCCTAGCCCTTAGCCCCTCATTTGTTCAGTCGGGCCAGATGCGCGGGGCGGCTTGATAGGCGTCGTCGCGCTCGGGCGGCAGGGCCGGGCCGGTGGCGGTGGGCTTAGGGGTGGCGCGGCGGCGGCTGGCGGTGGCGCGGCGGGTGGGGGTGCTGGTGGTGGACGCCGGCGGGGTGGCCGTTTCTTCGCTCATGGGCGTGATCCTCTGGGTTCGATGGGCTGGCTTCGATCAGCCTGTCACAAAACCGTCCACGCGCTCGGCGAAGGCTTCCGCCGCGGCGCTGATCTCGTTGCTGCCGTCTTCTGCGAACAGCGTGAGATTGACATAGGTGCGGCCGAAGCTCTGGTTCGGGTAGATGCCGGTCTCCTCGGAGAGGTCGGCCACCTGGTCCAGGAAGTCCCGCAGCGCATCGTAGTCGGCGAACTCGAGCCGTCGCTCCAGGCGCAACGGGCGCTGGCGCCGGCGCCAGCCGTGGGGTGGTGTCGGCGGGCCAGCCGCCGGCGCCGGACCTTCGCCGTGATCAGAAGTAGGCGCGGTCATCGCGGCCTCCGTCGGGTAGTGCGCCGAGCGACCGGAGCCATGCGTCGATCTCCCCGGCGTGGTGCTGTTCTTCGCGCAGCAGCCCCTCGAAGAAGCTGGCGCTGTCGGCGTCGCCGATGCGGCGGCAGAACTCCGTTGCCTCGTGGTAGAGGGCGACGATCTCGGTCTCCAGCGCCTGGTCCTGCAAGAGCAGGTCCACCAGGTTGCGCGCGACGCCCGCGGGCCGGAGCTGCGAGGCGTTGGGCGCCACGCCCAGGCCCAGCATGCGCTTGACGATGCGCTCGGCGTGCTGGAGCTCCTCGACCACCTCGTGGCGGAAGCGATCGGCAGCGTCCTTGAGCCCCCAGGCGTCGGCCAGGCCGGCCTGGGTCATGTACTGCTGCACGGCAGAGTACTCCAGGCTCAGTGCCCGGCCGAGGTAGCCGAGGGTGCGGGGATGGATGCTGGCGGAACGCATGAGAATGAGTTGATTGGGGTTTGCTGCTGGGGGCTGGGTGGGGCACGGGATGGCTGGTTGAATGTCGGGTTACGCTATCGCTAACGCGACCTACGGCTCGCTCGTTGTCGTTGTTGTGATCTCAACCGTCCGGATATTCGACCACGACCACGACCACGAGGGAGCCCGGTTTCGGGATTTCCGCTGCGAAGCACTAGCCCCTCGCCCCTCGCCCCTAGCCCCTGATTTCAGTCGGGCGCTTTCTCGCCCTTGGGCAGCACGGGCTCCACCTCGCGGTGCGGGCGGGCGATGATGTGCGCGGCCACCAGGCCGTCGCCGACGCGCTCGCAGGCGTCGGCGCCGGCGCGCACGGCGGCGTTGACGGCGCCGGTCTCGCCGCGCACCAGGACGGTCACGTAGCCGCCGCCGACGAACTCGCGGCCGATCAGGCGCACTTCGGCGGCCTTGGTCATGGCGTCCGCCGCCTCGATCGCCGGCACCAGGCCGCGGGTTTCGATCATGCCGAGGGCGATGCCCATGGTCTCGTTTGCCATTGTCTCGTCTCCGTTGGGTTTGTGCGCCGGGCGTCAGCGGCCCGGTTCGCGTGTTTGTGTGTGCTCTGCGCCCGCTGAACCGCTACGGTTCCGCGGCGGGTGGATCACTCTCCGCCCTTCGGCAGGACCGGCTCCACCTCGCGGTGCGGGCGGGCGATGATGTGCGCCGCCACCAGGCCGTCGCCGACGCGCTCGCAGGCGTCCGCGCCGGCACGCACCGCGGCGTTGACGGCACCGGTCTCGCCGCGCACGAGCACGGTCACGTAGCCGCCGCCGACGAACTCGCGACCGATCAGGCGCACCTCGGCCGCCTTGGTCATCGCGTCCGCCGCCTCGATGGCCGGCACCAGGCCGCGGGTCTCGATCATTCCGAGGGCAATGCCCATGGTCTCGCTCGCCATTTGCGTGTCTCCGTCTGTGTCAGCTCAAGAATCTGCCTAGCGTGATGCCGGACGCCGCGGGCGGCCGGGATGAATCTCTTGCGCTCAGCGCCCGGGCCGGCCGGGTGCGAAGGCGTCACCGGCCTGCTCCAGCAGCGGTGCCAGCTCCGGGTGCGGGCGGGCGATGATGTGCGCGGCCACCAGGCCGTCGCCGACCCGCTCGCAGGCGTCCGCGCCGGCGCGCACCGCGGCGTTCACGGCGCCGGTCTCGCCGCGCACCATGACGGTGACGTAGCCGCCGCCGACGAATTCGCGGGCGGTGAGCGTCACTTCCGCCGCCTTGGTCATGGCGTCCGCCGCCTCGACGGCGGGCACCAGCCCGCGCGTCTCGATCATCCCGAGTGCAATACCAAGCCGCTGCTCGGCCATGTCGTGATCCTCGAAATGCGCCGCGGTGTTACGCCGCCTGTGCGCGATCTGATGACTGCGGCGCCGGCTGCTCGCCGGGACCGCCGTTGCTTGTCGTCGCCGGGGCCGGCTGCGCGATGGTCTCCGGCGCCCAGTCGTCGATGATTCCGCCGATGGTGAGATCGGTCAGGATGTCCGGGTTGCCCATCGCATAGCGCCCGGCGGAGCCGCTCACCGTGAATACCCAGTTGCCGGGGCGCGTGCCCACCGGGTCCGTGGCCACCAGCAGCTTGCCCTTGCGGTCCTTCAGCACGCGCAGCGCGCAGTGCTCGAGCCCCGGGATGCGATGGGTGCAGTAGAGCGGACCGACCACCTGGTTGATCTCCATCGCTCAGCCCGCCTGCTCCGGATTCCAGTCGTCGATGATCCCGACGATGGTGAGATCGCTCGGGTACGCCTTGCTGCCGGCGGCCTCGCGCGCCGCGGAGCTGCCGACGCAGATGACCCAGTCGTCCGGCTTGCAGCCGATGGCGTCCACCGCCACCAGTTGGCTGCTGCCGTCCTGCACCACCTGCAGGTGCTTGTGCTCGAACTCCGGTATCCGGTACGTGGACACCAGTGGCTTGACGACGCGGCAGATCTTCATTGCTCGTGATTCCCCCGTCGCACCTCAATGCGCCGCCGCGGCGGCTGGCGCCAGCGATGAGCCGACGATCTCGATGGGCGCCTGCGCGTCGCAGTCGCGCACCGCGCGCAGGCAGTGCAGCAGGCCGTCGGCGCAGAGCTTCGGGTAGCGCGCCCTGAGCGCCGCCGCGACCCGCTCGCAGTGGGCCACCGCGCGCTCGCGGGCGCCCGGCACCCGGCCGTGGTAGTCGAAGCGCACCACCATGGGCACCGGCAACTGCCGCGAGACGTTGAGCCCGGTGAAGATCTTGATGCCGACGTCCAGGTCCGCGGCGCCTTCCTCGACGGTGCTCAGGTACGCGAAGTAGGTGAGATTGCGGAGCTGGATCTCCTCGAAGCCGATGCCGGCACCGATGAAGCGCTCGGCGTGGCCGATGTCGGCATAGTGGCCATCGTGGTACTGGCGCACGTAGTCGATCTGCGAGATGTTCTGCTCGATGAGCCAGGCGACGAGCTCGGTCATGCCGGCCCAGGCACCGCCGGCCAGCGCGGGCTGGCTCGCGCGCGGACCAGCCGCCTTGCCCGGCGCATGCGCGCGCACCAGCTCCAGGATGCGGGTGCGCGCCTCGGCGGCACCGAGGCGGCGGGTGATCTCGTAGACCTTGGCGGCGTCGAGCCAGTGGTCGAGGTCGCAGTAGCCCTCGGCGTCCGGCACATGCACGCGGATGGCGTCGGTGTCGGTGTCCATGCCGACCAGCAGCAGGTCCACCGAGGCGCCGCAGCAGAAACCGTTCTCGACCGCCTGGCGGAACGCCTTCAGGCGCTCCCAGCCCTCGCGGGCGGCGGCGGCGTCGTCGGAGCCGTGGGCGGCGCAGCCCTGGTGCGCCGGGTCGACGCTGCTGAAGTGGTACAGCACCACTTTGAGATACCGCGTCGGCGCATCGGCGGTGTTCGGCACCCCCTCGCGGAACCGCAACAGCTCGGTCTCGACCCACTTCTCGACCGTGTTCTCGATGTCGAACAGCGAGCCGGCGTACGACTTGCGCCGCACCGCGCCATAGGGCAGCCGCAGCACGTAGCTGATGGCATGCGCCAGGCGCCCGTCGGCGCAGGGCGTGACGTCCATCAGGTGGAAGCCACAGCGCTGCAGGAATGCCTGGAGCTCGGCGCCGTCGCGGCCCCGCAGCGGGTCGCTGGCGTAGAAGTCGTCGCTGAAGCGCTTGTAGGTCTCGAACACGCAGGCCGCGAACAGCCGGCGCATGTCGAGCCCGGTGATCCAGGTGGCGTCCAGGATGTGTGCCGGCAGCTCGAAGCCCAGCTCGTTGCGGGCGATGGCCTGGGCGCGGTCGATGAAGTCCGGCTCGCAGCGCTCGGTGGCGATGCGTTGCAGCACCGGCACGATGGCGTCGAAGGCACCCTTCACCGCGGACTCGTAGGCGTGCAGGCGCTCGTTGGCCGCGGCATCGGTGAGCGGATGCAGCGCGGAGCGACCGATGGCCGGAGCGGGCTTCGGCGCCGGCGCCGCTGCCGAGGTGTAAGCGCGACCCGACATCGGCAGCGACGATGGCGCCGCCCACGCGGCCGGTGAAGCTGCTCGGCTGGTCCGCGCCGCCGGCTGGGGCTTGGGCTTAGACAGGGGCTGGGGCTTGGACGGGAACGGGCTCCCCGGACCGCCCGCCGACCGCCTTGCCTTGGCGCGCTCCGCCCGCGCCTCCGCGGCAGTGCGATCCGCACGCGTCGCACTCGCGGCCAGCGCGCGCTGCGCGGTGCCGCGCGGGCGTGCGTCCGCAGCAGAGCGCGGCGCGGCCTGCGCAGCCTCTGCCCGCGGGCGGGTGCTGGCCGCCGGCGCTGCGCCCGGCGCGGGCGCGTCCACCTGGGACGGCAGCCCGCGGCGGCGCGGCGATTGGATGGGTCGGCGTGGCATGGTTTCGCTGCTTGGGTTGTTTGGATTGCTCGCGTTTCTGCTTAGGCCTGCGCGTCGGGCGTCCGGCGTCGGCCCGGCCTACGACGGCCGGCCGATTCGCAGCCGCATCGGGGTTTGGCTACGTCGTCTCAGCCCCGCGCGCCGCCGGAGTAGGTCACGAGCGCACCGCGGTCGGTGCTGCCCGCGGCACCGGTGACACGGCTCGTGGGCACGGGGCCATCGTCGTTGCGCTTGCGCTCCATCGACGGCATGGCGCTCATGGGGCCGGGCCGGGTCGGGTTGCGCCGCCGGGCGGATGTGCCCTCGGTTCCGGTGATGCGCTCGCCGCGATCCCAGTCGTCGCCGGTGATCTTGAGGCCCGAGCTCTGGCCCTCGCCGGTGATCCGCGACCGTGCCGAGGCCGTGTCTGCTGGCACGACTTCGCCGGCCGCCTCCGCGTCACCGTCAGCCTGGCCCATTGGCTCCATCCTGGGGGGCTCCATCCGCGTCAGCTCCGCACGCGGCTGGCCGAAGTCGAAGCGCGCCTGCTCGGTGCCGGTGACCTTGCCGCTGGCCATGCCGAAGGGGCCGGTGATGTTGCGGTCCGACTCGTAAACGGTGCCGGTGACGGCGCTGCTGCGCTGCTTCGCGGCAAACGCCTGCTGTGCCGGCGAGCTCACGCTGAAGCTCTGCCAGGCGGCGTTGGCGGGCGCATCGCCGCCGTCGATGGCGCGCGGGAAGTCGCCATCGCCGGGTTGCGCACCGTTGCCGCCGCAGGCCTCGGCGTATTGGTCCTTGCCCACGTAGGGCGTGCCGGTGAGCGGTTCGCAGGCGCCCTTGCCGGCGCCGGTGACGCCGCCGCCGAAGCTGCGCCCGCCGGCCTTGGGCGAGCTGATGCCGGGCTGGATGCCGGTCATGGCCGGCCCCGGCGTCATGGCCAGTGGCCGGGTGCGCTGCCTGATGGCTTCCTGCTGCTTCGGCTTGCAATAGTCGGCCGCCTGCTCGAGGCCGGCATAGGGGGTGCCGGTGATGGCCTTGCACGTGCCGGGCTCGTCGCCGGTGACCCTGGCGGAGCGGCCGGTCTGGGTGCCGGAGACGAGCTGGCCCTTGTTGGTGGCGGAACGGCCCACCTTCGGCGGCTCCGGCCTGGCCTCGACGTTACACGCCTGGTATTGGGCGAGGTCCACGTACTCGTCGCCGGTGATGATGCGGCAGCTGCCAGACTCGTCGCCGGTAACCTTCGCGGAGCGGCCCACGCGGGTGCCGGAGACGCTGCCCCCGGACAGGGTCCTGGACTGGCCGACCTTGGGCGGCGCGATCTCGGTGCCGATGTCCGATGGGGCGGTGTACTGGGTGCCGGTGGGTTTGATCTCGGCGCCCAGCTCGTCGCCGGTCACCTTGGCGGAGCGGCCCACCATGTTGCCGGACACGGGCTTGCCGCCGAAGGTTTGGGCCATGCCGGTCTTGCGCGGCCGGGGTTCCGGCTTCGTGTTGCAGAAGCGCTCGTACTGGCCCGGCGACAGATACTCGGTGCCGGTGACGTTCTTGCAGGTGCCGGGCTCGTCGCCGGTGACCTTGGCAGAGCGGCCCACCTCGTTGCCGGTGATCTGCTGGCCGTGGCCGGTGGCGCTGACGCGCACCTTCGCCACACCGGCCGCGGGCTCGCTCTGGCAGAACTCGCGGAAGATGTCGGCGCCCATGTACTCGGTGCCGGTGACGGTGCGGCAAGTGCTCGGCTCGTCGCCGGTGGTCCTGGCGCTGCGTCCGACCTTGGTGCCCGTCACCAGCTGGCCCATGGCCGTCTCGCTGACGGCGACCTTCCACGGCTGATCCGTGGCGCCCTGGCTCGCTCCCTGCAGGGCCTTGCGCTTGTTCGGATGCACGCGGCCGGTCGGCGCAGACTTGCGCTCGCCGGCGCCGCCGTTGGTGCTGCGCTGGTCACGAACCTTTTGCGCCAGCTCGCGGGCGGTCAGCTTCGGGTTTGCCTGACGTGCGAGGCTCGCCGTCGACTGGGCACCGGCGGCCGCGCCCTTGCCGCGGCTCGACATGGCGGCACGGCGGGCCAACACTTGCATGCGGGCCGGGGGCTTGGCCCCGAGCGCGGCGTCGGCGCGCTTGTTGCGCAGGGCGCCGTACTTGCCGTTGCCGTTGCCAAAGCCGCTCAGCTTCGCCGGCGCGCCGGGCTGGTGGGCGAACCGGCTCAGGTCCACGGCGGACTGAGTTGCAGGCTGGCTGGAAGCGGGTTGGGACGCCTCCTTGCGCTCGCCGTTGCAGCCGCAGGTGCATCCTTCTTTTCTGCGCGTGTCCGGAGCGGACTGGGCGGCGCCGCCCTTCAGGCCATCCTCCGCGGTGCGCACGCGGTCGCTGCCGCGCTGTGCGCGGCGGCCGTCCTGCGCCAGCGCGGCGCGGCGCTGACGCGCGAGCGCACGGCTCGTGGCGCTCGGCGATTGGGGGGCACTGCCGATGCGCGCGCGTGGCGCAGCGCTGGCATTCAGGCTTGGATTCGACCAGGTGCTCGACTGGGCCCTGGTCTGGGCACTCAGTTGAGGCGCGGACAACGGCGCCGCTGCCTGCGCGGCCGGCGCCGGCGCGCGGGTGGGTGCGGCAGGCGCCGGAGCGATTGCGGCGGGCGCCGTGCGCGGGGCTTCGCGGGTGCGCTCCGGCGCGCTGGTGCGCATGCCCTGCTTGCCTTTGCTCGACATGGCCTTACGGCGGGCCAGGGCCGCCTCACGGCCGCTCGATTTCAGGTTCGCTTTGCTTGCCATGTCAGTCTTCCGGGTGCCTGTTGTCTCGGACCGCGATGGGGTCGTTGGCGATGTTCGTGGACGGATTCGTGGAGCCGGGGCCGAGGTCGGAGCCATCATCGAGGCCGGGCCCGGATCTGGGCCGTCGTCGTCACTGCCATCACCGACGCGGGCGGTGGGCGGCAGCTCCGGGTAGCTGAGCCGCCCGGCGGTGCCGCCGCCGGCGCCCGCCAGATGGGTGAAGACGGAGAAGCATCCGATCGGCATCTGTCTGCGGGCGGCAGGCGGCGCGGCAGCGGCCTCGGCTGGTCAGCCCGAGCTCACCGCGTGGCGAGCCCGGACCGACTACCCATGTCCGGGCGGGCGCTCAGCCCCGGCCCTGGAAGACCACGAAGCAGGAGCCCTGGCTCTGGGTGTAGTTGTCGTAGCCGGTGAGCCGCACGTGGTGGTCCGGGTAGGTGCGGTGGCAGGCCTCCAGCTCCGCAACCACGTCGCCCAGATCCTGCGCGCCGAAGAAGGGCAGCTTCCACATGGTCCAGTAGTCGTCCATGGCCTGGCTGGGGTGGACGTGCTCGATGGCGGGCGTCCAGCCCTGCGCCAGGATGTAGGCGATCTGGGTGTAGATCTCGTCCTGGCTCATGGGCGGAAGGAAACCGAAGGTCTCGAGCGTCCGCTTGGTCTGATAGTCACCCATGGTGTTCTGCAGCATGGTTCGGTGCTCCTGTATAGAAGGTTTGTTCGAAGTTGGTCGATTCGTTGGGCGTGACCGCCGGCCGCAAGGCCGTCATCTGTGTCCAGCGTTCAGGGCCGAGGCTCGCGCGAGGACCGCCGGTCGCCGCCCGGCCCTTGGCCCTTGGCCCTCTGTTACTTGACGTCGAGCTTGTCGACGGTGTCGAACTCGAACTTGATCTCCTTCCAGGTCTCCATGGCGATGGCCAGCTCGGGGCTGTGCCGGGCGGCCTCGGTGAGGATGTCGCGGGCCTCCTTCTCGATCTCGCGGCCCTCGTTGCGGGCCTTGACCGATGCCTCCAGGGCGACGCGGTTGGCGGCCGCACCCGCGGCGTTGCCCCAGGGGTGGCCCTGGGTGCCGCCGCCGAACTGGAGCATGGAGTCGTCGCCGAAGATGGTTACCAGGGCCGGCATGTGCCAGACGTGGATACCGCCGGAGGCGACGGCCATGACGCCGGGCATGGAGCCCCAGTCCTGGTCGAAGAAGACACCGCGGGAGCGGTCCTCGGGCACGTAGGACTCGCGCAGCTGGTCGACGAAGCCCAGGGTGGACTGACGGTCGCCCTCGAGCTTGCCGACGACGGTGCCGGTGTGCAGGTGGTCGCCACCGGACAGGCGCAGGCACTTGGCCAGCACGCGGAAGTGGATGCCGTGCTTGGGATGGCGGTCGATGACCGCATGCATGGCGCGGTGGATGTGCAGCAGCATGCCGTTCTCACGGCACCAGTTGGCCAGGCCGGTGTTGGCGGTGAAGCCACCGGTCAGGAAGTCGTGCATGATGATGGGCGAGCCGACCTCTTTGGCGAACTCGGCGCGCTTGTACATATCTTCAGGCGTCGCGGCGGTGACATTCAGGTAGTGCCCCTTACGCTCGCCGGTCTCGGCCTGCGCCTTCTGGATGGCCTCGCCGACGAACTCGAAGCGGTCGCGCCAGCGCATGAAGGGCTGGGAGTTCACGTTCTCGTCGTCCTTGGTCATGTCCAGGCCGCCGCGCAGGCACTCGTAGACGGCGCGGCCGTAGTTCTTCGCGGACAGGCCCAGCTTCGGCTTGATGGTGGCGCCCAGCATGGGGCGGCCGTACTTGTTCAGGCGGTCGCGCTCCAGCGAGATGCCGGCCGGCGGGCCACCGCAGGTCTTGATGTAGGCGATGGGGAAGCGGATGTCTTCCAGGCGCAGGTGCCGCAGCGCCTTGAAGCCGAACACGTTGCCCACCAGCGAGGTCAGCACGTTGACGACGGAGCCTTCCTCGAACAGGTCGATGGGGTAGGCGACGAAGGCGTAGAACGACTCGCTGTCGCCGGGCACGTCTTCGATGCGGTAGGCGCGGCCCTTGTAGTACTCCAGGTCGGTCAGCAGCTCCGACCAGACCGTGGACCAGGTGCCGGTGGAGGACTCGGCGGCCACGGCGGCGGCGACCTCTTCACGCGGCACGCCCGGCTGGCCGGTGCACTTGAAGCAGGCCAGCAGGTCGGTGTCCAGCGGGACGTAGTCCGGCGTCCAGTACATGTCCCGGTATTCTTTGACACCGGCGTCGTATTTCTTCGCGCTCATGCTCAGCTCCCGTGGTTTGTTCTGCGTCTGCTTCGCCTGTCGAAGC
>NZ_JAJDNQ010000084.1 GCF_022340605.1 Thiohalocapsa sp.
AGCGAAGAGGCGTTGGGTCTGGTGCCTGTGCCCGGCCGTCCGTACAGGCGCAGCAGCAGCGCACGGACAGCGAGTAGCCCGAGCAGTGCCGGTATGAGCCCGTGCCAGCTGTCGCCGAGCCAGGCTTCGCCCGCCGCCATCACCAGCCATAGGCCCGCGAGCAGAACCGCGATGCGCGTGAGCAGGCTGCCGCTCAGGAGCAGTGCCGGGCGGCGGCTGCGGGTCAGCTCCCGAACGGTGCGGTAGAGCCCCGCGTAGAAGAACCAGCCAAGTGCGGCGCCGGCCGCGAAGGCCGCCGGCGCGAAGACCGCGATGGTCAAGGGGGCCGCCATCGGGCTGCCTCAGCGCTCCGTGTCCGCCAGCCCGTCGAGCTCCTCCGGCGGCGCGGTGATGCGGAAGTGCAAGCGGGTGGTGTGCCCGTAAGCATCGTCGATGCGCAGCCCCGCCACGTCGCCGCTGGCAGTGTGCTCCAGAGCCAGCGCGTGGGGATACTCGATGCGCAGCAGCGGTTGGCCGCGCTCGTCGCCGCGCTCGTCGCTGACGTGGACCGCAATGGCGGGCACCGCATCGGCGGTAACCAGCTCGACGCCGTGCAGCGGCACGCCGACGGCCAACTCGCGGGCGTTGCCGGCCGCTTCCCCGGCGCTTGCGTTGAGGCTTGCATCGGCCAAGGCCGTCGGCAGCGCCCAGGCCTGTAGCAGCCAGCCGCGGTGGCGGTGGGAGAAGTCCGCGAGCGTCTCGGCCCATCGCGCCCGCGGCACATGCTCGGCGGCCGGCATCATGGGAGATCTCCGTTGCCGCGCCCGATAGCCTCCGCGAGCAGCGCGCGCACCTCGGCGTCGCTGGTCTGCGGGAACGCGGCGTACCAGCGGCCGACGCCGAGAAAGGGCTCGGGTGCCGCGAGGCAAACGAGGTCGTCCACGGTGGGCTCAATGAGGTCGAGTGCGTCCGCGCTCGCCACCGGCACCGCCACCACCAGGGTCGCCGGGTGATGCGCACGTGCCGCGGCCACCGCGGCACGCATGGTGGCACCCGTGGCCAAGCCGTCGTCGATGAGGATCACGCAGGCGTCGCGCAGTGCCGGCGGCGGCCGGTCGCCGCGGTAGGCGTGGGCGCGGCGGTCGAGCTCGCGGCCCTCCTGCGCGGCGACGCGGTCGATGGTGCCCTCGCTGATGCCGAGCGCGCGCACGATGTCCGGATTCAGCACCTGCACCCCGCCGGTGGCAATGGCGCCCATGGCCAGCTCCGGTTGCCCCGGTACGCCCAGCTTGCGCACCAGCATCAGGTCCAGCGGTGCATCCAGTGCGCGCGCCACCTCGGCGGCCACCGGCACGCCGCCCCGGGGCAGGGCCAGCACCAGCAGGTTCTGGCGGCCGCGGTAGCCGCGCATGGCGTCGGCCAATTGGCGGCCGGCGCTGGTGCGGTCGGCGAAGGGGAGTTGCATGGCGGTCACGGGCTGAATCTCCGCGTGGAGGTGCTGGTAATTACAGGTGCTCGATGAACCAGTCGCGCGCCATTGCCGCCACCCGTTCGAGCTTGCCGGGCTCCTCGAACAGGTGGCTGGCGCCGCCGATGATCCGGATCTCGGGTGGGACCGGCATGCGCGCTGCGGCCTCCCGGTTCAGCGCTTGCACCGTGCCATCCAGGCCGCCGACGATGAAGAGCGTCGGTTGGTGCACGTCGCCCAGGGCGTCGGCGGCCAGGTCGGGCCTGCCACCGCGCGAGACCACGGCACGTACCGCCTCCGGCCGCGCTGCTGCTGCACCCAGGGCGGCGGCGGCGCCGGTACTCGCGCCGAACAGGCCGATGCTGAGCGCGGCGGTGCGCGGGTCGCCTTGGGCCCAGTCCACCGCCTGGATGAGTCGGCGGGTGAGCAGCGGGATGTTGAAGCGCAGCTCCGCGGTGCGCTGGTCGAGGTCGTGCTCCGGTGCGGTGAGCAGGTCGAACAGCAGCGTGGCGATGCCGCCGTGGTTCAGCGTTTGCGCCACCTCGCGGTTGCGGCGGCTGAAGCGGCTGCTGCCGCTGCCGTGGGCGAAGAGCACCAGTCCACGAGGCTGGTGCGGCAGATCCAGGAAGCCGGGCAGGTCGCCGGCCTCGGTGGGGATGTGGACCTCCTCGGCGCGATGCAGAGATGTGGTCTCCATGGTCGGATACCTTGCGGACCTGATCCTTCAAGTGTGGCGACGGGGCTGGTGGCATGTTGTACGGTCGCCGGCTGGGTGCTGCCGCTCGGTCGGTTTAAGATTTTTCCCGAGCCAATCCGCTCGGTTTCCGCTGCGCCTGTTTCGGCTTTGCGCGGCGGGCTCGGCCCCGAGCGGGATGTCCGGCCGGTTCGTCTGCTCCCGTCGAGCCAGTCACATGGACCCAGTTACATCCACTCAGCCTGCATCGATGCAGCAGGGCGTATGCTCCAGCGGCAGGTCGTAGCGCTCGCCGGCACCGAGCCGCACCGGCTCGCCGGCGACCTTGAGCCGAATCCCGTCGGCCGGCGCGGAGATGACGTGCAGCTCGATCCGCCGCTGGTCGACGGAGAGCGCCAGGCTGCGGCCGCGGAAGCGCAGCCGGATGCGCAGCCCGGTGAGCTCGTCCGGCAGGCAGGGGTTCAGCCACAGGCGCCCGCCGCGCACCTCGATGCCGGTGTAGCAGCGCTGGATCAGGTCCACGGTGCCGGCCATGGCGCCCAAGTGAATGCCTTCGGACGTAGTGCCGCCCTGGATGTCCGCCACGTCGCTCTCGATGGCCTCGGTGAACAGCGACCAGGAGCCCCGCCGGTCTGAGCGCGCCAGCACCCAGGCGTCGACGACGCGGCTCAGCGTCGAGCCATGACTGGTGCGCGCCCCGTAGTGGGCGACGTTGCGCGGGATCAGGTCCGGCTCGAAGTCGTAGCCTAAGTGCTCGAACAGCTCGGCCAGCTCCTCGGCGGAGAACAGGTAGAAGAGCATCAGCACGTCCGCCTGCTTGGTGACCTGGTAGCGGTTCACCGACTCGCCCTCGGCCTCCAGGATGCGGTCCAGGCGCTGGATGTCGCCGTACTTGTCCCGGTACGCCTGCCAGTCGAGCTCCTCGAGCCGCTCGAAGCCCTCGAACTGGCTGATGATCCCGTCGCCGTGGAAGCACACCCGCAGCCTGCGGCTCACGGTGTCCCAGTGCGCCAGCTCGTCGTCGCTGATGCCGAGCTGCTCCACCAGCTCGTCCCAGCGCTCCCGCGGCAGGTGATGGCGCAGGTCCAGTGCCCGGCGCAGCACCCAGGCGGCCAGCAGCGTGGTGTAGGCGTGGTTGTCGAGACCCGGCTCGCCGCGGTCCGGGTAGCGGGTGTGGAACTCGTCGGGGCCGACCACGCCCTTGATCTCGTAGCGCTCCAGCGTCTGGCTGTGCGTCGCCTTGCTGGCCCAGAAGCGGGCGATCTCCAGCAGCATCTCGGCGCCGTAGAAGGACAGAAACTCGGTGTCGCCGGTGGCCTGAAAGTAGTGCCAGACGTTGTAGGCGATGGCCGAGTTGACGTGGCGCTGCAAGTGCGTCTCGTCCGGCGTCCAGTGCCCCGAGCGCGGGTTCAGGTGCAGTTGCTGGCTCTCCTCGCGGCCGTCGCTGCCGCTCTGCCAGGGATACATGGCCCCGCGCAGGCCCGCCGCGCGCGCCGCCGCCCGGGCCGCGGGAAGGCGCCGGTAGCGGTAGCGCAGCAGCGAGCGGGTGATCTCCGGCAGGCGCAGGTTCAGCGTCGGGAAGATGAACAGCTCGTCCCAGAAGATGTGGCCCCGGTAGGCCTCGCCGTGCAGGCCGCGGGCTGGCACGCCCACGTCCAGGTCCATCACCTGCGGCGAGGCGGTCGCAAGCAGATGGAACAGGTGCAGGTGCAGGATGGCGGCGGTGCGCGCGCCGTCGTCCTCGGCGAGGGTCAGCTCCAGGTCGAAGCGCTCCCACAGGTGGTGCCAGAGGCGGGCATGGCCCGCGAGCAGGTCGTCGAAGCGCGGCGCGGTGCCGATGGCCGCGCGCGCGGCCATTCCGCACTCGCTGATGGCCCGGTCGCGGGACGTGTAGAGCGCCGCGATCTTCTCCACCAGCACGGGCCGGTCCGGCTCCAGGTGCAGGCAAAAGCGCTGGGCGATGCTGTCGTCGGTTTGCGTCAAGGTCGGCTCCGCGTCCAGCCGGCGGCCGTCGCGGTAGATGCGTGTGCGAGCAGCCAGCGCGATCTCCAGCCGAGACTGGCGGGTGCGGGTGCGAAGCCACATGCCGTCCTCGCCCACCGCGGCGTTGCCGAGCGGCTCCAGGTGGTGGCCGTCGAGACCCTGATAGCGCTCGACGCCGGCATTGCTGACGCCGCCGTCGAGCGCGCTCTCCACCGTGACGGCGCCGGACCAGTCCAGCGCCGTCAGCTCGGTTTCCAGCGCCGCCAGGTGGCGTTGGGCCATGTGCACGAGCCGGCGCTGACACAGCCTCGTGGTGCGGCCCTCGGCGTCGCGGAAGCTCACATCTCGATGCAGCACGCCGTCGCGCATGTCCAGGTGCTGGTGGTAATCGAGGATCTCCACGGCGTCCAGGGTGAGCCAGTGGTCATGATCGAGGCCGATCCGCAGCGGCAGCCAGTTGGGCAGATTGACCAGGTCCTCGCTCTCCACCACGCGGCCCTGCACCTGGCTCTCCAGCCGGTCGTAGCCGCCGGCGAGGTAGGTGCCCGGGTAGTGGTGCGTATTGGCAGCGGCCTCGGGCGCCGCGCCGCGGGTGGCGAAGTAGCCGTTGCCCAGGGTGCACAGGGCCTCGCGCAGGCGCTCCTGTGCCGGGTCATAGTGGTCGTAGTGCCAGTGCCATTCGCTCATCGGCCTGTCCTCGGGGAGCTGTAACCTGAATCATCGGCGCCTTGCTAGCTCCGACCCCGCTCGTCGTCGGTCCCCTCGCGCCGGGCAAGATCTTCCAGCACTGCCCGCACCGCGTCGGTGTTCGGGATGCGGAACGCCGCGCTGCTCGGCCGTGGCTCCGCGGCCACCAGGATGCCGACCCCGCCGCCGTCGGCGAGCGCGCGGAAGGCGTCCTCGTCGGTCTCGTCGTCGCCGATGTAGAGCGGCAGCACGTCCGGGCCGTCCAGTTCGAGGCGCTCCAGCAGCCAGTGCAGGGCGCGGCCCTTGTCCCAGTCGATGTCCGGGCGCAGCTCGAAGACCTTTTTGCCGCCGGTGCGGCGCAGCGCCGGCAGCCGGCGGGCGACCTCGGCGACGGCCTGTTCCACACGCGGCAGGTCGGCAACCGCCAGGCGCCGGTAGTGCACGGCAACGGCGAAGCGCTTGCGCTCCACCTGGCTGCCCGGGATCGCGTCGAGCCGCTGCTCCAGCAGGTCCGCGGCGCGGTCCAGGTCTTCCAGCGCGTCGACGCCCTCGGGCAGTTCCAGGCGCAGCTCGGGGCCGCGGATGTCGAAGCCGTGGCTGCCGGCGTAGACGAGGTTGTCCAGTCCCACCAGCGCGCGCACGTCGTCGAGGTCGCGGCCGCTGATGATGGCCACCGGCATCACCGCCGCCGCCGCGCGCAGGGCCGCGCGCATGGACGCATCCAGCCTGGCGTCCTCGGGGCGGGCGACGATGGGGGTCAGGGTGCCGTCGTAGTCCAGGAACAGGGCGGGACACCTGTCGGCGAGTCGGTTTGCCAGCCGCTCCGCGATGGCCGCGGGGTCCTCGAGCAGTGGCGGGCCAGTGTCGGTGTCGGCGTCGGTGTCGGCGTCGGTGTCGGCGGTGACGGTAAGGTCGCACAGATCCGCCAGTACCACGTTGGCGCCGGCCGCGCTGAGCGCGGCGCGCTCGCCGCCGCGGTCCACGCCGATGACCAGGCCGAAGCCGCCCGCGTGGCCCGCGCGGACCCCCGCAACGGCATCCTCCAGCACAGCGGCGCGTCCGGGCTCGCAAGCGAGCCGCGCGGCGGCGGCGAGAAAGGTGTCCGGCGCCGGCTTGCCCGCCAGGCCCAGGCGCTCGGCGTCGTTGCCGTCAACGCGGGCGTCGAACAGGTCGGCGATGCCGGCGGTGTCCAGGATCATCCCGCAATTCTTGCTGGCGGTGACCACGGCGGTGCGGAAGTCGGCCTCGCGCAGCCGCCGCAGCAGCGCCACCGCGCAGTCGTAGACGGTGAGTCCGCCCTCGCGCAGGGCGTCGCGGAACAGGCGGTTCTTGCGGTTGCCGAGTCCGTGCAGGGTCTCGCGCCCGGGCGGGTCGTCCGGCGCGCCCGCCGGCAGTTCGATGCCGCGGGCGGCGAGGAAGTCGCGCACGCCATCGATGCGCGGCTTGCCGTCCACGAGGCGCCGGTAGTCGCGTTCGATGTCGAATGGGGCGTGGTCCTCGCCGGGCGCCGCGGGCCGCTCGTGCAGGTAGGCATCGAATAGCCGCTTCCAGGCGGCGGCGTGGACGCGGGCGGTGCGGGTGACGACGCCGTCGAGGTCGAACAGCACCGCGTCAAGGTTTGCGCGGTCCAGGGTGACGGTCGGCTGGTCTGGCATGGCAACCTCGCGGGCGCCACGGTGGTGGGCGCCTCTGACGAAAACCTAGCAACCAGGGCGCCCCGCGGCGGGGCCTCCTGGCGGTGAATTGCAACCGCGCGTGGTGCATAAGGGCCAGCGGCCGCGCCACTGGGCGGCGCCGATGCCGGCGCCGCTGCATTTGCCCTGGCGTTGGCCTTGGCATGTTTCGTGACTTCGGTTGCGTACCCGCTCCGTCCGGAGCGCGTGAGTCTCAACCGAGGTAACCATGCAAATCCGTAACACCCGTGAGCGCTGGGGCGCCGTTCAGCAGACCGCGCACTGGCTGGTGGTCATTCTGGTCATTGCCCAGCTCGTGGTCGGCTTCATCTTCGCCGACTATCCGTCGACCTCCCCCACCTGGATCGAGCTCTTCCCGGTCCACACCACGCTCGGACTCAGCATCCTGATCCTGATGCTCCTGCGGCTCGGCTGGCGTGGCGCCAATCCGGTGCCGTCACTGCCGGACACCCTGCCACGCTGGCAGCAGGTTGCTGCCCGGGCCACCCACTGGCTCTTCTACCTCCTGCTCATCCTGGTGCCCATCGGCGGCTATGTGCTGGTGAGCGCCGGTGGCAAGCCGATCCCGTTCTTCGGGTGGGAACTGCCGCCGGTGATCCCGAAGACGCCGTCGCTGAATAGCCCCATCTTCATTCTCCACGCCACCGGCGCATGGGTGGTGGCGGTCCTCATCGTGCTGCACGCCGGCGCGGCGCTGCGCCACGAATGGGTGCTGCGGGACAACACGCTGCGGCACATGGTGCCGTTCCTGCGGGAGCGCCCTGCCAGCGCCGCCAAGTCGGAGCGGGGTGCCGATGCCCCTCCGCACGGTGGCACGACCACCAGCTGAGCGGAACGCTGACGTGGTATCGGCAGTGCCGGCGGCGTGCCGCCGGCGGCGTTGATCATCATCCCGGCCAAGCGTGCGGTTCTGGCTCCCACGTTCCAGCGTGGGAGCAGGGGTAGACGCTCTGCGTCCCGTGTTCTGGCCGAAACGATGATCAAGGCCCCGCCGGCATTGGCGACGCCCCAGAGCCATTGACCCAGAGCCATCGGCAGCATCATTGCGCCGTGATGACCCCACAGGCGATGCGCTCGCCGGCAGCGCCGGCCGGCTGGCTCTTATAGTCATCGGCGCCCTCGTGAATCACGAGGGAGGAACCGTCGACGTCCAGCACCTCCTCGCCCAACTGATGGACGCCCGTCAGCACTTCCAGCTCCAGCTGCCCCGACTCCGGCACGTGGATGTTCGGCATGTCGCCGGCATGGGGGCCTGACTCGGTCAGGTACCCGTGTGTCTCCCCCGGCCGGTGGTAGTGACCGCCCGCGGACTTGAAGGGCGGCTCGCACTTGCCGGTTTCGTGGATGTGCAGGGCATGGACTCCGGCCGGCAGGTCGTTCAGCTTCACGTCCAGTAGCACGCCCGCCGGCGTCTGTTGCAGCTCCGCGGTGCCGACGACCTCGCCTTTCAGGTCCTTGATGTCGGCCGTCGCCTTGTCGGTGTCCGCGCCGGCGGTTGGTGCAACGAGGACGGCGGCGAGTGCGATGGCCGCGGCGCTGCACAGTTGGGGGATACGCGGTGTGACGATGGGCTGTGTCGTGTGCATGGCAGTCTCCTGGTCAGGTGTCGCTACGGTTTGGGCTGCGGGGGGGCGAGCCGGGCGAGCCGACCCGATGCCGCGCCGTGGAGCCGACGCGGCGCGGCATTAGGCGCACGCGGCCGCCGATGGAAATGCAGCTTCAATGCCTCTGCACAGCCCTGCCAATGGGCGCGACGGCGCTCGGCGAGAGCTGCGCCGGATCGGCGCAAGACCCCATACCTGGCGCGGCATCAGGCGTTGCATCAGGCGCCGCCGCTCATGGCGACGGCATCGGCGAGCGCGGCGCGGTCCAGCAGGTGTACGCCACGCGCCTGGATCTCGTCGCGGACCCGCGCGTCGCTGTGCGGGTGCACCGGCCAGCACAGGTCCCAGAGGACATAGCTGGTGAAGCCGGCCGCCGCCGCGTCCTCGGCGGTCCACTTGACGCAGAAGTCCCGCGCCAGGCCGCAGCAGACGACCGCCACCACGCCGCGCTCACGCAGGTAGCCGGCGAGCCCCGTGGGCGCCCGCGCGCCGTTCGGACCATGGTTGTTGTGAAAGCCGCTGTAGGAGTCCGCCTGCGCGTCCATGCCCTTGCGCAGGATGGCCGCGAGCCGTGCAAGCGGCAGCCGCGGATGCAGCTCGGCCCCCGGACTCCCCTGCACGCAGTGATCCGGCCACAGGGTCTGCGGGTAGCCGTGTACCTCGATGCCGTCGAAGGGGGCCCGGCCGGGGTGGCTGCTCGCGAAGGAGACATGGCCCGGCGGGTGCCAATCCTGCGTGGCCACCTGCAACGGCAGCAGGTCGGACTCCATCAGCCCGCGCACGGGGGCCACCAGGCGCTCGCCGTGGTCCTCGGCACCCGCCACGGGCAGCGGCCCGCCGGGCATGAAGTCCGGCTGCATGTCGACGACGATGAGAGCGGTGCGGGCGGGGTCGATGGCGGACATGGCGGCGTCGGCGTTCGGGTTTCCGGGCGTGGACTGGCGCTGATACCCGATGCGCTGCAAACCGAGCGCCAAGGTATTGCGTCCGGGACCGGCGGTCGGTTCAGGCGCGCAGCGGTCGTGCGAGGCTTGCGGCCGGGCGTGCGCCGCGGTGTTTTTGCGCCGGCTGCCGGTGGCTATAAACCTAGAAAGAGCGACTGACCGCTTCCAAAGCGCATCGAAATGCCCGTGGTTGTTGGATTGGTCCGCCGTGGCGGACGTCCCGGCGCCGGCATCCGCTTTGCAGCGCGCTGGAGAGGTCGGAGGAGCGCCCGGGGGCGCCCGTCCGCTCGGCCCCAGCCGTTGCCTTATCGTCGCGTCTCGCCAAAGAACCACACGACCCGGAGCCCAGATGATCCCCGCCAACGCCCTGCTGCTGACGGACTTCTACGAGTTGGCCATGCTGGAGGCGTACTACGCCCAAGGCATGGAGGAGGAGGCCGTGTTCGACTTCCACGTCCGCGCGCTGCCGCCGGGCTATGGCTATCTGGTGGCCGCGGGTCTGGCGCAGGTGCTGGAGATGCTGCGCGACGCCCGCTTCAGCGACGAGGAATTGGCGTGGCTCCGTGACAGCGGCCGCTTCGGCGACGACTTCGTGGACTATCTCAGCGGCTTCCGCTTTGCCGGCAGCGTCGACGCCATGGCGGAGGGCACGGTGTTCTTCCCGGACGAGCCGGTACTCAGGGTCACGGCGCCCATGCCCCAGGCGCAACTGGTCGAGACCCGCATCATCAACCTGCTCCAGTACCAGACGCTGGTGGCCACCAAGGCCAGCCGCTGCGTCAGCGCCGCGCCGGACAAGCTCTTGGTCGACTTCGGCCTGCGGCGGGCGCACGGCGCGGAGGCGGGGCTGCTGGCGGCGCGGGCGAGCTGGCTCGGCGGCTTCGCCGGCACCTCCGCGGTGCTGGCCGGGCCGCGCTTCGGCGTGCCGCTCTACGGCACCATGGCGCACTCGTTCATCGAGGCCCACGACGACGAGATGGCGGCCTTCGAGCGCTTCGCCCGGGCGCGTCCGGACGGCCTGGTGCTGCTCATCGACACCTACGACACCGAGGGCGCCGCGCGCCGGCTGCCGGAGCTCGCCGGGCGGCTCGCCCGCGACGGCATTAGCATTCATTCCGTGCGGCTGGACAGCGGCGACCTCGCCGAGCACGCGCGGCGCGTGCGGCGCATCCTGGACGACGGCGGGCTGTCCTCGGTGCAGATTTTTGCCAGCGGCGGCCTCGACGAGCACGGCGTGGTGGCGCTGCTGGCGGACGGTGCGCCCATCGACGGCTTCGGCATTGGCAGCAAGCTCGACACCGCCGCCGACAGTCCGTACCTCGACTGCGCCTACAAGCTCTGTGAGTACGCCGGCACACCGCGCCGCAAGCACTCCGAGCACAAGGCCACCTGGCCAGGCCGCAAACAGGTGCTGCGCCACTACGACGCGCGCGGCCGCATGACCGGCGACCGCGTGCAGCGGGAGGATGAGCCGGCGGGCGACGGCGAGCTGCTGCTGCGGCGCGTCATGGACCACGGCGAGATCGTCGCGCCGCTGCCGACCCTGGCGGAGTCGCGCGCGCACTGCGCGGCTCAGCTCGACCGCCTGCCGCCTGCGCTGCGCGCGCTGGATGCGGCGCCGAGCTACCCGGTGGAAATCTCGGACCGCGTCCGGGCGCTGGCGCGCGAGGCCGATGTTCGCATCGAGGAGCACCAGCGCGCCGGCGGCGTGTGGCGGCCATCGTCCTGACGCGCTTGTTTCCCGCGGGCGCACGCGCACCACGCCAAGGAGATTGGGCAAGTATGGGTCGCAACGTCGAAATCGAGCGGACCGTCGGGCCGACGCAGGAGGCCCGACGAGCAGGCGGTGGGGCACGCGCTGTGTCGGGCTTCGTTCCTCAGCGCCCAGCTACACCGAATACTTGCCCAGTTTCCAAACCTCGGCGTCGAAAACAGGATCGGGGCCACTAACGAATTCGCTCCCGAAATCGATAGCGGCCCCGATGGCAGGCAACTCGGATGTGTTGCCGGCGACTGAGGAATATGCACGGCCATGCCGCCGCTTCGCCTCATCGCCGGACGGCGTCAGTAGTGGCGCGGCTGCACGGCATCGGCCTCGGTCTGCGCTGGGTTCGGGACATGGTCCGCGCTGTGGTGCGATCTGGACACCTGTCTGAGCGTGGCATCGGCGACGGCATTCGGGCGGATCGGCGGGCGGATCGGCGAGCTCGCACGCAGCAGGCGCCGCAGCGCGTCCTGCGCCTGGGCGTCGAGCCGGCGGAACAGCAGTCCGACACCCTCGGCCGTGCGGTACAGGATCAGCGATGGTAGCCGGATGCCGCGCTCGCCCTCGGTGCAACGGGCCATGAGCCGCACGTCCACGCAGCCCTCGCGTTTTGGCCGCTGGTGGGTCTCGACGAACATGCCGTGGGGGCCGATGCTCGTGGCCGTGCCGCAGGCGCAGGCACCGTCGGGAAAATGGAGGCCCACAGGGATGGCGATCGCGCAGTGTGGCTGCTGTGGCGGCGGCTGATGGCCGTCGCCGAGCCTGGTCTTGGCGCCGGCAGCCGCTCCGCCGAGTGTCCCGGCGGTGAGCCGGGGCGGTCTGGTCTGGCGCCCGTTCTCGTTCATGTTCCCGCTCATGTTCATGTTCATGGCCGCCCGCGGACTACATCCGCGACGCCGGTGAAGGGCAGTTCCCACACGGCCGTGGGCTGGACGTGGCTCTCGGTGCCACCGGCTGGCGCGCGATTCAGCAGCGGGCACCAGAGCAGTGGGCGCCAGCGTGCCGCCTCCTGCGGCGCCATCAGCAGCAGCACTACGGTCTCGCCGTCGGCCAGACGCCGGCGCATGCCGTCGACCCAGAACGCGGGAATGCCCAGCCGATGGATAGCCGCTGCCAACCATTGTGCGGCGCCGGCCGTTAGCGCGCCGCCCGCGCCGGTGCCTGCTTCGGTGCCCACGGCGGCGTTGGTCAGCGTCGCCACCAGTGGCCCGGCCGCCATCACAGGGCCGATGCCGGGCAGTACGAACAGGCCGGCGGCGCCACCCAGGAGGCCGAAGATCCCACCCCAGAAAGCGCCAGATCCGCCCCAGCCGCGCATGCGCTCGCCAACGCCGGAATAGTAGACACCGAGCGGGCGGTTGCCACCGGCGTCCGCGCGGCCGAGCACGGACACGCGGTGCATGGGAACGTCGCCGCGCATGAGCACAATCAGATGCCGGTGGGCGGCGTCGGCGTCAGCGTAGAAGGCGGCGAGCGCGATACTCGCGATGTCTGCTTGGCCTGCCGCATCGGCGCAGGCCTCGTCATCCTCGATGAGGTCGTCGTCGGTGAATTGGCGCAGCGCTTGGTGGTAGGTCATATTGTCTGTCGTTCGGGCACTTGTGACTGATTGGACCGGTACTTCCGCTACCCTTGTAAGGCAAAGGCCGTACCAGCCCTGCCCAAGTGCGTAACCGTGCGCGGTTGCTGACGTGCGGTCGTTACGCACGGGGAGACCGGCGCATAGCACCCGCTCACCGGTGCATTTGCTGCGGGTAGCTGTGGAAATTCACCCGTGCCGACACCGACCCTGCCCAGGTGCTGCGCCCGGGGCTCGGTTGGGCGCTTCTCCCTTTCACACGGTCAGGCGCCGTACCTCCGGGGCCGGCCTGCGCGCGCCGGCGCGCCGCTCCTCGCCGCGGCCTCGGCCCCGGGCAGCACCAGCGCGGCGCGCTGCTCGGACTGGGGCTCGAAGACGATTGCTCACCGTCGTCGGCGATGTGCATGGCGCGGCGCCGTTGGGCGGTTGCTGTCGGCAGGACCCGGCTTGTGCTTGTGCTTGAGAGTAAGCAAGAGACGGGCCAGGCGCGCTGGCGGGCGACGGCATGCGCGAGCGGTTGTACAGGTTCATCTCGGCACCGCGGTGCGAAAACAGCGCCGCGGTTTGCCTGGAGAGCGCCTGGTCGCGGACGTTGACGCCGCCGCCCTTGGTCGCCGACGAAAATGCGGATACCACGCGGTGGCACCCGGATCTCTTCGGCCTTGCGCCGGCCGACCGCCCCAGGCTGTGACTTGTCGCTGGCCGGCTGCTCGCTTGGTTTCGATGCGGGCGTGGCTCGCGCTCGATCGACCCGACATGCCCGCCGAGGGCGGTCGTGCGGCAGGTCTCAATGGCGTGCGGCGCGCGGCCCTGCTCGAAGCTCAGGGTGTATTTCGCGCGGTAGGCGTCGCCGTACGCGCAAGGTCCGCAAGGTATTGGCTCGGGAACAGGGGGGACGCTCGCCGCGTCCGAAGGGGAAGCACCGCGCCCGAGGCTGGGTACATGGGGTCGGCTCTTGCGCTCAAGCATCCGGAAATGAGCCACACTGGCGCCTGTGGCGGACAAGTGACGTGCTGTCTTCGGTGTTCCGCGAGCACCGATTGGCATTAGCGCTGACACCGCGGGCAATAGAAGCTGGAGCGCTGGCCGATGCGCTGCTGGCGGATTGGCGTGCCGCAGGTGGGGCAGGGTAGGCCGGTGCGGCCGTAGACCCGGAGCGCGCGGGCGAAGTAGCCGGGGTTGCCGTCTTCCTGCACGAAGTCCCGCAGGCTGGTGCCGCCCTCGGCGATGGCGGCGGTGAGGACGGTCTTGATGGCGGCGGCGAGGCGCTGGTAGCGCGGCAGTGCGATGCGCCCGGCGGGGCGGTGCGGGTGTATGCCGGCGCGGTGCAGGGCCTCGCTGGCGTAGATGTTGCCGACGCCGACGACGACGTGGCTGTCCATGATGAAGGTCTTCACCGGGGCGCGACGGCCGCGGCTCAGGCGGTGCAGGTAGGCGCCGTCGAAGGCTGGTGACAGGGGCTCGGGTCCGAGGGAGGCGAGCAGTGGATGGGCCTCGACCGGCGGCTCGGCCCAGTGCAGGCTGCCGAAGCGCCGCGGGTCCCGGAGCCGGAGGCAGCGGCCGTTGTCCAGCACGAGGTCGATGTGGTCGTGCGGTCCCGGCGGCGTGTCCGCGGGCAGCACCCGCAGGCTGCCGGACATGCCGAGGTGCAGGATCAGCGAGCCGTGCTCCAGTTCCAGGAGCAGGTACTTGGCGCGCCGGGCGAGTGCCGTGATGCGCTGGCCCGCCACCACGGCGTCGACGCTCTCCGGTACCGGCCAGCGCAGCCGCCGCTCGCGGGCGACGAGCCGCAGGATGCGCCTGTTGGCGAGGTGCGGCGCGATGCCGCGCAGGGCGGTCTCGACCTCGGGCAGCTCGGGCATGTCAGCGTGCCACCCGGCGGCGAGGCGCGGCGTGTGGTTGGCGCGGGCTCACGGGTGGAGCTTCTCGGTGCGCAGTGGGATTTCCGGCTCGCCGTTGGCGGGCAGCGTCGGCGGCATGTCCTGTGCCGGTGCGAAGGGGTCGCTACCGTCCCGTGGCAGCGCGGACCGATCCGGTGGCCGTGCCGGGGCGAGGTCGCGGAGGTTGGGGATTGCGGCCGTGGGGCGTTGCTCGACGGGCTCGGTGCCGGGCGCGGGTGGGGCGACGCGCTCAATTGGGAGCGGGTGAGTTGCCGGATTCGGCGGCGCGCTCGGTGACCCGGGCGGGCTCGGCATGGCGCGGACTGCATCCACGGCCGGCGCGGGTGCCGGGCGCTGAGCAGGCGTGTTCCGTGCGGGTATGCTGATCTGCCGCGGCGGGGACGCCGTTCCCACGCGCTGATCGGGCGGGGTCTGCGCGGGCTTTGTGGTTCCGCGCCTGCCCGGCGCTGGCCAGTCTCGCACGGCATCCAGCGGCGGTGCGGCGAACAGCCAGCTCAGCTCCGCGTCGAGCCGGGTCCAGCGGGTGCCGCCGTCGCTGACCAGAAAGTCGAGGCCGTCGCCGCCGTCCTCGGAGCCGACGTGCAGCAGCCGCCCGGCGAGGGCGTCATCGAGCGCCGTCTTGGGTGTCTCCACCCGAACTGCCTCGACATCGGCCAGCGGCGCCAGCGCGCCGGCCGTCAGCGGCGTGCCGTCCAGGTCACCGAGCCCGGGGCTGAAGCCCGCCGGCAGCAGGCGGCGGCTCACCAGCTCGATGGTGGGCGTCATGAGTCGCGGCAGGAAGCGGTCGTCGATCAGGTGCACCATGTCGCCCACCTGCACGTAGCGCTGGGCGGCCACCGGCTCGGTGCCGCCGAAGCGCAGCTCCAGCCCGTTCAGCAGGATGCGTACCGGGGCCGGCTCCAGGCCCAGCTCGGCGAGGTCGAGCCCCGCCGCCGGCAGGGTGCGCCAGACCTGCGCCTGCGCCACCGGCAGCAGCTTCGCGACCGCGTCGTCGCTGGCCGCCACCGCGAAGGGCGCGAGCATCTGCCAGCGGTCGTCCTCGCGCCGCAGTCGCACCGCGGGCTCGCCGGCGCGGTATAGCTCGATGTCCATGACCTCGTCCGGCGCCAGCGCCGTGAGCCGGGTCCGGCGCAGCTCTTCGCGCTTGTCGAGCTGTGCGGCGAGGATCAGCAGGGCCAGTACGGCGAGCAGCGCCAGATTGACGAGCCAGCGGTGCGCGAGCATCAGGCAAGCCCCCGCCGCCAGCGCACGAGCAGCCCTGCGCCAAGCAACAGCAGCGGCAGCGCCACCACGGCGCCCGCGGAGATGGCCCAGGTACGGGCGGTGGACAGGGTGAAGTTGTCCCGGTCGTCGGCCGCGGGCGGCGGCGTGATCAGGTCCTCCAGTCCGGTGAGCCAGCGCGCCATGCGCAGCGCCAGGCTGCGGTTCGCGGCGGTGGCGAGATAGGCGTTGCTGGCGAAGTCGCCGTCGCCCACCACGATGACGCGCTGCTCGGGTGCCGGCCGCGGGGCGGCGTTGTCGGGCTCATCATCATCATCGGATGTGCTGGCCGCGGCGGGCGCGTCGGCGCCTGCCCGTGGCTGCGGCCGGGTCAGGACCATGGCCAGCGGTAGCGGACCGGACTCCTCGCCCGCGGGCGGGTTGCGCGTGATCTCGCCGCGGATGGGGCCGGTCTCGTTCCAGCTCTGCGGGCCGCTGGTGAGGGTCGTGTCCAGCAGCCAGCCGGGGGCGGCGGTGACCTGGAAGGCGAGGCTGCCGGGCAGCACCGCCGGTCGCTTCAGGTCGCGGCCGAGGGCGTGCGCGGGCCAGTCGTCGATGACGGCGAAGGTAGGGTCGTCGAAGCCGAGCTCGGCCGCCTTCGCATCCACCACCACGCCCGGCAGCGGGCGGACGCCGAGGTAGGTGGCCAGCGGTTTCAGGCCCATCAGGTCGCCCGTGGCGTCGCTGCGCTCGGCAGCGGAGCCAGAGCCCGGGTCCATCAGCCAAAGCAGGTTGCCGCCGGCCTCCAGGTAGTGCACCAGCGCCTCCGCCTCGCCGGGGAACAGGGCGATGGATGGCGTCGAGATCACCAGCAGGTCGGTATTGGCCGGCACGCTGCCGGCGCTGGCTAGGTCCAGCGGCTGCAGCCGGAAGCCGCGCTGGCGCAGCAGCTGGGCGAAGCGGCCGATGTCCGGCGCCGCGGCGCCGGCGCTCGCGCGCTCGCCATGGCCCTCCAGCACCGCGACCCAGGGCGCCCGGGGCAGGGCGAGGCGGGCGATGGCGCTGGAGAGGGTGCCCTCGCTCAGCGCCGTCAGGCTCTCGCGGCGGCCGTGGAATTCCAAGAGCACCTGCCCGAGCAGGTGCACGTCCGCATCCCGGGCGCGCTCCGGCGCGCGCTGCGGGTCCACCCAGTGGATCTCCAGGTCCGGACGCTGTCTGTGGTATCGGGCGAGCAACTGCTCGACGGCGCGCCCGACGGGGTGCTCGCGCGGCGCGAAGACGGTGATGGATAGCGGCGGGCCATCGGCGGGCAGGCGCTCCAGCACGGCGATGCTTTCGGGCGTCAGGCTGTTGCGGGCGGTACTGGTCCAGTCGAAGTAGTCGTCGTGCCGCGCCGCGAGCCAGCCGGCCGTCAGCACGATGGCCAACAGCAGCAGCGCGAACACGCCGTCAGCGGCGGTGCGGTGCAGGCGCCGCCAGGGCAGGGCGCGGGGATGTGGGCGCGCGCCTGACCCGGAGCCCGGGGGTGGCTCGGGCGTCGGCGCTTGCGCCGTGGGCGCCGGGTCCGGCGTATCCGCCGGCTCGCCCGTGGCGATCGAGTCCAGCCCCTCCGCCGTGAGGTGGGGCGTGCTCATCCGAGCCGCAGGTTGTCGAGCCGGCGCAGGGCCAGCGCCAGAAATGCCGCAGTCATCAACCCGAAATAGGCGAGGTCGCTGATGCGCACGACGCCGGTCAGGAACCAGAACAGGTGCTGGTTCCATGCGAGCCAGTCGAGCACGCCGAGCTGCGGTGCGCCGAGCAACTCGGTGCGGTTCACCACCGACAGCAGCACCAGCAGCCCGTAGCCTGCCACCGCGGCGGCGATGGGCTGGCTGACGAGGCTCGCGGCGAACAGGCCGACGGCGGCGAAGAGCAGCCCGGTGAGCCAGAGCCCCAGGGTGGCGGCCGCGAGCAGCCCCGGGTCTACCGGTGCCGCCCCCAGCAGCATGAGCCCGAGCCCCGCCGGCAGCAGGCATACCGGCAGCAGCAGCAGCGCCAGCCCCAGGAACTTGCCCAGCAGGATCTCCGCCGGTGACACCGGCGCGCTCGCCAGGAGCGCCCAGGTTCCATCGCGGAGCTCCCCACCCAGGGCGCGGGCGGCCAGCAGCGGCACGGTCAGCAGCAGCAGCACCGCCGCGGCGCCGAACAGGTTGTGGGACAGTTCCAGATTGAGCCCGGCAGTGCGCAGCGCGGGCTCCGGGCCGGTGAATTCATCCAGCACCTTGAGCAGCACATAGCCGAGGATGCCCTGAGTCGCGGCCAGCAGCACCCAGCCCACCGGCGTGCGGAAGGCGCCCAGCCAGTCGCGCAGGGCGATGGTGCCGATCATGCCGCCGCCTGGGTGCCGATTGCGCGGAAGAAGAGCCGCTCGACATCGGTTTGCTCTGGTGCCAGCTCCAGGAGCCCCCAGCCGGCGGCGACGACGGCCGCCGCCAACTGCTCGGCGCCCGCGCCGTCGTTGAGTCTGACGCTGTAGAGTCCGGCCTCGGCGGCATCGGTTGCCGGCGTGATCGCCGCCACCAGTGCGAGCCGGCGCAACGCCGCCGGCTGAGGTGGTCGGGCCAGGCGCAGCCGCAGCGCACGCGCCGCGTCCAGTGGCCCGTCGTGCAGCATGCGGCCCTCGTGCAGCACGATGACGCGCCGGCAGCTCGCCTGCACCTCCGCCAGGGCGTGGCTGGAGACGATGACGGTGCAGCGCTCGCCGAGCTCGGCGATCAGGGCGCGCATCTCGCGGATCTGCACGGGGTCCAGGCCGTCGGTGGGCTCGTCCAGGATCACCAGCTCCGGCTCGTGGATCAGCGCCGCCGCGATACCGGCGCGCTGCCGGTAACCCTTGGACAGCTTGCCGAGCAGGCGCTGGCGCACCGCGGTGAGGTCGCAGAGCCGCATGCTGCGCGCCACCGCGCGCGAGATGGCGCCGGGCGGGATGCGGCGCAGCCGCGCGCAGTGTCGCAGGAACTCCTCGACACGCATCTCGGGATACAGCGGCGGTTGCTCGGGCAGGTAGCCCAAGCGGCGCTTGGCGCGGAGCGGCGCCAGCGCCATGTCCGCACCGCCGATGACGACGCGGCCCGCGCTCGGCGCCAGCAGGCCCGCCAGGATGCGCAGACACGTGCTCTTGCCGGCGCCGTTCGGGCCGAGCAGCCCCAGCACCTCGCCGGCGGACAGTGTGAAGTCGAGCCCACACAGTGCCTGCTGGCGGCCGTAGTGCCGCGTCAGGCCGCGAACCTCGAGCAATGCTTCCATGGGGCACGACGATAGCGCGGGCTCGCACCGCTGCCAACTGCCGTGCGTGAGCTTGGGCATCGCCGTGATTTCCGGCCGTTTTCACGACTCCGTCCAGAGCCATGGTGCCGTGGGAGCGGCGTCCCCGCCGCGATTGGACGCCCGTCGCGCCGAGGACGGCGCTCCCACGGTGGTAGGCGAGCTCGTGATCGACGCCTGATGTCCATCGGGCGGCGGTCTGTGCGCCTGTAGCGATCGCCTTGACCTGCCAGAGTTCAGTTGGTACTAAGTACTGGCGCTGAAACAGCGTGAGCACGGTAGGGCGGATAAGCGAAGAGACTGTGAACGTATTCGGTGTAGGTCGGGTTAGCGATAGCGTAACCCGACCTACGCTCTCCTCGTTTTTGGATTTGCGAGCAATACGTTCACGGTCTCGAAGCGCATCCGCCATTTTGGCTGATAGGTTTGCCGGTGCGGCGGCAAGAGGCTTGCGATCGATGCCACAATTCCAAGGTTCGGGCTTCATCCTGACGCTCCCCGAGCAATGCTACGATGCCTCGGCATATGCCTTTGTCTTGCCTGAATGCAACGGCTTCGCGCCCAATCTGGTGATCCGATTCGAGGACGTCACGGCGGGCACGGACATCACGCAGTACGCGGACAAGGCACTGGCGTCTTTGAGCGGGCAGTTCGAAGCATTCGAGCTGGTCAATAAGCTGGCGGGCAAGCGAGGCGAATGGGAAGGCGTGATCGCCACAATGGAGTGGGGCAGCGGCGCCGCCCGCATGGCGCAGAAGCAATTCTATATCCTGGCGGGCGGCAGAAAGACCAGGGTCTATGTGCTCACCACGACGGACCTGCTGGCGAACGCCAAGCTGTCCGACCCGGTCTTCGATCAGGTGCTGCGCAGTTTTGCGCCCAACCAGATCCAGTTCATCTGAGGTCGGCGCATTCGCGACCGACTCATGGGGACCTCGAAAAATGCCTTCCATGGCATTTTTCGAGACGCGAAGCGAAAACGCGGTTCCCGCTTCGCTTCATTTCTCAAGCGCTTAAGCGCTTGAGAAATGGCAGGGCATCCTGCCCCGCGCGGGCACCTCGAATTATTCGAGGTGCCCTTATCTTGACTCGCCGGTCTCCACTGCTTCGGCCACAACGATATGCGTGTCGTAGACCGTGATGCTGCGATCATGGATACGCGTATGCCATGGGAAGTGCGGAATCTCGTGGCGCAGGATCAATCCGGCAACCGAGTGCGGATGTGCGCCGGGTGTCAGCAGGGCTCTCAACAGCGGTTCCGCCGCTCCCTGGTAGATACTCCGTTGCGAGTGACCGCCGATCCAGCCCTCGATGGGGGTTGCGGCGGGGGACCAATCGTAAGGCGTGGCCAGCACGGCGCTGCCGCCCGGGTGCAGCACGTCGGCGATCGCGCTCAGGAGTCCGTGCGGCGAGCTCACCGAGTCGAGCAACTGCAGCCCGACGCTCAGTCCAAAGGTGTCGGACCGAAAGGGCGGCGACATGCCGCTGCAAGCCCAGAAATCCACCTGTTCCATGGCGGGGAAGTCCACCTGGAATTCTCTGCGGTCATGGACGATGCCGATTCTGCGGCGCGGATAGCGCAGCTTCCGCTCGCTCAGAACCCGTTGCGCCAACCGCAGCATGGCGAAGTTGGTGTCGACCCCGAGCACCAGTTGCGACGAGGCTTGCGCCAGTTCGAAGGTGCTTCGGCCGACGGCGCAGCCTATATCCAGGATGGGCCGATCGATGCGCCGTTCCACCCGTGCCAGGCCCGCGTGCAGACAGCGGCCGACACCATTGGGCCGGGCTCGCGCGTCGGTGGCTTCAGCCGGATCGAGGTCGCCGTAGTTGTCCCAGGCATAGGCGCTCAGATGCTGGCGGGTGATGTCGAAGGCGCTGTTGGGTCCGAGGCAATCGCCGAGGATGGATTCCGTCTCGGCGGACAGATCCGAGCGCGCCGTGAGGTGCACGATGTTGTCCGCGATGTAGCCGCGGGGATCCGGAAACAGTAGTGGAATCCCGTCGATGATGGGGTATTCGAGCTGGCACGCTGCATTGGAGCAGTGCAGGGTGCCCTCGATCACGCTGTCGTGCGAGCGCACGGCAATCGTCGCGAGCGTCAGCGGGTGTTCCCCGGCCGCGTGGAGCCGGCAGCTCGGGCAAACGGGCTCGATCGATTCAAAATGGGCCAGCTTCAAGTCTTACCCGCCAATCAGCACCGTCGGGCAGCAGGGAGGAAGGATGTTGCCCGTGGGACTGGGAATCGGTGCGACGCAACTGGGGTGGGAGGTCATGTCGCCGAGCCGGGCAGCGGGGAGGCTGCCAACCAGCACGGTTGCGGAACCTTTGGCGATGATGCCAGGCCCCGCGGGCACGCAGGACGCCAGCACGCAGGGCACGGTCGTATCCGTCACCCGTGCGGCCGGCATGGAGCCGATCAACACCGTCGGCTGGCCGGTGATGATGGCGAGCGGCATCGCGGGGTGGGGCACGGGCGTTGGTGACGGTGCCGGCGGATGGATCGGGGCGTGGCAATGCGGTGCGGTCTGAAGGACCATATCCCCGATTCTGGCAGCGGGTTGACCCATAGTGCTCGCCTCCCGATTTCAAGCCCGAGGGTTGCCGCCCGCGGCTGCCCTCCGGCCGGAGACTAGATGCCGCCAGGATACCCGTCAAGGCGCGTGGCGGGACGCCGCGCGTGCGGTATAACCAGGTCTCTCCGGCAGCTCACGGCAAAGCTCGGCATCTCGTCATGGCATTCCTCGGCATCGACACCGGCGGTACGTTCACGGACTTTGTGCTCTGGCAGGATGGCGTGATCCGTGTGCACAAGGTGCCGTCCACGCCTGCGGCGCCGGAGCAGGCGATCCTGCAAGGCGTGCGCGAGCTGGGGCTGGAGCCGGTTGGGCTACGCATCGTGCACGGCTCGACGGTGGCTACCAACGCGGTGCTGGAGGGCAAGGGGGCGCGCACCGCCTTCGTCACCAACCGCGGCTTCGGGGATCTGCTCAGCATCGGCCGGCAGGCGCGGCGTGCCCTGTACGACCTGCAGCCGCTGCCGGCAACGTTGCCAATACCGCCCGAGCTTTGCCTGGAGACGGGCGGCCGGCTCGGCGCGGAGGGGAGCCTGCTGGAGCCCCTGACGGACGCCGACCTGGCGCAGCTCCGTGCCGACGTCGAGCGACTCGGCGCCGAGGCAGCGGCAGTCAGCCTGCTGTTCTCCTACCTCGACGACGCCGCCGAGCGCGCCGTTGCCCGGGCGCTGCCGCCCGGCGTCTTCGTCTCCCTGTCCTCGGCCGTGCTGCCGTTGATGGGCGAGTACGAGCGCGGCATCGCCACCTGGCTCAACGCCCGTGTCGGGCCGGTGGTGGGCGGCTACCTGGGCCGGCTCCGTGCCGGGCTGCCGGGTGCGCGGGTGGCGGTGATGCAGTCCAGCGGCGAGACGGTGGCGGCCGAGCTGGCCGGCGACGCCGCGGTGCGGCTGCTGCTGTCCGGCCCGGCCGGCGGCCTCGCCGGTGCCGGGTATGTGGCGCGGGCGGCCGGCATCGAGCGGCTGCTCACCTTCGACATGGGTGGCACGTCCACCGACGTGGCGCTGGTGGAGGGCGCGCCGCGGCTGACCCTGGAAGGGCGCATCGCCGGCCTGCCAGTGGCCGTGCCCATGGTGGACATGCACACCATCGGCGCCGGCGGTGGCTCCATCGCCCGGGTGGACGCCGGCGGCGTGCTGCAGGTGGGGCCCGAGTCGGCCGGCGCGGCGCCGGGGCCGGTCTGCTACGGCCGCGGCGGGCACGAGCCCACGGTGACGGACGCGAACCTGGTGCTCGGGCGGCTGCGGGCGCACGCTTTCCTCGGCGGGCGGATGCGGCTGGACCTGCCCGCGGCAAGCGCCGCGCTGGCACGGCTGGGGAGTAGGCTGGGGCTAGCGGCCGGCGATGCCGCCGGCGAGTCGGACACGGACCTGGCCGAGCGGGCCGCCCGCGGCGTCATCGACATCGTCAACGAGCATATGGCGCAGGCGCTGCGGGTGATCTCGGTGCAGCGCGGCATCGATCCAACCGGCGCCTGGCTGTGTTGCTTCGGCGGTGCCGGTGGCCTGCACGTCTGTGCGCTCGCGGAGGCGCTGGGCATGTCCCGGGCCTTGGTGCCGGAGCGGGCCGGCGTGCTCTCCGCGCTCGGGATGCTGGTGGCGGCGCCGGGGCGGCTCCTGACCCGCGCCTGGCTCGGCCCGCTCGCCGCGCGCGGCGATGCCGAGGTGGACGCGGCGCTGACCGCGCTGGCGGCGGAAGGTGGCACCGCGTTGGCGGCGGAGGGCATCGACGTTGCGGACCTGGCCCGCGCCGATAGCCTGGATCTGCGCTACCGTGGCCAGAGCTACACGCTCAACGTGCCCTGGAACGGCGCTGCCGCCACGGCCGACGCCTTCCGCGCCCTGCACATCGCCCGCTACGGGCACGGGCTGGACCTGCCGGTGGAACTGGTGAACCTGCGGGTGCGGCTGACGCTGCCGGCACGGGCGCCGGTGCTGCCGGTCCTGGAGGATGCTGCCGCGGACGCCGCCACCGTGTCCGCGCCGGAACGGGTGCACATCCCCGGTTGTGCCGAGCGGGTGCCGGTGCTCCGGCGCGGGGCCCTTTCGGTGGGCGCGGAGCTGGCGGGGCCCGCGGTGATTCTCGACGACGTGTCGACCACCTGGCTCGCGCCCGGTTGGCGGGCGCGGCGGGAGCGCTGGGGCAACCTGTTGCTGCGCCGGGCTGTAGCCGGCGGCTGATGCGCGCGGCGGGGCGGCGCTGGTGCCGCCAGCGGTGCTTGGCTATAGTGCTCGCTCGTTCCGCACCTCCCATAACAACCAGAAGCGGAATCCCCAACCACCGCCTCCGAGGTTTTGCTCAATGACTTACCAGGGCTTGCTGGGCCTGGGACCGTGGCAGGTCGTCTTGGCCACACTGGCGATGACGCACCTGACCATCGTTTCCGTCACCCTTTATCTCCATCGCGCGCAGGCGCATCGGGCGCTGCGCCTGCATCCGGCCGTGGCGCACCTGTTTCGGCTCTGGCTGTGGCTCACGACCGGCATGGTCACGCGCCAGTGGGTTGCCGTGCACCGCAAGCATCATGCCCACTGCGAGACCGCGCGCGATCCGCACAGCCCCCAGGTGCTCGGCATCGGTGCGGTGCTCTGGCGCGGTGCCGAGCTGTACGCGGCCGCGGCCAAGAACGCCGACGATGTGTACCGTTATGGTCATGGCGCGCCCGACGACTGGCTGGAGCGCAACCTCTACAGCCGCTTCAGCTGGCACGGCCTCGGCGTGATGCTGGTGCTGGATCTGCTGCTGTTTGGCGTCTACGGGCTCACGGTGTGGGCGGTGCAGATGTTGTGGATTCCGCTTTGGGCCGCGGGCGTCATCAATGGCATTGGCCACTACTGGGGGTATCGGAACTTCGAGACGCCGGACGCCTCCACCAACATCGTGCCCTGGGGCGTCCTGATCGGCGGCGAAGAGCTGCATAACAACCACCACGCCTTCCCGTCGTCGGCCAGGCTGTCCATGCGGCGCTGGGAATTCGATCTCGGCTGGGCCTACATCCGGCTCTTGGGCTGGCTGGGTCTTGCCAAGGTCAAGCGCATCGCGCCGGCACCGCGGTTCATCGAGGGCAAGCGCACCGTGGACATCGACACCCTAACCGCGCTGCTGGTGGGCCGCATGCACGTGATCCGGCGCTTCAGCCTGGACGTGCTGAAGCCGGTGACTCGCGAGGCGCTGTGCACCAACGGGCACCGCTGCCGCATGTCGGCACGGCGCGCGGCGCGGATGCTGGCGCGCACCTGGAATCAGCTCGACGAGACGGGGCGTCGCAACCTGGAGAACCTGCTGGCGCAGAGCCGCGAGCTGCAAGTGGTCTATCAGTTCCGCGAGCAGCTGCGCCAGATCTGGGAGCGCAATGCGCCGTCGCAGGAGGTCCTGCTGCGGCAGCTTCAGGACTGGTGTCGCCAGGCCGAGGCCACCGGCATCCAGGCGCTGGAGGGCTTCTCGCGACAACTGCGAGGCATGGCGCTGACGGGTTCGCCGGCGGTCGCGCGCTGAGCGCCACGTCCTGTTCCGCGCCGGCTGCACCCGCGGCCGGCGGGCTGGTCCCTCACTGCGCAAGTCTTCAACAACGTGCCGAGGTAGTCTCGTTATCGTGATCGAATATCGGCGCGACAACGACAACGAACGGATTCTTCGGCGTCGATCGTAATCCCGCTCGCCCGAGGCCGTGAAAATACTGCTTGCAACGCCGAAATCGAGCGCGTGGTAGATCGGGTTAGCGATAGCGTAACCGGACAATCAACGACTTAACCGCGCCCTTACTGACTCCCATCGTTGGGTTAAGCTGCGCTAACCCAACCTACATCAAATACTTTCACGGTCTCGCCCACGTGGGAGCGCCGTCGTCGGCGCGAGGGACGCCCGATCGCGGCGAAGACGCCGCTCCCACCAAAGGAGGGCTCGGGGCCGAATTGTGATCCAGGCCGATTCTGCGATCATGGCGCGCCCGGTTCCGGCTCTGCCGGGTTAGGCAGCGAAGGTCCGCACAGCAAAAAGCCCGCGAAAGCGGGCTTTTTTGGGGCGCGGTCGCGGCGGGCGCGATCGGTTACTTGATCTTGCCCTCCTTGTACATCACGTGCTTGCGGGCCACCGGGTCGAACTTCTTGATTTCCATCTTGCCCGGCTGGTTACGCTTGTTCTTGGTGGTGGTGTAGAAGTGGCCGGTACCCGCGCTCGAGTTGAGGCGGATCTTCTCGCGTGCTGCCTTTGCCATGTGGCTTCAACCTCTTGAGCGCTGACTGGTTAAGGGACGTGGTTGCTGGCGAAGCGCGGCGGCTCAGACCTTCTCGCCGCGGGCGCGCAGATCGCCGAGCACTGCATCGATGCCCAGCTTGTCGATGATGCGCAGGCCCTTGGTGGACAGGCGCAGGCGCACCCAGCGCTGCTCGCTCTCCACCCAAAACCGATGATAGTGCAGGTTCGGCAGAAAGCGCCGACGCGTCTTGTTGTGTGCGTGGGAGACGTTGTTTCCGGTCACCGGGCGCTTGCCGGTCACCTGGCAGACTTTGGACATGGCCCGAGGCTCCTGTGTCTGGCCCGCGTCGGAGCGCTGTCTTCGCGCCTGTTCGAAGCTCGTGCGACAGTCGTTTGAGCTCGTGGGCGCGCGCGACGGTCTTCCGACCTGAGCGGTGCAAAATAAAGCACGCCAGAATAGCCGCATCGCGTCGTGCGGTCAAGGGTTTGCATGCCTCGCACGCGACTCCCGCGGCAGGCATTGGGCGCAAGCGGGCCGCCGCTTGCTCTCAGAGCAGCCCGCGCTCGGCGAACGAGGTCCCGCCGCCCTCGCCGATGACGATGTGGTCGAGCACACGCACGTCCACCAGCGCGAGCGCGTCGCGCAGGCGCTCGGTGATGTTCAGGTCCGCCTGACTCGGCTCGGCGACACCGGACGGGTGATTGTGGGCGAATATCACGGCGGCGGCGTTCCAGTGCATCGCCTCGCGCACCACCTCGCGCGGATGGACGCTGGCGCCGTCGATGGTGCCGCGGAACAGCTCCTTGTACTTGATGACCCGGTGACGGTTGTCCAGGAACAGGCAGGCGAAGACCTCGTGCGGGTATCTGCGCAGCCGGTTCTTGAGATAGTTGCGCGTCGCCTCGGGGCTGGTGAGCACGTCGCGTCCGGCGATTTCGGCGTGCAGGTAGCGCTGGCTCAGCTCCAGCACCGCCTGGAGCTGGACGTACTTCGCGGTGCCGAGCCCCTTGGCGCGGCAGAATTCCGCCTGGCTGGCCGACAACAGCCCCACCAGGCTGCCGAAGTCGGCCAGGAGATCGCGGGCGAGATCGACGGCACTGCGGCCCCTGACGCCCGTGCGCAGGAAGATCGCCAGCAACTCCGCGTCGCTCAGCGCGTCGGGGCCGCGCAGCAGCAGGCGCTCGCGCGGGCGGTCGTCCTCCGGCCAATCGGTGATGGGCATCGTCTCTGTCCCCGGGTGTTGTGCTGTCGATCCTGAGCTTACGCGAGCGTACACGGCATACCAAGTGCCCACCCGCCACTGGCCGCGTGGTGTCGCCCGCACGGGCTGCGACCGGCGCACGGAGGGGCCGCCGTGGAGTGCGCTACAATCTTCGGCGTATCAATGGAGTGCCCTAGGGTGAACGTCGCGAGTACAGTGTCCGTCGAGAAGTCGCAAAAGATCTTGTTGGGGGTGAGCGGGGGCATCGCCGCGTACAAGTGCCCGGAATTGGTGCGGCGGTTGGTGGAGCGTGGTGCCACGGTGCAGGTGGTCATGACCGAGGCGGCGGCGTCTTTCGTGACGCCCTTGTCGCTGCAGGCGGTCTCCGGGCGGCCGGTGCGCAGCGCGCTGCTGGACCCACGGGCGGAAGCCGGCATGGACCACATTGCGCTGGCCCGATGGGCGGACCAGATCCTGATCGCCCCGGCTACCGCACACCTGATCGCGCGCCTCGCGTGCGGCCTGGCCGACGACCTGCTGACGACCCTGGTGCTCGCCAGCACCGCGCCGGTGACGGTCGCGCCCGCCATGAACCAACAGATGTGGCAGCATCCGGCGACGGTGGCCAACGTGGAGACCCTGCGCCGGCGCGGCTACCGATTGCTGGGGCCGGCCGCCGGCGCGCAGGCGTGCGGCGAGACCGGCCCCGGGCGCATGTTGGAGCCCGCGGACATCGCCGACGCGCTGCTCGCCGACGCCGCGGCCGGCACGTCGGCGGCGCTCGCCGGCCGGCACGTGCTGCTGACCGCGGGGCCGACGCGGGAGGCCATCGACCCGGTGCGCTATGTCGGCAACCGCAGTTCAGGCAAAATGGGGTATGCGTTGGCCGCAGCGCTGCGCCGGGCGGGTGCCGAGGTCACGCTGGTCTCGGGACCGACGGCACTGCCGGCGCCGGCGGGCGTCACCCGCATCGACGTGGAGACCGCAGCCGAGATGCACGCGGCGGTGATGGCCCGCGCCCGGGATGCGGCAATCTTCGTCGCTGCCGCAGCCGTCGCCGACTACCGCCCGGCCGCACCGCACCCCGGCAAGCTCAAGAAACACGCCGACACCCTGACACTCGAGCTCGTGCGCAATCCCGATATTCTTGCCGACGTCGCCGCGCTGACCGCGGACCGGCCCTTCACCGTCGGCTTCGCGGCCGAGACCGACGACGTAGAGGCGCATGCGCTGGCCAAGCTGCACAACAAGGGGCTCGATATGATCGCCGCCAACCGCGTCGGCAGCGGCGTCGGCTTCGAGGCCGATGACAACGCCCTGCTGGTGTTCTGGCACGGTGGGCGGCATGCCCTTCCCATGATGCCGAAGCCGGCCCTGGCCGAGGCGCTGACAGCACTGATCGCAGATCGCTATGCGGCATCGACTTCAGGTTAAGGTACTCGATCCCCGCCTTGGACGGGACTTCCCGCTCCCGACCTACGCCACCGACGGCGCCGCCGGCATGGACCTGCGGGCGCTGCCGCCGGCGCCGCTGGAGCTTGCGCCCGGTGCGGCCGAGCTGCTGCCCACCGGCATGGCGGTGCACATCGCCGAGCCCGGACTGGCGGCGATGATCCTGCCGCGGTCGGGCCTCGGGCATCGTCACGGCATTGTGCTGGGTAACCTGGTGGGGCTCATCGACGCGGACTACCAGGGCGAGCTCCTGGTCTCCTGCTGGAACCGCGGGCGCGAGCCCTTCCGCATCGAGGTGGGCGAGCGCATCGCGCAGTTGGTGCTGGTGCCCGTGGTACGCGCTGAGCTGGAGCTCGTGGACGCGTTTGCCGCCACCACCCGCGGCAGCCGCGGCTTCGGTCACAGCGGGCGGCTCTGAGCCATGCCTGGCGTGCCCGGATCGCGAGCCTTCGGCAGCCGCCGCCGCACGGCGTCCCCGGTGGCGCTGTCTTCGCATGGAGGGCGCGGCTGACATGCTTTGGAATGGGTCCAAGGGTGCCTACGCGGAGGAGGGGCTCGCCGTCCCCGACAGCGTCGACGGCTTCGGTGTCGGCACCTATTGGTGGATTGCCTACCTGGCCGCCGCCCTGGTGCTGCTGCTGGCGCTGATCGGTGCTGCCGTCATTTTCGGTGCCAACGATTCGCGCATGATCGAGCACTACCTGCGCGGGTACTCCGGCACGCTCGTGCAGGAGACGAGCAATCGCGTCGCCGCGGTACGCGGTCAACTGCAGCGTTGGCGCAATGACCCTGGACTACGCGCGGCCTTGCTGAACGGGCGTGCCGACGTCCTGCGCGACAAGGAGGCGGAGCTCGAACTGCTGGTGCCGGGCGCACTCGCCGTGATGGTCTTCACCAACGAGGAGATCGCGGCTGGTGGCAGCGCGTCGCAGCGGCTGAGCTTTGCCGGGCTCGACATGGTGCAGCGGGTCAGGGATGGCGATCGGATCGCGCCGATGGAGGCCCATCGTGTGCGCCAGCCGGACGAGCACCTGGCCATCGCCGGCCCCATCACCGACGGCAAGGACGGTGAGGTGCTCGGCGTCGTCCACATCGAGCTGCCGCTGAGCCTGCTGCCCGGCACCAGGTCGGGCGCCGGTACGCAAAGCAACTTCGTGTTCCGTCAGCGGGTCGGCGACGACATCGTCCCGGTGCAGCCGGCCGATGCCAAGCCCGTCCCGGTTGGCGCACCGTCGGTGCGCCTGCCCATTGCCGACACGCGGCTGGATCTGTTGGCCTGGGCAAGTCCGCCCGGACTCTTCTCGGGTGGTCTGCTGCCGTTGCTGGCAGGGTTGTATGTACTGACACTGGCACTGCTCGGCGTCGCGCTCGGCATGCCGTATCGCCAGCTGCGCCGCGGTGTGCGGGCAGACTTGGCGAGCATGGTCGCCTTGGCCGAGGACGCGGTTGCGCAGCGCGCGCTGCGCAGCACGCGCGGCCGGGTGCGGGAGCTGGTCGTGGCGACCGACGCGCTGCGCCGGCGCTTGCGGGAGCTGAGCCCGGTGCGGTCGGTGACGCCGAAGTCCGCCGCGGAGCTCGCCGCACTCGCGGGTGATGCGCAGGACGACGAGGCCGAGCCGGACCTCGACGTCGGGCTCGATCTGGAGCTGCCGGCGTCCTCGCAGCCCGATGGAGGGACAGCCAGTGGCGATCGCGCGGCGGCAGCGACTTCGGCAGGCCTGGCGACGAGCCAGGAGCGGCAGGCAAAGGTCCCCGCCGACATCTTCCGCGCCTACGACATCCGCGGCCTATTGGGCTCGCAACTGACCGACGAGGTAATGCGCCTGCTCGGTCGGGCCGTGGGCAGCGAGGCGGCCGCGCAGGGCCAGCGCACCTGCGTCGTTGCCCGGGATCAGCGCCCCTCGGGTGGTGGTTTCGCCGCGGCCCTGGTGGCCGGGCTATGCGAGAGCGGTTGCGATGTCCTGGACCTCGGCATTGCGCCGACGCCGCTTGCCTACCACGCGGCCTGTGTCCGTGGGGCGGCCAGCGCGGCCATTGTGACCGCGAGCCACAATCCGCCCGAGTACAACGGCCTCAAGGTGGTCCTCGGCGGTCGCGCGGCCAACGAAGAGCAGATCCAAGGGCTGCGTGAACGTATCCTGCGCGGCGACTTCGAGCGCGGTGAGGGGCGGTGCACCGCGCTCGATTACACCGACGACTACGTGGCCGCGATCCGCGACGATATCACCCTTGCCCGGCCTATGAAGCTAGTACTGGACTGCGGCTTTGCGACGGCGTGCAAGCTCGCGCCGATGCTCTACCGGGCGCTCGATTGCGAGATCACCGAGCTCGACTGCGACCTCGACCCGGACCAGGCCGATCAACGCACGTTGGATCCGTCGCAGCCGAAGAACCTCTATGCCCTAGGCGATGCCGTGATCGGCGCCGGCGCCGATCTCGGGCTCGCCTTCGATGCGGACGGCGACCGCCTCGGGGTCGTCGACTCCGCCGGCAAGTTCATCGCCGCCGATCGGGTGCTGATGCTGCTGGCTGCGGATGTCCTGGCACGTGCCCCCGGCAGCGACATCGTCTATGACGTCAAGTCCAGCCACCGCGTCGGCGCCTCGGTGCTGCAAAGCGGTGGCCGTCCGGTGATGTGGAAGTCCGGACACAGCTTCCTGAAACAGAAGGTACGCGAGCTGGGGGCGCCGCTCGGCGGCGAGCTGACCGGCCACATCGTCTTTGGCGAGCGCTGGAATGGATTCGACGACGCCTTCTACGCCGGCGCCCGGCTGCTGGAGGTTCTGGCACTGGACCCACGCTCGACCACGGAAGTGTTCGACGATTTCCCCGTCGGCATCTGCACGCCCGAGCTGTTCGTGCCGCTGGCGCCCGGTGAAGACGCGGGCATCATGCAGTCCGTGCTGGCGATGGCGGATCGACTCGACGGCGTCGAGGTCAATACCATCGACGGCCTGCGCGCCGAGTTCGACCAGGGGTGGGGCTTGATCCGCTCCTCCAACACCCGCCCGGGCCTGGTGTTCCGCTTCGAGGCGGATGACCAGACGGCGCTGGACAAGATCCAGGACTTGTACCGGCGCATGATGGACCTGGTGGCGCCGAACCTGAACCTGCCCTTCTAATCAGCCCCGTCCCGGCTGCCCTGGCAGCCCCACCGGAGATCGACGCATGTCCCTGCACGACGATCGTGCCCGCAACATCGCCCGTGTCCTGACCGAGGCCCTGCCCTATATCCGGCGCTTCGCCGGCAAGACGATGGTCATCAAGTACGGTGGTAACGCCATGGTGGAGCAGCGGCTGAAGGATGGCTTCGCTCGCGACATCGTCCTCATGAAACTGGTGGGGCTGAACCCGGTACTGGTGCACGGCGGAGGGCCGCAGATCGGTGCGCTGCTGGAGCGTCTGGGCAAGGCGAGCGAGTTCGTCGACGGTATGCGCGTCACCGACAGCGAGACCATGGACGTGGTGGAGATGGTACTCGGCGGTCTGGTCAACAAGGAGATCGTGAACCTGATCAATCGCCACGGCGGCTCGGCCGTCGGGCTCACCGGCAAGGACGGGGACCTCATTCGGGCGCGCAAGCTTGTGTTGCGGCGGGACGCGCCCGAGCTGTCTGCATCCGAGATCATCGATCTCGGTCACGTGGGGGAGGTGGAGAGCATCGACGTCGGCGTCGTCAACATGCTCGTGCGAGGCAACTTCATTCCGGTCATCGCCCCCATCGGCGTCGGTGCCGATGGCTTCTCCTACAACATCAATGCCGACCTGGTGGCGGGCAAGGTGGCGGAGGTGCTGCACGCGGAAAAGCTGATCCTGCTCACCAATACTGCGGGCCTGCTCGACGCCGACGGCGGCCTGGTGCGCGAGCTGGACCTGGCGCGCGTGGATACCATGGTTCGCGACGGTGTCATCCGCGGTGGCATGTTGCCCAAGGTGCGTTGCGCCGTCGATGCGGTCAAGGCCGGCGTGCGTGCCGCGCACATCCTGGACGGGCGCGTCGAGCACGCCGTTCTGCTGGATCTGTTCACCGACGAGGGCGTCGGCACCAAGATCAGCCGCCGTTGACGGGAGGACGATCGGCGGCGGTGCGCATGCCCATGGATGCGGTGCCCTCGGTGCTCATGTCGTCCTGCTCCAGCGCACTGCGGAAGCCCCGCAGCACCTGCGACCTGGCGTCGGTGCGGCAGGTGTCCTCCTGTCCGGGCGCATAGCTGCGGCATTGCACGTCGAGAAAGATCGAGGCCGCCTCGCCGTTCTTGTGCCAGATGCGCGAGACCGTGAGCGAGATGTCCTCCCGCCCCTTCGGCGGCTCTGTCATGGCGACGTCCGTGCCGAGGGATTCGATCGGCATCGTGGCGGAGCGCTTCACGTAGGAGAGGGCGCGTTGCCAGAGTCGGTCGCACTCGGCGCGTCCGACACACTCCACGAGGTTTTCCAGCGTCGGCGTGCGCGCCGCAACGGCCTCCGCGGGCACCGCCGTCGCGGGCAGGTTCTTGAGTTGGCGCAGGCGCCTGAGGTCCCGATCGAACTTTCTGCGGATCTCCTGCTTCTGCTGCTCGCGCTCCACGATAGACGCGAGCGCCTCCTCGATCGCGCGCTCCGTGCTGGCGATGCGCGCCTTGAGCTGGTCCGGGACCAACTTGCCCTTGCGCTCCAGGTCTGCGGCCTCCGCGCGCAGCTTCGTGAGCCAGTCCTGCTGGCGGCGGATGTTGCCCTTCTTGAAGTTGATCATGGTGTCGATGTCGGACAGGTTGCCGTCGCGAGTCATGATCAGGTCATCGACACTCTGGAAGGTGTTGAGCAGCACGCGGTCGTCGGCGCGCTGCTGTTCGAGCATCCGTTGTTGCTGGGCGCGCAGGCGCTCGAGCTCGCGCTCGCGCTGGATCTGCTCCGGGGTCTTCGCGGGCGGTATGGTGCGCACCCGCAACCCCTGTGATGAGAGCTCGGTGTGGCCCTTTTCCACCTCGGTGGGCGGAATGACATCGGAGTAGTGAATGTTGCCCTGGTCATCCACCCAGCGGTAGAACTGCTCCGCTTGCGCCGGCAGCTCCGCCACGAGCAGTAACGCCACTGCCGACACGAGCGCCGGCATACGCGGCGGGAAATTGCCGGAAGCGACCCTGGGCCGGAGCGGATATTTGCAGACCTGAATCTTGTGCATTGGGCGTTTCGATGCGTGGGGGGCAGCCTGCTTGGCCGTTGCGACGACTGTAAAGAAATGTAGGCGAAGGGGCGGTCGTCCGCTGCGATATGGCGCATGTTTCGGTCGATGTCGCGCGTGCGCTCGGCGGTGAGCGTGCCGGTGTCGGTGTCGGTGCCGGTGCTGGAGCCATCATTCCGCCCTGTCGGGTCGCTGCGCCGGGCTCACGCTCGTGCTGCCGCGGTGCCTGCCGGCGGCAGCGCAGGGCGGCACGCGCACGGGGCTGGCGGCTCACGTGGCGCCATAGCGACTGCGGTAGTCGGCAAGGGCAGGGTGAAAGTCCGCGTACACGCCATGGCCTTTGAGGAAGTCCACGAGGTCGTGCAGGGTGGCGATGCTGATGGTGGCGAGGCCATGCTCCGCCGCGATTTCCGCCGTGGCCGACCCGGCGCCGCTGCCGCGCTCGCAGCGATCGAGAGCGATGAGCACCCCCACGGGGGTGGCGCCGGCACCGCGGATCAGCGTGACGGACTCCCGCACCGAGGTGCCGGCGGTGATGACATCGTCTACGATCAGGACCCGCCCTTTTAGCTCACTGCCCACCAGGCTGCCGCCCTCGCCATGGTCTTTCGACTCTTTGCGGTTGAATGCAAAGGGCATGTCACGGTCGTGGTGCTCCGCGAGCGCAATGGCGGTGCACGCGGCCAAGGGTATACCCTTGTAGGCCGGCCCGAATAGCATGTCCACGTCGAGCCCCGAGCGCATCAGCGCCGCGGCGTAGAAGCGTCCTAGCCGGGCCAGCCCGAGTCCGGTGCTGAAGGCCCCGGCATTGAAGAAATAGGGGCTCTGGCGGCCGGATTTGAGGGTGAACTGCCCAAAGCGCAGCACCCCGGTGTCCACGGCGAAGCGCAGGAAGTCCCGCTGATAGTCTTGCATGCACGCCTCTCTCGCGCTGGTTGACCGATGTTGTCACGAAATGCACGTTTCGTGAACGACGGGCCGGCGACTATCGCCGTCGCGGCACCGAGCGTGCCGCTTCCACCCCGGCCGACCCTATGCTAACCCCGTGCAGGCTGCTCGGATATGCTCACATCATTATTGACCGCCTTTGTCGTCGGGCTGCTGGGCGGCGTCCACTGCGTGGGTATGTGCGGCGGCATCGTCTCCATGCTGACCATGGGCATCGCGCCGGAGCGTCGCCGCCACATGGTCGAACTACTGCCGCTTCAGCTCGGCTACAACCTGGGCCGGGTGGCCGGCTACACCCTGGCCGGTGCGCTGTTCGGGGGCCTCGGGGCCGCGCTGGTGCAGGCGCCGGCCCTGCACTGGGTGCAACGGGTGCTTTACGCCGTCGCCGCGGTCGTGATGGTGGCGCTCGGCCTGTACCTCGGTGGCTGGTGGCGCGGTCTCGTCCTCGTGGAGCGGGCGGGTGGGCTCCTGTGGCACCGGTTGGAGCCGGTTGGCCGGCGTCTGCTGCCCATCCGCAACTGGGTCCAGGCCGTCGCCGTCGGGCTGGTCTGGGCGTGGTTGCCCTGCGGGCTGGTGTACAGCGCCCTCATTCTCGCGCTGGGCACGGGCTCCCCGCTGCAAGGGGCGCTGGTGATGCTGGCCTTTGGTCTCGGCACCTTGCCGAACCTGCTCGGCATCGCCCTACTGGCCGGCGCTGCTGCCCGTTACACGGAAGCGGTATGGCTGCGCCGTGGCGCTGGGATGTTGGTGATGGGCTTCGGCGGGTTTGCGCTGTGGCAGCTGTTCGCTGCCGGCTGAGGACGCGCATCAACCGGAGCGGCGCACCGGCTCTCCATCGCTGGTGACCAGATAGGGGGTGCGCTCGCGCACGGACTGGACGCTCGGCTCGTAGTCCAGCGCGTTGCGGATGTTGCGCAGCAGGGTGAGCTGCTTGGCGAGGTGGACGCGCTCGCGCAGCAGGACCGCACGCTCCGCCCTGGCCTCCTCGCGTGTGGCCTTGACGAGCTGAAAGCGTGCCAGCCGCCGCTCGGCGTTGGCCTTGCGGTGCTCCACCTCAGCGACGAGCGGAGCGAGCGCGCCATCCAGCCAGCGGTCAATGTCTTCCCGCAGGTGCTCGAACAAGACCCGCGCGCGCTGCACCAGGCGGCGCTCGAAGCGGCGGATGGCGACGGTCTGCAGGGTCAACAGCAGCTCGCCGCCTTGGGCGAAACGCACCGCCTCGGCGTGCAGCAGGTCCATTTCGAGCCGGTACTTGGCGAGTGAGAGAGGCGGCGGCGGGTTCAGGGTCAATCCCAGCTCGCGCCCGAGGTGCGCATAGGTGGCGTCTGTCTGGCTGGCGATGGCGGCGGCGTCGGTGCCGGCGCGCGCCACGATGCAGCGCAGCTCGTCGAACATAGCGCGCATGGTCCGGCGCAAGCCGCCGGTGCTCCAACTCGCGCGCAGCCGCGCCCGGCCTCGTCTGGCCAGGTGCTCGAAAGCGTCGGCTTCGAGCAGTCGGCAGCAGTGCTCGACGCGGGCGTGCAGCGCCCGCTGGGCGCGTTGCACCATCTGCACGCCGTGCAGGTACGCCTGCTCGTCGTCGCGCGTGCGCTCCAGCGTGCGCGCCACCAATTCCGCGCTGCGCACATCCAGCGTCAGCAACTCGTGAATGCGCACCTCGGTATCGCGCGAGCGTGCGGCAAGGCTCTCCACCGCGTTCTCGAGAAGCCCGCCGATGCGCTCGTCCACCACGGCGCGGCAGGCGCGGCGGCGCGCGGTGATGAGCCCCTCGGCGAGCGTGGCTTCCAGCGCGTCGATGCCGCTGGCACGCAGGCGCGCGGGCTTGTCGGCGATCTTGGCAGCGAGCCCATCGTGTGCGGAGACCGCGTGCACCTGGCCGCGATCCACCGCCAGGGCGGTGGCGGTGCGCTGGGCCAGACGCTCGAGTTTGGCCCCGCGCAGGTTGTCGTCGGCGCCGAGCAGGTCTGCGCGGGTCAGGGCCACCAGGATCACCGCCTGAGGTTGGGCCGCGGGCCGCAGGTGCTCGCGCCATAGGGTCAGATCGGCCGCTTCGGCCCCGCGGTCCGCCGCGATGGTCACGAGCAGCGCGTCGGCGCGCCTCAGTAACTCGCGATGCAGGGCACCATCACGCTCGGTGGCGGTGAGTCCGGGCAGGTCCAGCAGCACGAGCCCCTTCTTCAGCAGCGGGTGCGGGAAGCTGAGCAGGGCGTGGCGCCAGCAGGGCACCTCGCAGGTGCCGGCCTGCACTGTCGCCGCGTCGACGCGCAGCCCGAGGCGCCGGGCGCGTGCGAGAGAGATCCGCTTGGTGCGGTACATTTCGGCGAGGGTGGCATTGATCTGCTCCGGTTCCTGCGGGTGCAGCGGCAGCCGCACCCAGCGCGCCGGCGTGGCCTTCAGCGCCTCCAGCGGCTCTGCACTGGCCAGGTACTCGATGGGCAACAGTCGCAGACAGGCGTCGCCGTCGCCCGGCTGCCACTGAATCTCCAGCGGGCAACCGTCGGCCGCGGCCTTGACGGGCAGCAGCCGCCGGCCGAACTCGGCGAAGAACAGGGCGTTGATGAGCTCGGTCTTGCCGCGCTGCGCGGCGCCCGCCACCACGACGGTGAGCTGGTCGGTCTCGATGGCGGCCAGCGCGCGGGCCAGCCGCGCATCCGTCTCCGCGGTGCCGGCACCCGCGCCACGCAGCCAGCCGCGCAGGTCGTGCACGGCGCGCACGGCCCGCGAGCGCCACTTGCCATGCACGGCCAAGTGCTCTTTGAGCGTGGCATGTTCTGTGCTGTAGGGTCCCGAGTGCATCGGGCCGGTCTCCGTCGACGCCGCGTGTTGCTGGCGGGGGGCGCGCGAGGCGCATGCACCGGTGCTGCCGCCGAGGTGGCATTCTCGGGTGGCATTACGGGGCGTCCCGCGGACACTCCACCAAGTACATTGTAACGGGCGTCTAGACGCTGTCCCGTGAGCGGTTGCTGGATTCGGCCAAAGGGGCCGGCAACACGACGGGCGCATCGATCAGGATCACCTTGGAGCGGCCCTGGGTGCCGCGCTCCAGCCGCACGCGCTGTTTCGGCACCGCGAAGGCACGGGCGAGGAATTGGATGAGGCGCGCGTTGGCCTTGCCGTCCACGGGCGGTGCCTTGATCCGCACCCGCAGCTCGTCGCCGAGCGGCTCCCCGAAGGCGTCCTCGCGCGCGCGCGGCTGTACGCGCAGCGCGAGCCGAAGTGTCTCTCCCTGCCAGGTGTACCAGCTCATGATCGCGACGCGGTCATGATCGCGACGCGGTCCGGGCGCCCGGCCGTCAGAACGGGCTGCCGGTGAGCGCCCGCAGCGGCGGCAGCAGCAGCATCTGCAGCAGCACCAGGCCGACCATGGCCACCATCGGCGACAGGTCGATGCCGCTGATGGGGGGCAGCAGCCGCTGCGCCGGGACCAGGATGGGATCGGTGAGGCGGTTCAGCAGGTCGATGGCGGGGTTGTAGGGATCGGGGCTCACCCAGCTCAGGATCACGCGGATCAGGATGGCGAACAGGAAGATGCTGATGACCAGTCCGAACAGGGCCGGAATTGCCCAGGCCAGGGCCGCCAGGGGTCTGAGGCCGAGCCCGAACAGCATGGCCAGCAGCATCAGCTCCAGCGCCTGGAGCAGCCAGGCGAGCACCAGCGAGGCGATGTCCAGCCCGCGGAAGCCCGGGATCACCTTGCGCAGCGGGCGCAGCACCGGGGAAGTGAGCTTCACAACGAACTGCGAGATGGGGTTGTAGAAGTCCGCCCGCGCCCATTGCAGCAGGAAGCGGATCACGACCAGGGTGATGTACAGCCCGAACAGGGTCTTGATCAGGAAGATGAGTGGGTTGGTGAAGTAGGCCTCGGTCATGCATCGGCTCCAAGCAGTTGCGACAGCTCCTCGGCGCGGGCACGGGCTGCGGCCACGGCGCGCGCGACGAGGTTCTCGACCCCGCCCTCGGTGAGCACGGCCAGCGCGCGCTCGGTGGTGCCGCCGGGGGAGGTGACGCGCTCGCGCAGCTGCTGTGGCGACTCGTCGCTCTCCATGGCCATGCGGGCGGCGCCGAGGGCGGTCTGGATACTCAGCAGGCGCGCCGCCTCGGCATCGAGCCCTTCGGCGACGGCGGCATCCTCCAGCGCTTCCATCAGCAGGAAGAAATAGGCGGGGCCGCTGCCGGAGACGGCCGTGACCGCATCCAGCTGTGGCTCCGTGCTCACCCAGCGCGTGAGGCCGCCGGCGCGGAGGATTTCCTCCGCCAGGTTGCGCTGCTCAGGCGTCGTGGCGGCATTGGCGTGCAGGCCGATGGCACCGGACTGCACCAGCATCGGCGTGTTCGGCATGGTGCGCACGAGCGGCGTCTCGGCGCCGAGCCAGGCGCAGATGGACGCCTCGGTCACGCCGGCCATGACCGAGACGATGAGCGGTGCCGGCCGCGGCAGGTGCGCGGCCAGTGACCGGCAGACGGCCGGCGCCACCTGCGGCTTGACTGCGAGGACCAAGACCTCGGCGGCGGCGACCGCCTCGGCATTGCTGTCCGTGGTGTGCACGTCGTAGGTCTTGGCGAGGCGGGCGCGCACCTCGGCGACCGGGTCGCTGACCGTCAGCGCCGCCGGTGCATGGCCGTCGGCGACGAGTCCGGCGATGAGGCTGCGGGCCATGTTGCCGCCACCGATGAAGGCGATGCGGGTCTGACTCAAAGGCATGGTGTGCGTGGCTCCAGTGGCTGTTGCGGGGCAATGATCCCGAGGCCGGCGATCTTGCCTGTTGTTCGCCGTCAGCGCCGCTGCATGTTTGGACGCGGGCCGAAGACGGCGGTGCCGATCCGCACCATTGTAGCGCCCTCGGCCACCGCCGCTTCCAGATCCGCGGTCATCCCCATGGACAGCGTCGCCAGCGGCTGCACGGGCGTCGCGAGCCGGTCGCGCAGCGCCCGCAGGTCCGCGAACGGACGGCGCTGTTCCGCAAGGTCGTCGGCCGGTGCCGGCAGGGTCATCAGGCCCTGCACGGTGATGCCGGCGACAGCGCGGCAGGCGTCGATGAGCTCGCCGAGGGCGGCGGGCTCGACGCCGGCCTTGCTCGCCTCGCCGCTCAAGTTGACCTGGATGCAGACGGGCAAGGGGACGGCCGTGGCCGGGCGCTGGGCGCCGAGCCGGCGGGCGTGCTTGAGCTCGCAGAGCCCGTGCACCCAGTCGAAGTGGGCGGCGATGTCGCGGGTCTTGTTGGTTTGAATTCGGCCGACGAAGTGCCATTCGAGCGGCAGCGCCGCCAGCGCGGCCTGCTTGTCGAGGGCTTCTTGCACGTAGCTCTCGCCGAAGGCGGTCTGACCCGCGGCATAGGCCGCGGCGACGCGCTCGGCGCCCTGCACCTTGCTCACCGCAAGGAGCGCGACGCTGCCGGGCGGGCGGCCATAGCGGGCCTCGGCGGCGGCGATGCGCTCGCGCACCCGGGCGAGGTTGTCGGCGATGGCTTGCTCGAGGTCGGTGCTCATGTGCGCGTGCCCGCCTCAGGCGCGCGGGGCCGTCAGCCGGGCCACCAGCTCGCGCAGCGCCTGGCCGCGGTGGCTCAGGGCGTTCTTGGTGTCCGGGTCGAGCTCCGCGGCGCTGCAACCGTGGGTGGGCACGTAGAACAAGGGGTCGTAGCCGAAGCCGTTGCTGCCGCGGGGCTCGCGCAGGATGCGGCCTTCCCAGGTGCCGACGCAGACCAACGGGGTCGGATCTACCGGGTGGCGCAGATAGACCATGACGCACTGGTAGCGCGCCGTGCGCTCGGCCTCCGGCACGTCCCGGAGGTCCATGAGCAGCCTGTCGATGTTGGCGGCGTCGTCGGCGCCCGGGCCGGCGTAGCGGGCGGAGTAGATGCCGGGGGCGCCGTCGAGGGCGTCCACCTCGATGCCGGAATCGTCGGCGATGGCCGGAAGCCCGCTGCCGGCGGCGGCGTGGCGTGCCTTCAGGATGGCATTCTCGACGAAGCTCAGGCCCGTCTCCTCGGCCTCGCCGATGTCGAAGCTGCGCTGCGGCTCCACGTGCATGCCGGCGCCGGCGAGGAGCTGGTCGATCTCCCGCAGCTTGCCGGGGTTGTTGCTGGCGAGCACGATGCGGGTGGGCTTGGCGTGAGTCATGGGGCGATTCCGTTGCTGGGCCGCTGCGGCGAGGTGGTGAAACGACGTGGTCAGGGGTTGAGGGCTCGGGTCTGCGCGGCCACGAGCTGCTCGATGCCGGCGGCGGCGAGGTCCAGCATGGCGTCGAGCTCCGCGCGCGAGAAGGCGGCGCCCTCGGCGGTGCCCTGCACCTCGATGAGGCCGCCGGCGGCGTTCATCACCACGTTCATATCGGTCTCGGCGGCGCTGTCCTCCGCGTAGTCCAGGTCCAGCACCGGGGTGCCCTGGTAGACGCCGACGGACACGGCGGCCACCTGGGTCTGCAGCGGCCAGCCTTCGAGGCGGCCGTCGTCGCGCAGGTGCACCAGGGCATCGTGCAGGGCGACCCAGGCGCCGGTGATGGCGGCGGTGCGCGTGCCGCCGTCGGCCTGGAGCACGTCGCAGTCCAGCGTGACGGTGCGCTCGCCGAGGGCCGGCAGATCCATCGCGGCGCGCAGCGAGCGGCCCACCAGGCGCTGGATCTCCAGCGTGCGGCCGCTCTGCTTGCCGCGCGCCGCCTCGCGCGAGGTGCGCTCGTGCGTGGCGCCCGGCAGCATGCCGTATTCCGCGGTCACCCAGCCTTGCCCCATGCCGCGCAGGAAGGGTGGCACGCGCTCATCGATGCTTGCGGTGCACAGCACGCGGGTGTCGCCGAATTCCGCCAGCACGGAGCCCGCCGCGTGCCGGGTGAAGCCGCGGGTCAGGCGCACCGGGCGGAGCTCGTCGGGCGCACGCAGGGAAGGGCGCATGGCTGGTTCCTCTGGTCTCGGGTGATCGCTGGATTGTGCGTTGGGTGCGGGCCGGCGCGCGGTGTGCGCCAGCGCCTCTCGCGGGCATCGGCATCGGTCGGCAGCGTCGTCAGGCGACGCGCATGCCCGGGTGTGCGTTGCGCTGCATGATCTCGAGCATCTCGCCCGCGTCGCGGGGGCGCTGATTGGGGTTCAGCAACATGGATCGGTCGGTGATCTCCAACAGCCAGTGCGGATAAAGGTCGGCGAACTGCTCGGCCGCCGGCACCACCTTGTCTTCGGTGAGGCGGTCGGGGGCCGGCTGCGGTGTCCTGCCCTCCATGCAGCAGCGCAGCGAGGCGCCCACGGCGTAGACATCCGTCCATGGGCCGATCTTGCCGCCGTGCCGATATTGCTCCGGCGGCGAGTAGCCCGCGGTGATGACGTGGCTCGCGGTGCTGCCGCCCACGGTCAGCACCTGGGCCGCGCCCAGGTCCAGCAACAGCGGGTCGTGGCCGTTGCGGAGGTGAATGTTGCCCGGTTTCACGTCCAGATGCAGCATCGCGCGGGCGTGCATGGTGTTCAGCGCGTCCAGCAGCGGGATGAAAATGCGCATCAGCAGCGTGGTGCTGAGCTCGCCGCCGCGGTCGTGCACGAACTGCCCCAGGTTCCGGCCGCGCTCGTGCTGCATGACGATGTAGCCGGTGTCGTTGCGCATGAACATGTTCAGCACCGCGACGATGTGCGGATGCTGCAGCGAGGCCATCACCTTGGCCTCCTGGAAGAACAGTCGCCGGCTGCGGTAGAGCGACTCGCGCTGCTTGCTGTCCACCGGCACCAGGCGCCCGTCGTCGTGGCGGCGGGCAAGGCGCTTGGGCATGAACTCCTTGATGACCACCTCATCGCCCGTCTCCTCGTCCTCGGCCAGGTAGATCAGGCTGAAGCCGCCCTTGCCGATGGTGTCGACGATGCGGTAGCAGTCCAGCATGGTGCCGGGTTCGAGACTGTCGCGGGCGCGTGCCATGTGACTCGTGTGTTGGACTTGTGGTTTCGACTGGGTCGACGGCGCGGGAGACGGCAAGCCGGGCCGGCAAGCCGGGGCCTCGGCCCGGTATGATAGCGAGTCGCGGTCGGCGCCGCGCCCCCGTGGCATCGTGCCGGCCAGCCAACCATGGAGATGCGCCCATGACCCGCAGCATGACAGCCTTTGCCCGCGAGACCGAGCACGCCGACGTGGGACAGCTCACGTGGGAGGTGCGCTCGGTGAATCACCGCTTTCTCGATCCGCACCTGCGCCTGCCGGACGATCTGCGCGGGCTGGAGACACCGGTGCGCGAGCGCCTGGCGGCAAGGCTCGGGCGCGGCAAGGTGGACTGTACGCTGCGCTTCGTGCCCGGGCAGGACAGCACGGGCTCGCTCAAGGTCAACCGGCGGCTGCTGGAACAGTTGCTCGCCGCCGCCGACGAGGTCGCGACGCGCATCGGTGAGCCCGCGACGCCGCACGTGTTCGACCTGATGCGCTGGCCCGGCCTGCTGGAGGAGCCCGGGCAGGACGTGGACGCCATCGGTGCCGCCGCGCTCGCGCTGCTGGAGCGGACTCTGGACGCGCTGGTGGCGGCGCGCGAGCGTGAGGGGGCACGCCTGCGCGAGTTGATCCTGGAGCGCTGCGACAAGCTCGCCTTGCAGGTGGATGCCGTTCGCGCACGCATGCCGCAGGTCTTGGCGGCGGTGCGCACACGCATTCGCGAGCGGCTGTCGGAGGTGCAGGGCGAGCTGGACCCGAACCGCCTGGAGCAGGAGATGGCGCTCCTGGCGCAGCGCCTCGACGTGGACGAAGAGATGGACCGGCTCGCCGTGCATCTGGACGAGGTGCGCAAGGCGCTGGACGACGACGCGCCCGTCGGCCGCCGCCTGGACTTCCTGATGCAGGAGCTCAACCGCGAGGCCAACACGCTGAGCTCGAAGTCCGCCGATGCCGAGACCACCCATGCCGCGGTGGACATGAAGGTGCTCGTGGAGCAGATGCGCGAGCAGGTGCAGAACCTGGAGTGATGGGAATGCCGCAAACCGAAGCACGCACCGCAGCCGCGGACCATGCGCCCGCGGATCAGGGACTGCTGTTCGTCGTCTCCGCCCCGTCCGGCGCCGGCAAGACCAGCCTGGTGAAGGCCCTGCTGGAGGTGGAGCCGTCGCTGCATCTTTCCGTGTCCTACACCACCCGCCCGCCGCGGGAGGGCGAGCAGGACGGGGTGCATTACCACTTCGTCGATGCCGCCACGTTCGAGCGCATGGTGCAGGCCGGCGAGTTCGTCGAATACGCGCGTGTCTTCGGCAATGCCTACGGCACCGCGGCGAAGACGCTGCGCGCGGGTCTCGATGCCGGTGCCGACCTCCTGCTGGAGATCGACTGGCAGGGCGCGCGGCAGGTGCGCGGGCGCTTTTCGGAGGCCATCAGCGTCTTCATCGCCCCGCCGTCCCTGCAGGCGCTGGAGGAGCGGCTGCGCGGCCGCGGCAAGGACAGCGATGACATCATAGCCGCGCGCATGGCCCAGGCCCGCGACGAGCTGAGCCACCACGGCGAGTACGACTACCTGGTGGTGAATGACGACTTCGGCGTCGCCCTCGACGAGCTGCGCGCCATCGTCGCCGCCGAGCGCCTGCGCGAGTCGCGCCAGGCGCGGCGCCACGCCGCGGTGCTGGACGCAATGCTGGCCGCGGACTGACACACCCGTTTCGCGGCACGCTGCGGCGCAGAGTCCGCTGCCGCCAGCCGCATGTGCCGGCAAGCGTCCGGCTCCGTGACTGTCAGCCCCGGTTGGCCCCAGCGTGGCTCCCTCGTGATCCCGGATTGGCCCCAGGTCGCCCCTGGGGCAGCGGCCCCGACCACTTGTGCGCGCGGCTACGCGTGCGCATTTCTGGTATCGTGAAGGGTCGTTCCGCACATCCGTCTGCATGGCCGCCTCGGCTCGCATCCGCTTGAGCCCATGCGCGCGCCATTCGCTCCGGCACGTGCCGGGGCATGAGCACGACGATCGTCAGCCACGTGAATACAGCCACGGCGTTGGCCTCACCATCGCCGCGCCCCGTTCCCCCAGGAGAGCCCGCATGGCCCGCATCACCGTCGAGGACTGCCTCGAACACATCGACAACCGCTTCGATCTCGTCCTCATCGCCTCGAAGCGCGCCCGCCAGCTCGCCAACGGCGTGGAGCCCATGCTGCCGTGGCAGAACGACAAGCCCACGGTCATGGCGCTGCGCGAGATCGCCGACGGCGTGGTGAAGCCCGAGACCCTGGCCGAGGCCGACCGCGCCGCTGCAGACGCCGCCGAGGCGCTGGAGAAGGCGCTGGCCGAGGAGCTCGGCATGCGCGACGGTGACGAGGACGAGTCCGCCTGACGGACATCCGTCCGGGTGATCGCCCCCATGCAAGCGACACGCGCAAACGCAGCAGTGCCATGGGCCCGGCCCAACGCCCTGGCGCAGCGCATCGCGTGGTTGGGGGGCGCGCCATGAACACGCCCGCCGCGCACCTGCAGGACGCCGCACGGGCGGTCGAAGCGAAGGAGCGCGCGGCGGCGGCCGGTGCCGGCAATGCACCGGTCGGCGCGCAGGAGGCGCAGGCCATGAGGCCGGACAAGGAGCCGGACCGGGCGCCGGACCGGGCGCCGGACAACGAGCTGGAAAAAGGTCCCGAGAAGCGGGCAGGCAAGTCCACCGCCAAGGGCGGTGGCCGCGCCGTCCAGGGCGTCGGACAGCAGCCCGCCGGCAAGCCCCGCTACCTGATCAGCGATCTGTGCGCGGATCTCGACGCCTACCTGCCGCCGGACCAGGTCTCCGAGGTCTACCGCGCCTACCTCTACGGTGCCGAGGCGCATGCCGGCCAGCAGCGCCAGTCCGGCGAGCCCTACATCTACCACCCCATTGCAGTGGCGCGGATCCTCGCCGAGCTGCGAATGGATCACAAGTGCCTGGTGGCGGCCCTGCTGCACGACGTGCTGGAGGACACGGCCAAGCCCAAGTCCGAGCTGGCGGCGCTGTTCGACGACGAGGTGGCCGAGCTGGTGGACGGCGTCAGCAAGCTGACCCAGATCGACTTCCCGTCCCGCGCCGAGGCCCAGGCGGCCAACTTCCGCAAGATGATGCTGGCCATGACCCGCGATATCCGGGTCATCCTCATCAAGCTCGCCGACCGGCTGCACAACATGCGCACCCTCGGTGTGATGGCGCCGGAGAAGCGCCGGCGCATCTCCCGCGAGACGCTGGAGATCTACGCGCCCATCGCCAATCGGCTCGGCATCAACAGCCTGCGGCTGCAGCTGGAGGACCTGGGCTTTCGCCACCTCTGGCCCTGGCGCCACCACGTGCTGGAGGTGGCCGTGTGCCGCGCCCGGCAGAATCAGCGCGAGCTGGTGGCCAATGTCGAGACCGCGATGCGCCGCCGGCTGCAACAGGAGGACGTCCACGGCGAGGTGTCTGGTCGCGAGAAGCACCTCTTCAGCATCTACCGCAAGATGCGCGAGAAATCGCGCTCCTTCAAAGAGATGGTGGATGTGTTCGCGTTCCGGGTCGTGGTGGAGCGCGTGGACGACTGCTACCGGGTGCTGGGGCAGGTGCACAGCATGTACAAGCCCGTGCCGGGCAAGTTCAAGGACTACATCGCCATTCCCAAGTCCAACGGCTACCAGTCACTGCACACGGTGCTGGTGGGGCCGCAGGGCACCCCCATCGAGGTGCAAATCCGCACCCGCGACATGCACCGCATTGCCGACGCCGGCATCGCCGCCCACTGGCTGTACAAGAACGCCGCCGAGGGCGAGGGCGCCAAGGCGCTGGCCGACGACTGGCTGCAGAACCTGCTGGAGATGCAGCGCGACTCCGGTGACTCGCAGGAGTTTCTGGAGCACGTCAAGATCGACCTCTTTCCGGACGAGGTCTACGTGTTCACGCCCAAGGGACGCATCCTGGTGCTGCCGAAGGGCGCTACCGTCGTGGACTTCGCTTACGCTATCCACTCCGACGTCGGCAACACCTGCGTCGCCGCGCGTATCGACCGGCGCCTCGCGCCCTTGCGCACGGTGCTGCACAGTGGTCAGACGGTGGAGATCATCAACGCCCCCGGCGCCAAGCCCAACGCCGCCTGGCTCAACTTCGTGGTCACCGGCAAGGCGCGCGCCAACGTGCGCAGCTACCTCAAGAACCTCCAGGCGCAGGAGGCGGAGGCCCTCGGCCGGCGCATGCTGAATGCCGAGCTTGCCCGCTTCGGGCTGGACGTCGATGGCGTCGGCGAGTCCATTGTCGCCGTGTACGCCCGCGAGGTGCAGTTGGAGTCGAGCGCGGCGCTGTTCGTCGAGATCGGCCTCGGCAACCGGCTGCCGATGTTGGTGGCCCGCCGCCTCGCCGGGGTCGACAAGTCCGATGCCGAGACGCAAGTGCCGGAGGACGGTAGCCCGCGGCGGCTCGCCATCCGCGGCACCGAGGGTATGGTGGTGAATCTCGCCCGCTGTTGCCGGCCCATTCCCGGGGATGCCATCACCGGGCTCTTCAGCCCCGGCAAGGGCATCGTCGTGCACCGCTGCGAGTGCCGCAACTTAGGCGAGTTCCAGTCCAAGCGCGACAAGTGGCTGGAGGTGGAGTGGGCCGACGACCCGAAGGCCGAGTTCGCCACCGAGATCCGCGTCGAGATCGGCAACCGCCGCGGTGCGCTGGCGACCATCGCCGCGGCCATCGCCGAGCAGGGCTCCAACATCGAGTACGTGAACTCCCGCGAGAAGGACGGCATGACCTCGACCCTGGACTTCACCATCAACGTCCAGAGCCGCGCCCACCTCGCCACCATCATCCGCCGGCTGCGGCAGATTTCGCTGGTGGTGCGCATCACCCGCCTCGCCCGCTGACGCCAAGCCGCATCCACGCCCGGCATGACCTCGCCCGTGAGCCCGATGCCCCCGCGGGTACCGTGGGAGCGGCGTCCCCACCGCGACGAGCGTGCGTCGAACCGGCGCGCAAAGGCTGGCCCCGCGTGTTGAAGCGTGGGGATCGGTAGGTCGGGCTGACGCCAGGGAGCCCGACGCGGCGCCCGCCATCGGCCGAGGCTGCGTCGGGCTTCGCTATCGCTCAGCCCGACCGACGGTGCCTGGCCCGGGCGACGGCCGTTGTCGATGTTGCGTGAGAATCGCCCGGCTGGGTTCTTGGCTGTCCTAGCGCAGGTTCTTCTTGTAACTCGGAATCTCGGCATTTAGCGCCTTCGAGAAATTGGCGAACTCCATGGTGACGCTGGCTAGTTCCACGCCATGGAAGTTGGCGCCCGCCACGTTGGCGCCGCGCAGGATGGCCCCGCCGAGCACCGCATCGGTGAAGTCCACGTTGGTGAGGTTGGCGTTGCGGAAGTTGGCATCCTGGGCGGAGACGTTGCTGAAGCGTGCGTCGCGCAGGTTCGCCCCCTCGAAGTTGGCCAGGTTCACCACCGTGAAGCCGCCGGGCTGCGCGCTGCCGAGGTTGGCCTCGTGCATGCTCGCGCGCACCAGGTTGGCGTCGTTCAAGTGACAGTCACGCAGGTCCGCGCAGCACAGGTTCGCCTCGCGCAGGTTAGCGTGGATGAACAGCGCTTTGGCGGCCGATACGTTGCAGAGATTGCTGAGCGAAAAATCCGTGCCGCGCATGTCCGCGGAGCTCAGGTTGGCCCGCTTCAGGTTGGCGCCGCGAATCTCGGCGTTGCGCAGGTCCGCGCCTTCCAGGTTGGCGCTGCGCAGGTTGGCGCCGGTCATTACCGCCGCAAGGGCGGCCCGGTCGGAGCCGGCACGCACGCGCGAGAGGTCTGCCTCGGCGAGGTTGGCGTCATCCAGGTGTGCGCTCAGCAGGGTCGCCCCGCGCAGGTTGGCGCGGGACAGGTCGGCGCCGACCAGATCGCTGAACTCCAGGTTGGCGCCGCTCAGGTCTGCGCCCGAAAGGTCGGCACCGTTGAGGCGCATGTCGCGCAGGTCGGCACCGGCGAGCGAGCTCGCGTCGATGCTGGCGAGTACCTCGCCCGTGTCTTTGTGCTTGATGTCGATCATGGCCGCTACTCCAGACGAGTTTCCCGAAGCGCTCCCGGCGTGCCCTTCGACGCCATCCCCACTGGCCCCCTCCTTGGCGCTCCTTCCCCCGTCGGAATCTAGCACAGTGCCCCGTGCACGCGGTTCCGCCAAGGGGGCGGCCGCCTTGCGCTATGCTAAGCGGCCGCTGCGCGCCGGTGGACGGCGCGGCTGCCGGGCAGGCGGGCACGAACAACCAACATGAGAACGAGGAGTGGAGCATGAAGATCGAGACCAAGGCCATCCACGCCGGCTTTCAGCCGGACCCCACCACCAAGTCGGTGGCCACGCCCATCTACCAGACCACCAGTTACGCCTTCGACGATACCCAGCACGGCGCAGACCTGTTCGACCTCAAGGTGGCGGGCAACATCTATACCCGAATGATGAATCCCACCAGCGACGTGCTGGAGCAGCGCGTCGCGGCCCTCGAGGGCGGCATCGGCGCCCTGGCACTCGCCTCGGGCATGTCGGCCATCACCTATGCCCTCTTCACCATCGCCCAGGCCGGCGACAACATCGTCGCCACCACCACCCTCTACGGCGGTACCTACAACCTGTTCGCGCACACCCTGCCGCGGCTCGGCATCCACGTGCGCATGGTCGCGCCCAACGACATCGCGGCCATGGAGGCCAGCATCGACGCCAAGACCAAGGCGGTGTTCTGCGAGTCCATCGGCAACCCGGCGGGGAACGTAGCGGATCTTGCTGCCATCGCCGACATGGCGCACAGCCACGGCGTGCCGGTCATCGTCGACAACACGGTGCCGACCCCGTACCTGTGCCGTCCCTTCGAGCACGGTTGCGACATCGTCGTGCATGCGCTGACCAAGTACATGGGCGGCCATGGGACGACCATCGCCGGCGCGCTGGTGGACTCCGGCAAGTTTCCGTGGGCGGAGCACGCGGAGCGCTTCCCGATGCTGAATGAGCCGGACGTGTCCTACCACGGCGTGGTCTACACGGAGGCCCTCGGCCCCGCCGCTTACATCGGGCGTGCTCGCGTCGTGCCGCTGCGCAACATGGGAAGCGCCATCTCGCCCTTCAACAGCTTCCTGATCCTGCAGGGCATCGAGACCCTGCCCGTGCGCATGGATCGCCACTGCGAGAACGCTGTCGCCGTTGCCGAGTACCTCAAGGCCCACGACATGGTGGAATGGGTGCGCTACGCCGGCCTGCCGGACAGCCCCGATTATCCTCTGGTGCAGAAGTACATGGACGGCGCCAAGGCCAGCTCCATCCTGTCCTTCGGCATCAAGGGCGGCCGCGCGGCCGGTGCCAAGTTCATCGATGCGCTCAAGCTCGCCGTGCGGCTGGTGAACATCGGCGACGCCAAGACCCTCGCCTGCCACCCGGCCACCACGACCCACCGCCAGCTCGGCCCGGACGAGCTCGCCAGCGCCGGCGTGTCGGAGGACCTGGTGCGGCTTTCCATCGGCCTCGAGCACATCGACGACATCATCGCGGATCTGGAGCAAGCGCTGGCGGCGGCTGGCTGATTACGGCAGCGAGTTAGCCGATGCATATCCAAGTCCTACAGCACGTTCCTTTCGAAGGCCCGGCTGCAATCGCGGATTGGGCCGGGCGGCGGGGCCACTCGCTTGCTGTCAGTCATCTCTATGCCGGTGACTCGCTGCCGGGGCTGACCGACTTCGACCGGCTCATCGTCATGGGTGGCCCGATGAGCGTCGGCGATACGGATGACTATCCCTGGCTAGCGGACGAGCGGGCTTTCATCGCCCAGGCGGTGGCCGTGGGCAAGTCCGTCATCGGCGTTTGTCTGGGCGCGCAACTCATCGCCGCGGCCCTGAACGCGCGGGTTTATCGCAACGCCCACAAGGAGATCGGCTGGTTTCCGGTGCAGCTCACCGATGAGGCGCGGGCCCTGGACCTCTGCGATGGCCTGCCGCCTACGCTGCCGGTGTTCCACTGGCATGGGGACACGTTCGACCTGCCCGCCGGTGCCGTGCACCTGGCGCAGAGCGAGGGCTGCGTGAACCAGGCCTTCCTGGTCGATGGCCGCGTGTTGGGCCTGCAGTTCCACCTGGAGTCCACCCCGGAGAGCGTTACGGCCATTTGCCGGCACTGCGCGGACGAGATCGTGCCGGCCCGGTACGTGCAGACCGCCGCGGAGATGCGCGCCGCCGACCCGGACCTCTTCGCCGGCATCGGCCGGACGCTGGAGATGCTGCTCGACCGGCTACCGGCCTGAGCAACCCACGGGGCAGGGTCATGACCGCATGCGCTCCCCCGGTTCGCTGCCCCTGGTGCGGCACGGATCCGCTCTACGTTGCCTACCACGACGACCAGTGGGGCGTGCCGCTGTATGACGAGCGCCGGTTGTTCGAGCTGCTGATCCTGGAGGGCGCCCGGGCGGGCCTGAGCTGGCTCACTATCCTGCGCAAGCGCGACGGCTACCGGCGCGCCTTCGGCGGTTTCGAACCGGCTGCTTTTGCCATGGCGCCGCGGCGCGCTGACGATCTGTCGCGCTCAGGCGCGGCGCGGTGAGGGCCGGGGTTGCGGAACGGGCGCGTCGAGCGGCAGCCTAAGGGGTACGCCTCGCCGGACGTTTCCGCGGCAGCAGACGCAGACCCAGAGATGCATCAACGCACACGACTGATCCTTACCGCCACCGCGACCTTCTTTGCCGGCCTGCTCACCGGCGCGACGGTCTTCCCCGACGTGCTGCGGCACAACCCGCCGCCCGAGCCCGTGACCGCCGAGCAGGCGGCGCCGTCGCCAGGGTCACAGCCCGCGCCGGAGGCCCCCGCCAGCGTCGCCACGGTGACCACCGTAGAGCCCGAGCCGCCGCCCGCCGAGCCCGAGCCGCCCGTCGCCGCGCCTCCCAGCGTGTCGCCCGAGGTTACCGACGCGCTGAAGGCACGCGTCGATGAGCTGACGGCTGGTTGGGGCCGCATGCAGTCGGAGCTGGCGGCGCTGCGCCAGCGCGTCGCCACGATTGAGCGCCGTAAGCCCGAAGCCGAGGACGATGCCGATGGCGCGGCGCAGCGCAATCGGCCGTCGACGCCGGCGCAGCAGCGCGAGTCGCTGGTCAGCGTGGGCGTCGCGCCGGAGGTGGCCGATGACATCATCTGGCGCGAGTCCCAGCTCTCCCTGGCCCGGCTCGAGCTGCGCGACGAGGCCGCCCGCAACGGCTGGCTCGGCAGCGCCCGCTACCGCGACGAGCTGCGGCGGCTGAACGGGCAGCGCGTCTCCATCGAGGACGAAATCGGCGTCGACGCCTACGACCGGTACCTCTATCAGACCGGCCAGTCGAATCGGGTGGCCGTGGAGTCGGTGCTGCCCGGCTCCGCTGGCGAGGAGAGTGGTCTGCTGCCCGGCGACGTCATCGAGCGTTACGGCGACCAGCCCGTGTTGGACTTCCAGGACCTACGTGCCGCCACTAGCGCCGGGGAACGCGGCGAACTGGTCAACGTAACCGTGGTCCGTGACGGCGAGCGGGTCGAACTGGTGCTGCCGCGCGGACCCATCGGCATCGGTCTGGACGCGACGCGGCTGGACCCGAGCGGCTGATCCGGGCGGCCGATGCGCCCGCACCCGTGCCCAGTCCGGGGTTGCGTGTCCGCTGGACGCCGCCGCGAGACCGTGAAAGTCTTTCTACCCTCATTTCCGGGTTGCATACTAGGTTTTAAGCCTGCACTCTATGATCACCGGGCGTTGCCGGCAGCATCCGCCGCGCCGCTCAAACGTTTGCAACCCAAGGTGCTACCGCGTATGTCTGAGCTCAATGCAGAAGATCGCCTCGCCATGACTCGCCGCGTCATGGGCATGCTGGAAAGCTGGAACCTCGGCGCGCAGGACATGATCCGGCTGCTGCAACTGCCGGCCAACGTCAAGGCGCGCAACATCGCCCGTTTCCGTGAGGAGGAGGCATTCCCGGCGGACACCACCGTGGACCGCCGTGTCGCGTACCTGTTGCGCATCGAGGACGCGCTGCACACCTACTTCCCGCGCAATCCCGAAATGCGCGACCTATGGGTCAAGCGTGGCAACAGGCAGTTCGGCAAGCGCGCGCCTATCGCCGTGATGGTGGAGGACGGCGAGAGCGGGCTGATCTCCGTGCTCTCGCACCTGGACTGCACCTTCGCGTGGGACCTCACCGGCTCCAAGAGCGAGTACAGCGCGGCGGCCTGCTGAGCCTTCGCCATCAAGCGGGGCGCTGGCCTTGGCGCGGCAAGTGGACATCAGGGTGGACATCGGTCGGCCGGCTTTGGATGCTGCGGTATCATCCGCGGCCAGGACCCAAATGGAGAACGCCGCCATGCGTGATGGCAAACCTTCCCTGCCACTGCCCGCCCAACTGCTGTGTGCATCGTGCCTGAGCGCCGCGCTGCTCGCCGGCTGCGGCGCCACGCCCGAGAACGCCGACGACGAGACCCTGGAGACCGATCCGGGCCGCGCCCCCTTCGAGACCGTCCCGCTGCCCGGCGGCAACATCGTCGGCGCCGACCCCATGGCGCTGGCGAAGAGCCTGTATGGCGACAGCGACCCCAAAGAAGGCAACTATTCCCAAGAGCCGGAGCTGTTGAGCGAAACCGCCATGCAGCAGGTCGTGCTGTTCACCCAGGTGGACCTGCCGGATGACTCGGTACGCAGCCTGCGGCATCGCCTGGAATTCAAGCCCCAGGGTAGCGACTGGAAGCTCATATGGGCCGGCAAGCAAGTGCAGTGCTGGCCGGGGCGGGGGCACGAGAACTGGAGCAAGGAGCCCTGCCGCTAGCGCTTCGCTGCGGAAATTCCGGCCTTGATCATAAGTCCGTCCACCGCCGTGGGAGCGCCGTCCTCGGCGCGACGGGCGCCCGGTCGCGGCGGGGACGCCGCTCCCACAGGACGAGCGCTTGGTCGGAGTTACGATCAAGACCGAAATTCCGAGACCCTGC